>CP145871.1:0-508051 GCA_041941785.1 Candidatus Dasytiphilus stammeri | reverse complement strand
GTTCTTTAAAAAATTGAAAAAAAATTTTGTAAAATACAGGACATTTGTGGGTTGTGAGGTTAAGCAATTAAGCGTACAAGGTGGATGCCTAGGCAGTCAGAGGCGATGAAGGACGTGCTAATCTGCGAAAAGCTCTGGTTAGCTGATAGGAGCGTATAAACCAGGGATTTCCGAATGGGAAAACCCGATGCAATTTATTGTATCATTATCAAGTGAATATATAGCTTGATAAAGCAAACCGAGGGAAATGAAACATCTGAGTACCTCGAGGAAAAGAAATCAAATGAGATTCCCTTAGTAGTGGCGAGCGAAGAGGGAACAGCCCAGAGTTATTATTAATTTCTAATTTTAGTAGAATGATTTGGAAAGATCAACGAAACAGGGTGATAGTCCCGTATACAAAAAGATTGAAATTATTAACTCAATAAGTAAAACGGGACACGTGATATCCTGTTTGAAGATAGGGGGACCATCCTCTAAGGCTAAATACTCCTGACTGACCGATAGTGAACAAGTACCGTGAGGGAAAGGTGAAAAGAACCCCGGTGAGGGGAGTGAAATAGATCCTGAAACCGTGTACGTACAAGCAGTAGGAGTCCTATTAAGGATGACTGCGTACCTTTTGTATAATGGGTCAGCGACTTGTATTCTGTAGCAAGGTTAACCGTATAGGGGAGCCGTAGGGAAACCGAGTCTTAAAAGGGCATTTAGTTGCAGGATACAGACCCGAAACCCGGTGATCTAGTCATGGGCAGGTTGAAGGTTGAGTAATGTCAACTGGAGGACCGAACCGACTGATGTTGAAAAATCAGCGGATGACCTGTGGATAGGGGTGAAAGGCCAATCAAACCGGGAGATAGCTGGTTCTCCCCGAAAGCTATTTAGGTAGCGCCTCATGAATTCATCAACGGGGGTAGAGCACTGTTTCGGTCAAGGACCTTACCGGGTTACTAAACCGATGCAAACTCCGAATACCGTTGAATGTTACCATGGGAGACACACGGCGGGTGCTAAGGTTCGTCGTGGAAAGGGAAACAACCCAGACCGCCAGCTAAGGTCCCTAAGTCATAGTTAAGTGGAAAACGATGTGGGAAGGCTTAGACAGCCAGGATGTTAGCTTAGAAGCAGCTATCATTTAAAGAAAGCGTAATAGCTCACTGGTCGAGTCGGCCTGCGCGGAAGATATAACGGGGCTAAATTATGCACCGAAGCTGCGGCAGCATTAATAGTGCTGGGTAGGGGAGCGTTCTGTACGCCTGAGAAGATATGTTGAGAGACATGTTGGAGGTATCAGAAGTGCGAATGCTGACATAAGTAACGATAAGGTAGGTGAAAAACCTACCCGCCGAAAAACTAAGGTTTCCTGTCCAATGTTCATCAGGGCAGGGTTAGTCGGTCCCTAAGGTGAGGCTGAGAAGCGTAGCTGATGGGAAACAGGTTAATATTCCTGTACTACTTGTCACTGCGATGGGGGAACGAAGAAGGTTAGATTATCTGAGTGATGGTAATCTCAGTTTAAGCGTGTAGGTGGGTAGTTTAGGTAAATCCGGATTACTATTAACACTAAGGCGTGATAACGAATCACAATAGTGATGAAGTAATTGATACCAAGCTTCCAGGAAAAGCCTCTAAGCGAAAGGTTTCAGGTAACCGTACCCTAAACCGACACAGGTAGTTAGGTAGAGAATACTAAGGCGTTTGAGAGAACCCAGGTGAAGGAACTAGGCAAAATAGTGCCGTAACTTTGGGAGAAGGCACACTGGTATATGGTGAAATCCGAACGGATGAAGCTAAAACCAGTCTAAGATAACAGCTGGCTGCAACTGTTTAATAAAAACACAGCACTGTGCTAACACGTAAGTGGATGTATACGGTGTGATGCCTGCCCGGTGCCGGAAGGTTAAGTGAAGGAGTTAAGGGAAACCTAAAGCTCTCGAGTGAAGCCCCGGTAAACGGCGGCCGTAACTATAACGGTCCTAAGGTAGCGAAATTCCTTGTCGGGTAAGTTCCGACCTGCACGAATGGCGTAATGATGGCCAGACTGTCTCCACCTGGGACTCAGTGAAATTGAAATCGCTGTGAAGATGCAGTGTACCTGCGGCAAGACGGAAAGACCCCGTGAACCTTTACTGTAGCCTGATATTGAATTCTTAGTTTTAATGTGCAGAATAGGTGGGAGACTATGATATGTAGACGTCAGTTTATATGGAGTCGTCGTTGAGATACCACCCTTTAACATTGAGGGTTCTAACTGAGTTCCGTGATCCGGAACCAGGACCATGTCTGGTGGGCAGTTTGACTGGGGCGGTCTCCTCCTAAAGAGTAACGGAGGAGTACAAAGGTCAGCTAATCACGGTCGGATATCGTGAGGTTAGTATAAAGGCATAAGCTGGCTTGACTGCGAGCGTGACGGCGCGAGCAGGTGCGAAAGCAGGTCTTAGTGATCCGGTGGTTCTGTATGGAAGGGCCATCGCTCAACGGATAAAAGGTACTCCGGGGATAACAGGCTTATACCGCCCAAGAGTTCATATCGACGGCGGTGTTTGGCACCTCGATGTCGGCTCATCACATCCTGGGGCTGTAGCAGGTCCCAAGGGTATGGCTGTTCGCCATTTAAAGTGGTACGCGAGCTGGGTTTAGAACGTCGTGAGACAGTTCGGTCCCTATCTGCCGTGGGCGTTGGAAGATTGAGAGGAGCTGCTCCTAGTACGAGAGGACCGGAGTGGACGCATCCCTGGTGTTCGGGTTGTCACGCCAGTGGCATTGCCCGGTAGCTAAATGCGGAAGGGATAAGTGCTGAGAGCATATAAGCGCGAAGCCTACCTCAAGATAAGTCTTCCCTGAAAACCTTAATGGTTTTCTGAAGGGTCGTTGAAGATTACAACGTAGATAGGCTGGGTGTGGAAGCGTAGTAATACGTTAAGCTAACTAGTACTAATCACCCGAGAGGCTTAACCTTACAACACCAGAAATGTTCTATTTAAAAGTAAAATTATTAGTCCAGACAGTTAAGCGCGGTAGAACCACCTGATTCCATCTCGAACTCAGTAGTGAAATGCCGTAGCACCTAGGGTAGTACGAGGTTCTCCTCGTGTGAGAGCAGGTCTCTGTCTGGATCTTGAGTTTGTTTTAGCCGATATACTATCGCGTCTAAGGCTAAGAAGTATCCTGCCGGACCTAATCCACAGATAAAACCAGCTGCAATATCAGAAAAATACGAATTTTTACGAAATATTTCACGATTATATATATTGGAGATATGGACCTCAATAAAGGGAATATTAACGGCAAGCAGTGCATCGCGTAATGCTATACTAGTATGAGTATAGGCAGCCGGATTGAGAATAATATAATCGATATGTTCATGGAGGGATTCGTAGATAATTTCAATTAGTTGATTCTCGGAATTAGATTGAAAATGATAGAGTCTTATATTAAAAAATTTAGCCTGCGCTGTCATATTTTCCACAATCTCACTTAGTGTGAATAATCCATATTTGTTCGTCTCCCGTCTTCCTAAATAATTTAAATTAGGACCGTTTAAAAGTAAAATATTAAATGATGGTGGCATCTCTAATATGTTCTCCCTAGGATATCTCTTCTTCTAAGAGAAGAGGAGATCAGAATTATTATAACTTTTTTATTGAGTGATCATCTTAAAAAAGATATTACAAATATATGTATTATTTAATAAAAAACTAGTTAATTGTGTACAGACAAAAAACTACTGAGTAAATGAAGATAATATATTGTCATAGTAATTTAGTTTAATGAAGATAAACTCGTTTCTAATAGTAGAAGCCGAAATATTTAAAATATTAGCTGCAACCTTAGTTTCAATGAATATTGAAATTTTTAATTTTATTATAATAAAAGGGGAAACAGAACTTAAAAGGAGAAAAAATTAAGTATAACAACCACATCCGAATGATAAAAAAACAGAAGAACAGATTTATTTATGTAGATCATAATAAGCACATGTGATGAAATGGAGGAAGTAATCGTACGACGATACAGGAGGAAGATGGACTTATATTTATCTTTCTTATATTACTCCCCACCTCCTAACTGGTAGAATACCAGTTAGTTCTGGGTCGGAGATGATGATCATATGGCATCATGATACTACTAGTAAATTAGCTACCTTCAGAAGAAGCTCTTACCTAGTTTTAAGAAATCTGTTGACTTTATCAAGCAAGAAATAGTTAGAATAGAACGTATTTATCAGCTACTAAGATAAACACGCAGCCCATCTAAAATCATTTGTGATCCTAACATGATTAATATCAATCCCATTAATCTTTCGAGGGCATTCAGACCTTTTTCTCCGAGAATTCGGAGAAAAATTCCCGATGACATCAAAATGACCAAGGTAGCTAACCAGGCTACCAGTAAAGCAGCCATCATAGATATAATTCTATGTTGATATTTATGTGATAATAATATTAGGGTGGCTAATACTGTGGGACCTGCTACTAGTGGAATAGCCAAAGGTACTATAAATGGTGCTTCACCAGCTGATATATAAGTGTTAGCAGCCGCTTGTTCGGAAGAAAAAATCATTTTTAGTGCAATTAAGAAAAGCACTATGCCTCCGGCAATAGAGACTATCTCGGTTCGTAAATTTAAAAGGGTAAGAATCTTTTCTCCTGTCAAGAAAAAAACGAGCATGATTATCAAGGCAATAATCATTTCTCGTATAATTATCATATGTCGACGTTTATTTTCTAAAGGTTTTAAGATCAACATAAAAATAGGTAAATTACCCAGAGGATCCATGACGAGAAATAAAAGCATGGTAACCGAAACTATTTCTTTCATAACAAATATACTCCTTACGGTTAAAGGTGTGCAAGGGAAAATAATAATATTTTTTAATTTAAAAAAAAAGATACCTGTCAGTTCAGTGTAATATTTACAAATTGTAAAAGATATAATCAATAATTAATAATTGTAACGGAGATCATTTTCACCATGAAGATAAACTATGTAATTGCGATCATTATCAAACAAATTGCAAGATAAATAAGTTTAAGGCAATATTTATAAAAACTATAACTTTCATTGGATGTCGTGGAATGGTGGTTTCAGTACTTCTTAAACGTATGAGAGAAGAAAATGATTTTGATAAACTTACGCCTATATTTTTCTCTACTTCCAAACCTGGTCAAAGATTATTCTTATTTAACAATAAATTACCCTTAATATTACACAATGCATATGACCTAGATACTTTGAAGGAAATAGATATTATCCTTAGTTGTCAAGGCAATAGTTATACCCTTAATATCTATCCCAAATTACGTATGTAAGGGAGATTGGATAGATGATGCCGCATCTACACTTACGTCTTCAAGAAGATGTAGTTATCATTCTCGATTCAATCAACCGTTTGGTAATAGATGAAGCACTCAATAAAGGAATAAAAACGTTTGTAGCAGGTAATTGTACAGTTAGTTTGATGCTCATGTCTCTAGGAGGATTATTTTATAATTATCAAGAGTTGAATGGGTATCAGTTTCCACTTATCCAGCTGCGTCAGGAGCAGGTTCCCGACATATGCGAAAATTATTAAAAAGATGGAAATTTTGTATCAAAGTGTACGAGTAGATTTAGATAATCCACCGGATATATTCTGGATCTGGAACAAAAAGCAACTACAATTAGTCGTAGTACTACTATGACAGTACAAAATTTCGATGTTCCTTTAGCAGGCAGTTTGATCCCTTGGATTGATAAAGAGATTAAAAAAGGTTAAAGTCGCGAAGAAAAATGAGATTCCAATAGATGGAATTTGGGTTCGGGTCGGGGCTATTATACCTAATACTCGTAAGCATCCACTGGTGTTACTGGTACTCTTCTCCTGGAGGAAGGTTACGTAAATTATCCATGGGACAAAAATATTTCTCCTCTTTTACAGGAGGAGATCCGATAAATTGGGTAGCTTGGGAACTATTACGCCGCATGGTAAATCTACTTACTTAAATTTATATCTAGAAGACAGATCTTTTGGGGACGTTAAAATTTAACCATTCAACAATCCGTTTCTGTTGTAACGGAGTGAGCCATATTCCTAATTTAGTACGACGCCATATTGCATCTTCTATTGTATACACCCATTCATTTTTCACTAAATAATGCAATTCCGCTTCATAAAAATCATGTCCAAAATTTTCACCTAAATCAGAAATTTTGCTTATATCTTTAAGAATTAGCTCGCTCTTACTACCGTAGGTATACGCATATCGTTTCGCGAGTGATTGGCTAAGAAAACCATATCGTTCATACAAATAATTAGCATAATGGACACGATTTCTTCCTAAATGTCCCCCCGGTAAGATATTATTTTGGGTCCATGCCGACCCAGTATGGGGAAAAAATTTCGCTAACATATTAAGTGCTTGTTCCGATAATTTTCTATAAGAAGTAATTTTTCCTCCAAAAATTGATATTAAAGGAGTTTTTCCGTGAAATTCATTTAGATCTAAAACATAGTTTCTGGTAATATATTGTGGGTTATTAGATTTATCATCATACAAAGGACGCACTCCTGAATAAGACCAAATAATGTCTTGTTTAGAAATTTTTTTCTTAAAGTAGTGGTTACAAACTTTAAGTAGATAGCTAATTTCTTCATCAGAAATAATAGGATTTTTAGGATTATCTTTATATTCTATATCGGTAGTACCAATAATAGAAAAATCTTCCATCCAAGGAATAACAAAAATAATTCGATGATCTGTATTTTGCAAAATATAGGCGTAAGGTTCTGCGTGAATTCTAGGAACGACAATATGGCTACCTTTGATCAAACGGATACGATATTTAGAAGAACGTTGTACAACTTCCTCTAGTACTTTGTTAACCCAAGGTCCAGCAGCATTGACCAATCCTTTAGATCGCCATCTTACTATTTTTCCACTATCTATATCCTCTGCTGTTACATGCCATAAATTATTTTCTCGTTTTGCTCCAATTACACGACAACGCGTGTGCACTTCACTTCCATGTTTTATGACTTCTTGGGCATTAGATACAACTAAACGTGCATCGTCTACCCAACAGTCGGAATATTCAAAACCGCGTGATATATATGCCTCTAAAACTGAGGAATTTTCACAGAAGCGAATGCTTTTGCTCTTAGGTAAACTAATATTTTTCCTTAAGTGGTCATATATAAAAAGTCCCATTCGAATCATCCATGCGGGACGTAAATGTGAACAATGAGGAAGACGAAATCGCAGGGGAAAAACAATATGTGGCGCTGACTTTAATATTATTTCACGTTCTGAGAGTGCTTCGCTAACTAATTTAAACTCATAATGTTCCAGGTACCGTAATCCACCGTGAATTAATTTAGAACTGGCCGAAGATGTAGCACAAGCTAAGTCGTGTGCTTCTAAAACGAGCACTGATAGTCCACGACCCGCAGCATCAGCTGCAATACCTACCCCATTAATACCACCTCCGATTACAATTAAATCTTTTAATGTTTTGATTTCCATATCACCTCATTCCACTCCTCAATAGTTCTATTGATAGCTAATAAATCAGCTTAATAGTAAGAGTGCTCACCTCGATGATGTGCAGTTGCGTCCCGAACTCCTTTTAGTTCCGGAAAATGTTGTAATAATGTTTTTTCAATATGTTCCTTCAGGGTTAAATAAGCCATTGAACATCCATTGCAACCACCACTAAAGTTCAGAATAACAAAACCTTCCGGAGTAATTTCTGTCAAGCTTACATGTCCTCCATGTTCCTGTAGTTTTGGATTAATTTGAATATTAAGAACAGATTGGATCCGGTCTGTTAATGACATATCGTCATCTTGGATAAGATCCTTTATTTTAGGGGCTTTCAATATCAGCTGTGATTCCAGCAAATCTTGATTCCTAAATAAATCTATTTCCGCATCTTCAAGCCAAGGAGCACTATTAACATCAATATAAATAGAAAATTTGGAAAATGGTAATTTTACATCATCTACTGAAATTGAAGTAGGTAAGCCAAAAGCTAGTCCACATTCCGCATAATAAGTTCCAGGATTAGTTACATATATGCGAAGATGAGTCCCTTCTGTCTGATTAGATAACAACTGGAGCAAATATTCTTGTGCGGTACTGCTTATTTTAATACGGATCATAGATCCTACCTAAAAATAGTTAATGAAAATGTTTCTTACAATAACAATATATTCTTCTATTTTAGATCTAAATTACAAAACTACAACCTAAATATTATGAATTAATTTTATATCATTTTAGCTTTCTTTTATAATATTTGTGATCTATATCACCCATAAAATATTATTCAATTTTTATTTCTGCACTAAGAGTATTAGTATTATTTAAGTGATGAAGAAAATAAAGCATGAGATCATCAAGGATAATCATCTTGTCATCAAATACACTATAGAGTATAAATAATATATATTATTGAATTTTCATAGTGCCTACTTTATTTAGACCACGTTATAAACGAAATTAAAGGATAGGACCTGCACGTAGTAAGTGGTTTACTTTCGGACAATTCCGGTATTTTTTAAAGTTATTAATGAACTGATGCGCTAAATGTCTAGCATTTGTTATCCATTGATCGGGATGGTGATAAGAATTGCGAGGATCAAGAATATTATTGTTAATACCAGAAATCTCTCCGGGAACTGAAAGATTAAATATAGGTAATGTGATCGTACTACTATTTAATAACACCTGGTTATTCAATATAGCATTAATAATAACACGAGTATCCCCCAGAGAAATTCGCTTGCCTAAACCATTCCAACCAGTATTAACCAGAAAAGTTTCTGCTTGGGCAGACTTTATATACTTGAATAGGAGAGCTGCATACTTACTGGGATGTAAAAGTAAAAAAGCTGCTCCAAAACCCGCGGAAAAAGTGGGGATGTTTTTTTTTATGCCCCGTTCAGTACCGGTAATTTTAGATGTAAATCCAGATAAAAAATAGTATTGTGTTTGCATTGCAGTAAGCCTCGAGACAGGAGGAAATACCCCAAAAGCATCGGCAGTGAGCAAAATAATCTGCGTGGCATGTCCTGCTTTTGAAACGGGCCGCACAATGTTCTTGATATGTTCTAGAGGATATGAAACACGAGCATTTTCTGTA
Organism: Candidatus Dasytiphilus stammeri; assembly: GCA_041941785.1. Taxonomy (GTDB): domain Bacteria; phylum Pseudomonadota; class Gammaproteobacteria; order Enterobacterales; family Enterobacteriaceae; genus Dasytiphilus; species Dasytiphilus stammeri_L. The sequence goes on along the minus strand of CP145871.1, from coordinate 498,925 downwards.
GTGCTAGTATCATAAAAATCTATTGAACCGTCAGTCTGTACCCTAACGTTTTCCAACAGTGCATTTCGTCGAATGGCATGGTAAATATCGGGTTCTTCTTGTTCAGAAAGGTTCATAGTCTTAGCATAACATCCCCCTTCCAAATTAAAGACACCATTACGATCCCATCCATGCTCATCATCTCCTATTAATTTACGTTGTGGATCAGTAGATAGTGTGGTTTTACCAGTACCAGAAAGACCAAAAAAAAGGGCTACATCCCCTTTTGGACCCATATTAGCTGAGCAATGCATAGATGCTATTCCTTTCCCGGGAAGAAAATAATTCATAATAGAGAATAATCCTTTTTTTATTTCTCCTCCGTACCAAGTACCACCTATAAGTTGGATATTTTCAGTCAGATTAAACGCAATAAAATTTTCTGAATTCAATCCGTGTTCTTGCCATAAATGATTAGTGCATTTAGCAGCATTCATAAGTACAAAATCCGGAGTAAAATTTTTTAACTCTTCTTCTTCGGGACGAATAAACATATTAGTCATAAAATGTGCCTGCCATGCTACTTCAGTAAAAAAACGTACTGCTAAACGAGCCTCGGAGTTAGATCCACACCAAGCATCCACAATAAAAATTCTCTTTCCTGAGAGTTGTTTTGTAACAATCTTTTTAAGATCGGTCCAAATTTCAGGAGATAGAGGATGATTATCACTCTCTCCCTCTTCTCCTTGATCAGACCACCATATTTTATGCTTAGTATTATCATCTCGTACGATATATCTATCTTGAGGAGATCTTCCCGTAAAAATTCCAGTATTAACTGCGATAGCTCCGCATTTAGTTATAATTCCACGTTCTAATTGTGTTAAATTGGGTTGAGTTTCCTCCCGATATAAAGTGTTATAATCTGGATTATAAATTATTTCGATAGGGTTAATAATATTATAATTCATTAGATCTTTTTTAGTAGGTCCCTTCCTAAAAATACCCATGTAATTACTTCTCCATTATCATTCTGCAAAAATATTTTTCCATGTTATAATCACACAACTTAATAGTTTGCTGAGATTAATAAATCGAGTTTTATCAAAAAAATATTATAATAAATGAGGTTCAGTAGTATTTGATAGTACATAAAAAAAACTGTTTCTACTAATTAATCTAAAACATTTCTTTCTACTTAAATATTTTTTTCTTAAAAAATAGAAAATATTACGTTATGATCATGCATTACTAATTTCTTATAAGCGTCAAATACATAGTACTAATATTGCTATGTTAGCATGATATAAACAACTTAACATATCAACGGTGTCGATTAGACTCTTTAACTTAAAATAAATAATGGTAATAATGGTAGAGAAACGCAATATATTTTTGATTGGTCCCATGGGTGCGGGAAAAAGTACTATTGGCCGCATATTAGCTCAACAACTAAATATGGAGTTTTTTGATTCTGATCAAGAAATTGAACGACGTACTGGAGCCGATATAAGCTGGGTGTTTGATGTAGAGGGGGAAGAAGGTTTTCGGATCCGGGAGGAAAAAATTATTAATGAAATGACTGAAAAACAGGCCATTGTCCTCGCTACAGGAGGAGGATCGGTGCAATCACGTTATACCCGTAAACGCCTGTCGTCCCGCGGGTTAGTGGTGTATCTAAATACTACTGTGGAAGAACAAATGGTGCGGACACAACGTGATAGAAAAAGACCTTTGTTACAGGTAAATAATAGTGGTTCACCCCGGGAAATTCTTCAATCTCTTGCCACTGAGCGTAATCCTTTGTATGAGGAAATCGCTGATCTTACAATTTGTACTGATGCTAAAAGTGCTAAAGTGGTGGTCAACCAAATCATGATTTTTCTTAAAAATAGTTAAGCGATACCGAATGGGTGATTAATATGGAAAGAATAATAGTTAATTTGCAGGAACGCAGTTACCCTATTACTATAGCACCGGGTTTGTTAAAGAACTGGATTAATTTTTTTCCTTTAAAGGCAGAAGAACAAACCGTGATAGTGACTAATAATACTATAGCGGATATCTATCTTCAGAAGATAGTAACAGTATTAAAAAATGCCAGAGTATTAGTGGATTCTATTATTCTCCCTGATGGAGAGGGATATAAAAATTTACATTCTTTAAATTACTTATTTAGTGTGCTTTTGAAAAAATCACATGGACGTGATACCACTCTAATTGCTTTAGGGGGAGGAGTGATTGGTGATCTAACTGGATTTGCAGCCGCTACTTATCAGCGTGGAGTACGTTTAATTCAAGTACCTACTACCCTATTATCACAGGTAGATTCGTCCGTAGGAGGAAAAACCGCCGTCAATCATCCTCAAGGAAAAAATATGATTGGGGCTTTTTATCAGCCCGCTTCAGTTTTAGTAGATATTAGTTGTTTAAATACTTTACCTAAACGAGAACTTATTTCGGGCCTTGCAGAAGTCATAAAATATGGTCTAGCATTTGATAGGAGTTTTTTTAATTGGTTAGAAGAGAATATTGATAATTTATTAACGCTCGAAGAACGATCGCTGATACAGTGTATACATTATTGTTGTGAATTGAAAGCTAAGATAATTGCTGATGATGAACGAGAACAAAGGGGGTGCAGATCGTTACTAAACTTAGGACATACTTTTGGCCACGCTATAGAAATAGAGTTAGGATATGGAAAATGGCTTCATGGAGAAGCGGTATCCGCAGGATTAGTAATAGCTTGCCGCACTGCGGAAAAAATTGGTAGGCTGAAAAGCACGGTTACCGATCGGGTAATTTCATTATTAAAACGTGCGGGTTTACCCGTAAGTATTCCACCTATTCTCAAACCTAACCGATTATTTCCACACATGTTGCGAGATAAAAAAATGATGTCCAGAAAGTTACAATTAGTATTACCTTTAAAGTTAGGTAAAGCAGAAGTATGTAAGAGTATTTCTTATGATTTCATCATCTCTGCTATTGAAGATAGCCATCAAAAATTTACTAGGGGTAATTAAGAGTTCAAAAATTAATATTATTTTCCTCCCTTCATCTAAAAATGAGAAAAATAAATGAAACATTTACTGTCATGCTCGATTTTGTCTGCAGATTTTGCCCGCTTAGGGGAAGAGACTGCTAGTGTTATAGCAGCCGGAGTGGATAGTGTACACTTCGATGTCATGGATAACCACTATGTACCTAATTTAAGTATAGGACCAATGGTATTAAGATCTCTTAGAGATTATGGAATTACAGCCCCAATTGAGGTCCATCTTATGGTATCACCGGTAGATGAAATTATTCCAGAATTTGCTCGCGCAGGGGCTAGTATTATTGCTTTTCATCCTGAAACTTCAGCTAACATTAACAAAGCTCTGACTCTCATTAAGCAACATGATTGTCAAGCGGGTTTAGTATTAAATCCTGATACTCCGGTTGATAAAATTCAATCTTTTATTTCTCAACTAGATGTAATTGTGTTGATGTCGGTGTGCCCGGGATTTGGGGGACAATCTTTTCTCCCTAGGACATTTCTCAAAATACGTCAGATACGTAAACTAATTAATTCTCTGGGCTATAATAATATTGCTCTCGAAGTAGATGGAGGAGTCAATGTAAATAACATTCGCGCTATTGCTACATCGGGGGCTGATATTTTAGTCATAGGATCAGCAATTTTTAGTCAATCAAAAAATAATTATAAGCAAGTAATTAACTCTATGCGTGCTGAATTATCAAAATATCGTGCAATTAATTTACCAAATTAGAGCATCGAAACGACTTAGGATTTGTTTTGAAATGAACAAACACATAGTATTTAGTGGTACTCAACCTTCAGGGGAGTTAACTCTTGGTAATTATATAGGGGCATTACGTCAATGGGTACAACTGCAGGATAAGTATCAATGTATATATAGTATCGTAGATTTACATGCGATAACGGTACGACAAGATTACGCGAAATTACGCACCGCAACGTTAGATACGTTGGCACTCTACTTAGCGTGCGGTTTAGAAGCTCAAAAATGCATTATTTTTGTTCAATCACATGTTGCGGAACATACACAGCTCCATTGGATCTTAAACTGTTACACTTACTTAGGTGAATTAAGTCGCATGAGACAATTTAGGAATAAAATTGTATGTAAGGATAGTACTAGTGCAGGATTATTTAATTATCCGATATTAATGGCAGCTGATATTCTCTTGTATCAAACTAAGCAGGTACCTGTTGGGGAAGACCAGAAACAACATTTAGAATTAAGTCGCACTATTGCTCATCGTTTTAATAAAATTTATGGTCCTGTATTCACTATTCCTGAGCCTGTGATTTCTCACTGCGGATCTCGAGTCATGTCTCTACTGGAACCTACTAAAAAAATGTCTAAATCGGATGATAATCGAAACAATATTATTGGACTTCTAGAATCTCCTAGCTCAGTTTTAAAAAAAATAAAAAGAGCGGTGACTGATTCCGAATTACCTCCTCTCATACGTTATGATATAAAAAATAAACCGGGAGTTTCTAACTTATTAAATATTTTATCTGTAATCAGTGGTAAAAGTATTCAGGAATTAGAAAAAGAATTCTCAGATAAAATGTATGATCACCTGAAAATTTCAGTGGCACATGCGGTTTCTGATCTGCTGAGCGCAATCCAAAAAAAATATAATAGATTTCGTAGTGATGAAGTGTTACTTCATAAAATTCTTCAGGAAGGGGCCTTAAAAGCACGCTGGAAAGCTAAAAATACTCTTCTTCAAGTATATAAAGCCATAGGATTACACCCTTTTAGGAACAAGTAGACTTCAGTAAATCTGAAGAAAGGATAAAATTTTATGAAGTCCCCTCTTAAAACCAAATTTAGTTATCCTAACTAAGGAAAGAGAATAATAGAATGTCACTTTGTCCTAAAAATAATTAAAAATATAAACATCAGAAGCTAGATCAAGAAGACAAGTTTTTTGTCTCATCATGTTAGAGGTTTATAATTTTAGTGCTGTACCTGCAATGATACCTAAAGAAGTTCTGGCCCAAGCAAACGAAGATCTTGTGAGTTGGAAAGGATTAGGTACTTCGATAATAGAAATTAGTCACAGAAGTAAATAATTTTTACAATTTGTAGAAGAAAGCGAACAAGATATTCGTGATCTTATGAAAATTCTATTATAATATAAAGGATTATTCTGTCATGGGTGAGCACGAGCACAATTTTATGCAGTGCCATTAAATTTATTAAGTCACCCTAAAAATTATGATGACTATGTAGATAGTACTTACTGGTCGTCTAGGGCATCAAAGGAAGCACAGAAGTACTGTAATCCTAATATTATTAATGTCAAAACAATAGTGGATAGCCAACACTCAATTATCCACTCTCAAAGTGGAATATTTCAGTATGTCCACTATTGCCCCACTGAAACGATTCATGGAATAGCTATTCATGAAGAACCATATATTAAAGATAAAATTATGGTAGCTGATTATTCGTCGGTTATACTATCTCGTCCTCTAAATATCAAGAATTATGGAGTTATTTATGCCGGTGCGAAAAAAAACATTGGCACTGCTGGTCTAACCGTAATAATTATACACAAAGATCTGCTAGAAAAGGCTCGGAGAGAAGTACCATCCATCCTGAATTATAAATTTCAAGCAAAAAATTATTCTATGTTTAATCCCCCTACTTTTTCTTGGTATATAACCGGTTTAGTATTGAAATGGTTAAAAGAACAAGGAGGGCTAGAGATCATCTCCCACAGAAATCAAGAAAAGGCGGGATCTCTTATATAACAATTTGGATAAAAGTGATTTTTATATTAACGATGTTTCTGCCAAGTATCGGTCAGTAATGAACTTGACTTTTCAACTATCTAATTCTAAATTAGAAACTTTTTCCTTCCCAAAACCCGAGATACGAGGATTACGAATGCTAAAAGGCCATTAATCAGGGGGTGGAATACGTGCCTCTCTATATAATGCTCTGCCCATAGCTGGGGTAAAAAAAACTTATTGAGTATATGAAATATTTTGAATTAAAGTATGGGTAGTAGATGTTGTTTAAACTAAATTTTATTCGGGAGATGATCTTTATGTGGGCTGATTCCTTGACATTACAACCTATTTCGTTGGTAAATGGTACTATAGACATTCCGGGTTCTAAGAGTATCTCCAATAGGGCACTTTTAATTGCGGCTCAGGCACATGGACTGACTAGATTAACTAATCTACTTGATAGTGAAGACGTACGTCATATGCTGAAAGCATTGCATCACCTTGGAATATCTTTTACTTTATCTAAAAATAATACGGTTTGTGATATAGTAGGGTGTGCAGGACCAATACATGTAAAAGAAAAGATCGAATTATTCTTAGGTAACGCTGGGACTGCTATGCGGCCTCTGACAGCCGCACTAAGTTTAACTGATAATGATGTTCTTTTAACAGGAGATGCGCGCATGAAGGAACGTCCCTTAGGCCCTTTAGTCCATGCCCTCCGCCAAGGAAAAGCGAGTATTGATATAGAAAACGATGTTCCTCCTGTTCATTTAAGAGGAGGTTTTAAGGGGGGAACAATTATCATTGATAGTAGTAAGTCAAGCCAGTTTTTAACTGCTTTGCTAATGGCAGCACCACTTGCTTCTAAAGATACTCGGATATTGATAACCGGAGAATTAGTGTCTCGTCCATATATTGATATTACATTACGTTTGTTAGGTGATTTTAAAGTTATAATAATCAATAATAACTATCGGGAATTTCTGATTAGGGGAAATCAACAATATTACTCTCCCGGAAGATATATAATAGAAGGAGACGCTTCTTCATCCTCATATTTCTTAGCCGCCGGTGCGGTAAAAGGTGGAAAAGTTAGGGTGTTCGGAATTGGTCGCAATACCATACAGGGCGATATTTCTTTTGCGCATATTATCCAACAAATGGGAGCGCAAATTGAATGGCGTGATAATGAAATTATTTGTGAACGGGGAAATCTAAGGTCCATTAATATGGATATGAACGACATGCCAGACGCAGCTATGACTCTGGCCACAATGGCTCTTTTTGCTCGAGGTACTACTACATTAAGCAATATTTACAACTGGCGTATTAAAGAGACAGATCGTTTGACTGCTATGTCAACCGAATTGCGAAAAGTAGGAGCACAGGTAATAGAAGGAAGAGATTACATATCTATTACGCCTCCCGAAAAAATTACTTATGCCGAAATTGATACCTATAACGATCATCGGATGGCGATGTGTTTTTCATTATTGGCACTTTCATCATCCCCAGTAACGATACTGAATCCTAACTGTGTTAGAAAAACTTTTCCTAGTTATTTTAGCCAACTCGCTGATATTAGTACTGTTTAAATAAAAGGATTTTAAATATTAGTAGAATAATCCCTGTCATTACAATTGACGGACCTGCAGGTGCAGGTAAAAGTGTGCTTTGTTGTTCTCTAGCTAACAGACTCCATTGGAATTCATTAGATTCAGGTGCTATTTATCGAGTTTGTGCTTGGTCCGTAATAAGTAATAAAATATCTATCCGAAATGAAATAGCATTATTATCCATGGCAAAAAATTTTGATGTTTCTTTTCTCCTAAAAGCAAATGGAAACTATGAAATTTTTTTAGATAAAAAAAATATTACGAATATAATTCAGAGGGAAAAGATAGGCCAAATAGCTTCACATTTAGCGAAAGTTCCTTCCGTTAGAAAAGTACTAACAGATCGATTGCGTTCCTATAGGAAAAAACCAGGCTTAATGGCAGAAGGACGAGATATGGGGACGGTAGTCTTTCCTGATGCAATGGTAAAATTTTTTTTAGATGCTAGTGTAGAAGAACGTGCTCGTCGACGGGTGTTACAGTTGCATAACAAAGGCTGTAGTGTTAAATTCAATAAAGTATTAAATGAAATAAAACTGCGTGATGAACGTGACCGGATGAGGGTAATCTCACCATTAATCCCAGCGGACGATGCAATTATCCTAGATTCGACTGGGATGAATCTGGATGAAGTGATAAAAAAAGCTTATGCATATTTACCTTTTTCTCCATTTTCAATAAATTAACACATAAATGTTAAATTTAAGAATTAATAAAATATGAGGTATTCCTTTATATATAATAAGGAATGTTACATAATAAGTAAACCATTCCAGCTCATGAATAGAGATGGAGCCATTCAAACAATAATAAAGATATTTCACTATGACTGAATCTTTTGCTAAATTTTTCGAAGAATCCCTAAAAGAAATACAATACCGGCCAGGTTCTATTGTCAGTGGTATTATTGTTGCTATTGATAAAGATATAGTATTAGTAGATGCGGGGTTAAAATCAGAGTCAGCAATTCCTATTGAACAATTTAAAAATGATCATGGAGAATTAGAAATAAAAACAGGTGAAAGAATAGATGTTGCTTTGGAAGCAATAGAAGATGGTTATGGAGAAACTATTCTTTCACGCGAAAAAGCTAAACGATATGAAGCTTGGTTACGTTTAGAAAAGGCTCATGAAGAATCGGCTACTATTACGGGTATTATTAATGGTAAAGTAAAAGGAGGTTTTACAGTTGAGATAAATGGAGTGAGAGCATTTTTACCAGGATCGCTAGTAGATGTGCGTCCACTGCGGGATTCTCAACCTTTAGAAGGGAAGGAATTAGAATTTAAAGTTATCAAATTAGATTTAAAACGTAATAATGTAGTGGTATCCCGGAGGGCCGTTATCGAATTAGAAAATACGGCGGAACGACAACAATTGCTCTCTAATTTACAAGAAGGTAGCATCGTAAAAGGAATAATTAAAAATCTTACGGATTATGGAGCTTTTGTGGATTTAGGAGGAATTGACGGATTATTACATATTACTGACATGGCGTGGAAAAGAGTTAAACATCCTAGCGAAATTGTGAATGTGGGAAATGAAATTACCGTCAAGGTGTTAAAATTTGATCGCGAACGCATCAGAGTTTCTTTAGGTTTAAAACAACTAGGAGAAGATCCTTGGATTAATCTATCACAACGTTATCTGGAAGGCACTCGTAGGTATTATGGACGAGTTACTAATCTTACGGATTATGGAGCTTTTGTGGAGCTGGAAGAAGGAGTAGAAGGATTAGTGCACGTGTCCGAAATGGATTGGACTAATAAGAATATTAATCCGTCTAAAATCATGCAGGTTGGTGATATGATCGAAGTAATGGTATTAGATATTGATGAATCACGCCGTCGCATTTCCTTAGGATTAAAACAATGCAAAACTAATCCGTGGCAAAAATTTGCAGATACCTATCATAAGGGTGATAAGGTTAAAGGTAAGATAAAATCTATTACAGATTTTGGAATGTTTATTGGTCTAGAAGGAAATATTGACGGATTAGTGCATCTTTCAGATATCTCTTGGCATCTTAAAGGAGAAGAAGCCGTTAGGCAATATAATAAAGGTGAGGAAATTACCGCCGTAGTACTACAAGTAGATGCCGACAGGGAGCGTATATCTCTGAGTATCAAACAGTTAAGTGAAGATCCCTTGAATAACTTTTTATCTCTCAATAAAAGAGGGGCTCTAGTAACAGGTAAAATCATAGCCCTAGATCCAAAAGGAGCTAAAATTCAATTATCGGAAGGGGTAGAAGGATATCTTCGCTCTCCTGAAGAAACACTGCATTTAAATTTTAATATAGAAGACGTAGTTCAGGGAAAGTTATCTGGCGTAGATCGTAAGAATCGAATAATTCTACTGTCTAGTCCCAAAATAGAAGAAGATAAAGATAAAACCATATCTCCGGATAACAACAGTCATTTTTCTAGTGTTATGGCAGAAGCATTTAAAGCAGCAAAAGGAGAATAAAAGTTAGTTACCATCATTTTAAAATGATATCGGATGCGAGGATAAAGTGATATTTTGTATTATCTCGACATAAATATGAAAGAGCGAGCACAAATAATAATCGTCCAGAATAATTTTTATTCGATCATAAGTAGTCCTGACCCTAAATTTCGAGAGGAAAATAAACTACTTATAGTAGTTCCTTGCTAATCACAAGGATAATCACAGCCAGAGCAATTTGTGAGCGGACTAATATAATAAAATATCTGATTATTATCTGGAATGCAAATTATGGTCTGTTTTTTCGTCTTCCTCTAAGAGGAGGATGATATTTGAGTTCTTAAATCAATATTTACTACGTAGCAATAGCTACTTGCTAAATTTATAGAAACGATAACTTCAATTTCGATCGGTTCCTATGGAAAAGCAAATTGTATTATCAGGGTCAGTGCCAAGATTTAATTGGTCAAACTGCAGCACATTATCCTATTCGGAATGTGATTTTAATCTTATTGTAACTATCCGATCGTGGTTTAACTTCTCTGTAATTAAAGTCAAATGTAAAAATTATATTAGTGGTGGGTCGTGCAGGATTTGAACCTGCGACCAATTGATTAAAAGTCAACTGCTCTACCAACTGAGCTAACGACCCCTACCATCACAAATAATATTATTATGGGTGATGACGGATTTGAACCGCCGACCCCCTCCTTGTAAGGGAGGTGCTCTACCAACTGAGCTAATCACCCTTTAAGGTTAATTATAGGGATAGTTCAAAACGAGTCAACGATTTTAGGGTAATTAAATTGAATATTTTTTACGGTCGTATTATAAGAATAAAAATATAGAGATTAGGTTGGAATGAAAATAAAAACTCGCTTTGCACCCAGTCCTACGGGTGATCTACATATTGGGGGAGTACGCACTGCTCTTTATTCCTGGTTATTTGCTCGTAAACACGGCGGAAATTTTTTATTACGCATCGAAGATACTGATTATTTTCGTTCTACCAAGAAATCTCGGGATGCAATAATAGAGGGGTTAACATGGCTTAAGATTGATTGGAATGAGGGTCCTTATTACCAGTCAGAGCGTTTAGATCGATATAATGCAGTAATACATGATATGTTAGAAAGAGGACACGCCTATAAATGTTATTGCACTAAAAAACGTTTAGAAAACATGCGTAACCTACAGATATCAATGGGAAACACACCTCGTTATGATGGTCACTGTCGTAATATTGATGACCATTTTCAACATCATACTCTCCAACCTTATGTAGTTAGATTTAAAAATCCTCAGCAAGGAACAAGTTCTTTCAAAGATCTCATCCGGGGTAATATTATAGTAAAAAATCAAGAATTAGATGATCTAGTTATTCTGAGATCCGACGGTACACCAACGTATAATTTTTGTGTTGCTATAGATGATTGGGATATGAAGATTACCCATGTTATTCGAGGCGATGATCATATAACTAATACCTTCCGTCAAATTAATATATTAAAATCATTAGACGCTTTTATCCCTTCTTATGCTCATGTTTCCATGATTCTAGACGAAAGTAGCCAAAAAATATCGAAGCGTCATAATGGATGGCTAAGTATTATGCATTATCGGAATGAAGGTTATTTACCAGAGGCAATGATTAATTATTTAGTGAGATTGGGATGGTCCTCTGGCAATAGAGAAATATTAAGTCTTGAAGAAATAAAAGTATTATTTACTTTAGAGGGAGTGAGTAAATCTGCGAGTACATTAAATCCTAAAAAGCTTCTGTGGCTTAATCACCACTATATTAATAAATTACCAGCAACCTATGTAGCATCACAACTTCAATGGCAGATGACGAAAGAAAATCTTAACCCTCATAATGGACCTTCCTTAACTAGGCTAGTAGAACTATATGGGTTACGATGTAAAACTCTAAAAGAAATAGTAGTCTCGAGTAGATACTTATATGAGGAAATAACTCTTAAGGATAATAAGTTCGCTCAGCAATATCTGACTTCTAGAAGTCAAAAATCGCTTGAAAGAATACGTGAGAAGTTAAATAAAAGTTCCAGCTCGGAGGAGTACTGGCAGATAGCAACTATACATAATTATATCACATCTACGGCCGCCGATCTGGGGATCAGTGTAGGTCAAGTGGCAATGCCATTACGTGTAGCCATAACTGGTACTAATACATCTCCCTCTATTGCGTCAATAGTACATGCTCTTGGTAAAGAGTGCATTATCCGACGAATAAATAACGCCTTGAATTTTATTCGGGTCCAATGATACTCTTATAGAGTAAGAATGGGGCTATAGCTCAGTTGGTAGAGCAATTGCATGGCATGCAATAGGTCAGCGGTTCAAATCCGCTTAGCTCCACATCCTAAACTAAATTTATTTCCGATCCCCGAATATTTAAAATTTTTCTCCACAGAAAAAGTGTTCCCTGTAGGAATTGAACCTACAACTAGCCCTTAGGAGGGGCTGGTTATATCCATTTTAACTAAGGGAACAAATCCAGGATTCATTACTACTTATTACTATAACTTATCTTGCGTTTGTGCAGTTTATATCTTATTAAGCAGTTTATGGCCTAGGGCCAAGTACGGCAGGAACCAATTCCGTGAAAGCTATCATTGTGGAAGACGATATTTATGATCAGAAGTCACTAATCGGGATATTCAGTCAGTTCAAAAGAATAATTTGTATAAAAGGTATATTTAATGATGGACTTGAGTTATTCACATACCTTCAACATCATCAAGTTGATGTTATCTTTCTCGATATACATGTTCCTACTGTAGATGGACTTATTTTAGCTCAGACTATAAAGCAATTGGGCATTAAACCGGTAATAGTTTTTATTACTGCTTATAAAGAACATGCCGTACATGCTTTTGAGTTAGAAGCGTTTGATTATATACTTAAACCTTTGGAAAAGTCACGAATTATAAAAATGTTGCGAGATCTAGAAGAAAATAATTGTCATCCATTATCCAAAGAGAGCAAATATTTTTATAATAGTTATAAAAGTGCTAACTTTCATACTCTTAACTTAGTTAAGAATAAACGATTTATCGTAACTAATATTAGTGATATCTGCTATGTAGAGGCTCATAAAAAAATGACATTTGTTTATACCTTTTCAGGTGAAGAGTATGTCATGCCTGTAAGTATTTCAAAATTTTGTGAACAACTTCCTTCTGCCTATTTTTTTCGTTGTCACCGGTCTTACTGTGTGAATATCAATCATATCCGCGAAATTGAACCGTGGTTTAATCAAACTTATCTACTTAAACTACGGCATCAAAAATTACGAGTTCCAGTTAGCCGTAGTAAGATAAAAATTTTTCGGCAAATCATGCATCTTTAACGATCTTTAATACCCTGCCAAAGGCGATGTTATACGGTAGAGCTGGTCAAGATAACACCTGTCAGTTATGATTTTATTGTTATAACTTGCGATTTAATCTCGGATATTAAATTTATACGCTTTCGAAAATTTTGTAAAAACGAAATTATATCACCACATATACTAACTCATTTTTCTTCCCCTCTTAATTATTGTTTAATATATCTTAAAAAGAAGGATAAATATGTTTGGACAAAATCCCGCAAGAAAAAAATCACCTGATAGGGACCTTCTCTGGGTGGAGGAAATATACCAAACAGTTCAAGGAGAAGGACCATATAGTGGGGATTCAGCTACTTTTATCAGGTTATCAGGTTGTAACTTAAAATGTTACTGGTGTGATACACAATTCGAATTATTTAAGTTGCATCTATACCCGTTAGAAATAATTAAAGAAATATATAATCGAAATTATCCTCCTCCGGAATTGGTAGTTATTACTGGTGGAGAACCCTTTCGACAAAATATAGCACCATTAATCAATGACCTTCTCCAGGAGAATTTTAAAGTACAAATAGAAACCAATGGTACTATACATCGCCCTCTTAATCAGAGGGAGAAAAATATTACCATCGTATGCAGTCCGAAAACTCCTCAATTACATCCCCAGAATATAAAAATAATCACGCACTATAAATATGTAGTAGCACATGGAGAAATTGATGCCCAAGATGGTCTGCCTGATTTCTGCACTCAAGTACCAGGAAAACAGATAAGGTTATTTAGAGCTCCTAGGGAAAAACCGATTTATCTTATGCCGCGAGATGATTATGATCCAGAAATTAATAAAAAAAATCGAAATGCTTGCATAGAAGTAGCTATGAAATATGGTCGTACATTAAATATTCAGTTACACAAACACTTACAACTACCATAATTAGAATCTTTTGTTAAAGATGCAGAAGCATCTTCGTAGATGAAGGAAGGTATTATTATGTCAGATATACAAAAATTGAAGAAAGAAAAAGCATATCAAGCGGTAGTAGAAATTTTACATTATCTCGGCGAAGATGTAACTAGACAAGGATTAATTGATACTCCGAAACGTTTCTTAAAATCCTTGCAAGCTCAAACTGAAGGTTATTCTAAAGATGCCCATAAAATTTTGGAAAAATTTTTTGAAGAAGTCGAGGGATACGATAATTTAGTACTTCTTCAAAATATTCACTTTGAATCTACCTGTGAACATCATCTTGCTCCCATAGTAGGTAGTGCAGTAGTAGGTTATATCCCTGATAGAAGAGTAGTTGGTCTGTCAAAATTAGCTCGGATAGTAGATGTCTTCTCCAAAAGATTACAGATTCAGGAAAGATTAACAGCCCAGATTGGCCAGACGATGGATGAAGTACTCAAACCTCAAGGGGTAGGAGTGATCATTCGGGCCCGACATAACTGTTTGTGTACCCGTGGTGCTTATAAACCTAATGCATTTATGACGACTCTTTATTTTTCGGGAATTTTGGAACAAGATTTGTTAAAAAAAGAAGAATTTTATAAATCGGTTTCGCTTCCGTGGGGCACAGGAGTACATTATTCTCAGTAAGGAATATATCATGTATAAAATAAATAGAAAAATTGAAATTGATGCGGGCCATCGTATTAAAGCACATGATTCAAAATGTCACAATTTACACGGACATAGATATTCTATTCTAGTTACTCTCACATCCAAAGAATTAATCGCTGAAGGCAGTCAATCAGGGATGGTAATGGATTTTAGTTTTGTAAAAGAGGTGATGCATGAATGTATTGATAGTAATTGTGATCATGCCATTATTGTGGATGCAGAAGATGATTATCTCATAAATATATTAGATATAGTTGAAGATGCTCG
Source organism: Candidatus Dasytiphilus stammeri (assembly GCA_041941785.1). GTDB lineage: Bacteria > Pseudomonadota > Gammaproteobacteria > Enterobacterales > Enterobacteriaceae > Dasytiphilus > Dasytiphilus stammeri_L. The sequence continues at coordinate 483,845 of CP145871.1, read as the reverse complement.
TAAAGTACAACAATCAAAGACCGCTTTACTTATCCATAATAGCGCCAAAATGAAAATTTATATTGTGCCATTTTCGCCTACCGCCGAAGCGTTAGCAAAACACTGGTATGAAATTATGTCCGAAAAAATTTTAAACCGCTTAATGGGAATAATCCATCCGCTGATTATAGATTCGGTCAGAGTGTATGAAACCCCTAATTGTTGGGCCCAGTATCCTGCTTATAATAAGGAGAGAGAAAATGTTTAGAAAGAGTTACGTGTTTGATGATGTGCTCCTGGTTCCAAAGTTAAGTCATGCATCGAGTAGAAAAAAGATTGATATTAGTGTTAATTTGAACCGAATAGGAGAGTTAAGTATTCCAATTATTTCCGCCAATACCCAATGGTGTACGGAAGCAGCTATGGCTACTGAAATGGCGCGGTTAGGGGGAATAGGTATCCTCCATCGTATGTGCACCCTAGAAACTCAAGTAAGTGAGGTCAGGACAGTCAAAAATAACTCGAACTTTTTATATGACACTCATCTCAAACCGACGTTAGATAAATATGGCACTTTGAAAGTTGGTGCATCGGTAGGTGTAATTGATGATTATTTTGATCGAGCAACAAAATTAATTAATGCAGGGGTAGATTTTATCACGGTAGATGTCGCTCATGGTCATTCTAAGCAGGCCATAGAGGCGATTAAAAAGTTAAGTGATCATTTTCCCGATATACCTTTGATAGCTGGTAATGTAGCTACGTCACAGGGAGTACTAGATTTAGTGAGTGCTGGAGCAAGTATAATAAAAGTTGGAATAGGACCGGGGAGTGTATGTACTACTAGATCTATAACAGGGGTAGGAGTGCCTCAGTTAACCGCTATTATAGATTGTGTTCAAGCTGCTAAAGAACTGGGGATCAGTATCATTGCGGATGGAGGAATAAGAAGCTCGGGGGATATAGTCAAAGCATTAGCAGCAGGTGCGACGTGTGTAATGTTAGGAAAAATGCTCGCTGGAACCAGCGAAAGTGCGGCTCAGTTCCTTGAAGTAGAAGGAAAAAAATATAAAGCTACTAGAGGGTTCGTAACATTTGGCACTAAAATGGAAATAAGACGTTTACAGGGATCACAAATAACTAAAGAAGAATATATCCACTATGTACCGGAAGGGATCGAAGCTTGTTTCGAATATGTTGGATCTTTACGAGAATATATTTATCAATTAAGAGGAGGAATCCAATCTGGTTTTAGTTATTGTGGAGCTAATAATTATTCTGAACTAGTGTCGAATCATGAGTTTATCCATGTTTCTTTTAAAACGCAGCAAGAAAATAGAGCTGATGCTATGTATTCTGCCCCCTATCACCCGATCGATTATAAGAAAGAGGTCATCAGTGATGATTAGTGTTTCATGGAATGAAATAAACCGACTATCTCTTAATATAGTTTCAATAATTAAAAATAAAAATGTACAATATGACTGTATTATTGGTATCTCCCGCTCTGGATTAGTGCCAGCAGTGATTATTGCACATGCTCTAGGAGAGAAAAATTTCGAAGCCCTTTCTATTAAAAGAAATAAAACAGATAATATTAACTCTGAAAAAATTTTGCCTAATATAGAAGACGATATTGGTTTATTCATGGCAAAAAAATATAGTCATTGGATTGTGATTGATGATATTGTGGGAAGCGGAGAAACTATAAAATATATTAGAAAAAAATTTACTGTTCCAAATAGAACAATCTTTGTAGCAAGTTTATTTTTTAATTCTAGTAATGGAGATGTCACTAAGATCAATAACTTGGTAGATTATTTTGCACAAGAGCAACAGTCATGGGTAAGATTTCCTTGGGAAAAACATCTGGAGTAAATATGAGGAACTTACTTTCTCAAATATCGTTTCAAAAAGTAGACCGACCATTATCACCTCACTTAGAAGTGTCTCAGTATTTGCATAAGAGATATCAAAATTTAGTAAATTATCCTATAACTATTTTTAATAAAATTGTGTGTAGATCTGATATTCCTTATGTGGATAATTTATTCAAACGCAGAATAATTTTAAAAGGTCTAGGTATGACGGAAGATAATTATCTTTCAGAATTTTATACCCGTGTAAAGATATTATCTGCTTTTCAGCATAATAATTGTGATTATCAAAATCGTAGTGATTTCATCTTATCTCCTTGCTCCCTATTAGATTTCCCTTTTCTAAAGTATCAACCTAAAGATGCTGGTCGTTATTTAACTTCATTTGTATTATGTATAGAAGATATTAATGGTATTAGTAATTTAGGTTTTTACCGTGGGGAGATTAAAGATGGTAATACTATTGCTATATTTATAGATCCGCGAACTGATGCATATAGAATTATTACAGAATGTTTGAAAATAACACCCCAGGCTTATATAAGCTTATTTAATGGTGGACCTATAGCCACTTATATTAGTGCCGCTAGTAAAATTCCTGATACGATTGATAGTTATTTATTTGCTAATGCATTATCTCCATCTAAAATAACCCTGTTTAAACAAGATCCTTATCCCGCTGTCCCGAGCACTAGTGAAATAGTACTTTATGGTTATACGGAAGGAAAAAAAATTACTGAAGGTCCATTTTGTGAATTTAAGGGATATTATTCTGATCAGACATATAGTTATGAAGTAAAAATTAATAAAATATACACTCGACCAGATCCTTACTTTTTTGGGATCTTTTGTGGAAAAGAATCGGGACTTAATTTAATGCAATTTCAAAATGAAACTTTTATGTTTCATCAGTTAGTAAAAAATAATCTTTCAGTGAAAAGAGTTAGATATCCATTAAATTATTTTTCTGAATTTTGCACTATTATTGAAACAGAAATTCCTACCCTGGAGATCTTGAAACTTGCTATGCACTATGATTACAGAAGTAAAGTATTTTTTATAGTTAGAAATGCTGATACTATTTTTTCAGATATGGCTATTTTTAATTTTTCTCTATGGAAAGAAATTTATATTAAACACGGAGTGAAAATGGGCAACAGAATGGGAATTCTGTTGGATAATAGAAATCATTATGAATGGGCAGAGTATTAATTAATTTAATTACGGTCCATAATGAATAATTCCTTTTTAATAAAGGAGAATAATTTTATGATTACCCAATTATGGTCCAAGAGATTACAATTTATTCGGGAAGCAGAAAAACTCAAAGATACTCTGCGCAGTTCATTTACTTCGCGGGGCCGCCCCGAAAGCACAGCTGAACATTCCTGGCGACTGTGTCTGATGGCTATGACTTTTGAAGATCAACTGAAATCCCTAAATTTTGCAAAAATATTAAAGTTATGTGTGATACATGATTTAGGAGAAGCCCTCCATGGAGATATTCCGGCGGTGAATCAGGTGGATAGTATGAAAAAAAAACAGCAGGAACGAGTGGATTTGGTACGTTTAATGGAATCATTAGATCATGATAGGAAAAAAGATTTGTTGCAATTATGGGAAGATTATGAACAAAATTTATCTATAGAAGCACAAGTCGTTAAAGCGTTTGATAAATTAGAAACTTTATTACAACATAATCAGGGAGATAATCCAGTGGATTTTGATTATCAATTTAATCTTACATATGGTAAAGATCAAACGAATATTTCCCCCCTATTTATTACCCTCCGAAAAATAATTGATAAAGAGACGATAAAAAAAATAAAACTTTAGAATAAAAAATCATTTCATTTCTCTTCCTGTTTTGATACTCTAAATATGATAGTCGTTGACTTGAACTAAATTTAAAATGATAATTTCAGGAAGGAATATATTAATTTTGAATTATTTAATCCTTGATAGCGATATCAGGGCATTATATAGTTTATTTTTCTCTAACAGCTTAGATAGTGAAAAATTATTAACTTCTCCTAAATTTGTCGGTGCATTTTAAAGTGAGAAGTGAGGATATAATTTTAACCCAGGAATAATAATGGACGATCAACTTATCAAAAATGCTCTTGCTTATCACCAATTTCCGGTTCCCGGAAAAATAAAAATTACGGCTACTAAACCTTTAGTATCACAACGCGATTTAGCACTGGCTTATTCTCCTGGAGTAGCAGCTCCTTGCTTAGAAATAGTAGCAGATCCTCGAGCGGTCAATAAATATACTGCCCGAGGTAATTTAGTGGCAGTAATTTCTAATGGTACGGCAGTACTTGGTTTAGGTAATATTGGTCCCCTAGCAGGCAAACCGGTAATGGAAGGAAAAGCAGTACTTTTTAAAAAATTTGCTGGTATTGATGTTTTTGATATTGAGATTGATGAACAAGATCCCAATCAGTTAATTAACATTATTACCTCTTTGGAGCCTACTTTTGGGGGAATTAATCTTGAGGATATAAAAGCTCCTGAATGCTTTTATATTGAAAAAGCATTACGTGAAAAAATGAAAATTCCTGTATTTCATGATGATCAGCATGGAACGGCAATTATTTGTACTGCTGCGGTACTAAATTTTTTGCGTATAGTTAAAAAGCACATTTCAGAGATGAAAATAGTGGTTTCCGGAGCGGGAGCAGCAGCTATTGCTTGTTTAGATTTGTTAGTAACATTAGGACTACAAAAAAGTAATATTGTGGTATGTGACTCAAAAGGGGTAATTTATAAAGGACGTGAACCTAACCTTACTGATACTAAAGCTATGTATGCAGTAAATTTGAATGTTAATAACAAGAATAGTTCTTCTTATCCCACTTTAGATGACGCTATTACGGGCGCAAATATTTTTCTAGGTTGTTCTATACCTAATATTTTAACTCCGGAAATGGTAAAGAAAATGGCGATAAAACCATTGATTTTAGCTCTTGCCAACCCAGTGCCCGAAATCTTACCTCCGATAGCTAAAGAAGTACGACCCGATGCTATTATTTGTACGGGTCGATCAGATTATCCCAATCAAGTTAATAATGTTCTCTGTTTTCCCTTTATATTTCGTGGGGCTCTTGATGTAGGGGCAACCACTATTAATGAAGAAATGAAACTATCGGTAGTATACGCCATTGCAAATTTGGCATTTACAGAAACAGATGAAACGGTGGTTAATAACGCGTATAGTAATGATAAAAAACTCACTTTTGGATCTGACTATTTAATTCCTCAACCATTTGATCCACGTTTAATATTCAAAGTTGCCCCAGCAGTTGCACAAGCTGCTATGAGTTCAGGGGTAGCTACTACGCCCATTACAGACTTTGAAGAATACCATCACAAACTTGCTAGCTTTGTTCAGAGCTAATTTTATATTCATCTTTATTAACGACTCCGGAAGACAATGCGTCCTTTACCTAGATCATACGGAGTAAGTTCTACCGTTACAGTATCTCCGGTTAAGATCCGAATATAATTTTTGCGCATTTTTCCCGAAATATGAGCAGTTACTATATGTCCATTTTCTAATTCCACTCTAAACAGAGTGTTAGGTAAAGTATCTAACACAAGCCCCTGCATTTCAATATTCTCTTCTTTAGACATTTCGTCCTCTTTTTTTGTTAATTTTTAAAAAAAATGTTCTTACTACTTACTACCTGCTGAGGATGACTGCTTCCTCCTCAAGATATCGAGCAGCATCTAATGCTGCCATACATCCACTTCCAGCAGAGGTAATTGCTTGACGATATACATTATCACTGACATCACCCGCGACAAAGACTCCTGGGATGCTAGTCTGCGTCGCATAACTGTTAATTATAGATTGTACTTTTTTTATATAACCTCTTTCAAGAACCAGTTGTCCTTGAAAAAGATCTGTATTTGGTTGATGACCAATAGCAATAAACACTCCCATAACATCAAGATATTTAAATTTAGATGAATGTTCTAAAGAACATAATCGCAATCCTGTGACACCGGTATTATTACCTATAATTTCCTCCACTTTATATTGAGTATGGATAATAATATTTCCATATTTAGCTTTATCAATCAATCTATCGATTAAAATGTTTTCTGCTCTGAAACGTGCCCGTCTGTGAATAAGGTGAACTTCGGTGGCCAGATTAGATAAATACAATGCTTCTTCCACTGCGGTATTACCTCCACCTACTACTGCTACCTTTTTATTATGATAAAAAAAACCATCACAGGTAGCGCAAGCAGAAACGCCTTTTCCTTTATACTTTTCTTCAGATGAGAGGCCTAAATAACGTGCGGAAGAACCAGTAGCCACAATTAAAGCATCACAACTATATTCTTCAGAGTCTCCAAACAATAGAAAAGGACGATGTAGCAAATTGACTTTATGAATATAGTCCACAATGATTTCAGTATTAAATTTTACTGCATGTTCATGCATACGATTCATTAATTGCGGACCGGTTAAATTAACCGAATCTCCGGGCCAATTTTCTATAGCTAATGTAGAATTAAGTTGTCCTCCTTGTTCTAAGCCTGTAATCAAACCCGGTTTGATATTAGCCCGGGCGGCATAAATAGCAGCTGTATAGCCGGCAGGACCGGAACCTAAAATTAGTAATTGTTTTTTGATCATAACAGAGGATCCTTATTCGCTATTGAATAGTGCATAAAAAGTTATCTAAAGATAATAATTCTTAATTAAGCATACGTAAAATAAGTATTTTACGTATGCTTATAAAGTTTCACACTACATACATTAAAATTTAATGTAATGTATGTTTTTATTAATATTAATCTGAAATACTGATATGGAAACAAGATGCTAGATCCTAATCTTTTACGTAAGCACCTCAATATGGTAGCTACAAAACTATCACGACGAGGCTGGTCTTTAGATGTTCAGACCCTTCGACGGATAGATGAAAGTCGAAAATTACTGCAACTGCAAACTGAACAGCTGCAGGCAGAGCGCACGAAAATATCTAAAGAAATAGGATTAATGAAGAGAAATAATGAGGATATCACTGCATTTTGTCAAGTAGTTAAAAGCTTGAGTCAACGACTGGATGAAAAAAAAATGGAACTAGATAACTTAAATAACGAGTTTCGAAATTTTTCTCTTATGCTGCCCAATATTCCCGCAGATGAAGTTCCCAATGGAAATGATGAAATATGTAATATTGAAATCAAACGCTGGGGAAAACCACGTCACTATGATTTTACGTTGAGGGACCATGTTAGGTTGGGTCAATTATTGACTAATAGCTTAGACTTTAAGTTAGCAACAAAAATTACAGGATCGCGTTTTATAGTAATTAAAGGATCCCTAGCTCGTTTACATAGAGCGCTAGGTCAATTTATGATTGACTTACACACTGAACGACATGGTTATACGGAAACTTATGTTCCATATTTAGTGAATTCTTCGTCACTTTATGGGAGTGGACAAATGCCTAAATTTCAGCATGAGCTCTTTTTTACTCAATGGAAAAAAGAAAATGATGTTATTTCCAGTTTAGCATTAATACCTACTGCAGAAGTGCCATTAACTAATATAGTGCGAAATGAAATTATTGAAGAAAAAATATTACCAATTAAATTGACTGCATATACCCCATGCTTTCGTTCGGAAGCAGGTTCTTATGGACGGAAAACATATGGGATCATTCGAATGCATCAGTTTGATAAAGTAGAATTGGTACAAATAACGCGTCCGGAAGATTCTATGAATGCATTAGAAGTATTAACTGATCATGCCGAAACAGTTCTGAAATTACTGAATTTACCGTATCGTAAAGTACTATTATGTGCAGGGGATCTCAGTGCTGGTGCCTGTAAAACTTATGATTTAGAAGTTTGGCTGCCGGCTACGAAGACATTTCTAGAAATATCTTCGTGCTCTAATATGTGGGATTTTCAGGCTCGTCGTATGCAAGCGCGTTATCGTAGTCAGAAAAATAATAAAATTATTAGATTAGTTCATACGCTTAATGGTTCAGGTTTAGCGGTAGGACGTACATTAATAGCAGTGATGGAAAATTATCAGCAAGCTGACGGAACTATTGTTATCCCAAAGGTTTTACATTCTTACATGAATGGACTTAAGTATATTATTAGGAATAATTGATTAGTGGGTCGTGAGGGATTCGAACCCGCGACCGTTGGATTAAGAGTCCACTGCTCTACCATCTGAGCTAACGACCCATATTCTTTTATTCTAATTATTCATTTAGAACTAATTTGCACTGATTTTTGTATACATGCATGTATAGCATCCATAACCACACCGCGAAGACCTTTTTCTTCTAAACACTTTATCGCTTCGATAGTGGTTCCTTGTGGAGTACAAACCTCATCTTTTAGTACCCCCGGATGTTGGTTCGTTTCTAGTACCATTTGAGCAGCACCTTTTACTGCTTGAGCAGTAAATTGATAAGCCTGGTTTCGCGCCATTCCACTAAGTACAGCAGCATCCGCCATGGCTTCTATAAACATATAGACATAAGCAGGAGCTGAACTGCTCACGCCCACAACAGTATGAATCAGTTTTTCTGGAACAACTGCTGTTCTTCCGACCGCATTAAAGATATTCACTAACTCTTGGAGATCTCTATCTGTAACTAATCTGTTGGGCGTAATAGAAATCATCCCCTCTCTTACTAAAACAGGTAGATTTGGCATGACGCGAATAATTTTTCTGTTATCTCCTATTATACTGGATAATACCTGCAAGCTAATACCCGTAGCTAAAGATACTAGAAGTAAATCTGGGTCTAAGTGAGTAATTTTGTTCTTAAGAATATTTAAAATTACGGGAGCTTTGACCGCTAAGAACAGAATATTAGCATGTTGAGATACTTCTTGTTCACTGAAAGTTAGATTCGTGCCATACTGTTTATGTAACCCTTGCATTTTTTCTATATTGCAATCATATAAATAAATATTCGCTGGTAACATTATTTTACTTTTCACTATCCCTCCGATGAGGGCTTGTGTTATATGGCCTCCGCCAATGAAACCTAATTTTTTTTTCATCCATCTCTCCATTTATGAATTTAAGGATTCGAAGCAGGCAATTCATGCATCCAAGCATGAATCAATCGATAAGAAATAGCAAGAACTACTGGACCAATAAATAACCCTATCATTCCAAAGGTCAATAATCCTCCCAGGACTCCACAAATAACTATAATTATTGGTAAATCAGCTCCCATGCGTATCAAGACGGTCCTTAATACATTATCTATAGCTATAATAATACAGCTCCAAATTACTAAAATAGTGCCCCTAGTAGTATCTCCTTCCCAATAAATCCAGATAATAGCGGGTACTAATACTGGGAGGGTACCCAGCTGCATCAAACAAAATAGAACTAATATTCCGGTTAATAAGGTAGCATAAGGTATCCCGAATAATGCCAATCCAATTCCTCCCAGAAGTCCTTGTACTAAAGCAGTAACGGAAATTCCCAGAGCAACCGCACGAATTGCGTGAATAGCTAGTAAAACAGCCGTCTCTCCCCGCTGTGGAGCTAGTCTCCGTGCAAATTTAAGCACCTCGTTTCCTATTTTTTCTCCCCGCCAATAAAGTAAGATACTGAATAAAAGCATTATAATAAGATGTAACATAAGGTGCGCCACATGTGCAGCCTGTGAAAAAACAAAACTCGTTGTTTTACCAACATAAGGTTTTATATATGTCATTATTGTACTACTTTCACCAGATAAAATACTCTTCCAGCTAAAAGAGAGTTTCTCTCCTATCAGGGGAATACTAGTAAGCCAATGTAGTTGAGGCAATTTAATTTGTCCTGAAGTTAGATACTCAATTAATGGAATAATATTATATATCAAACTTTCTATTAGTAAGCTCGCCGGTATGATAAATAGTAAAAAGAGTAGCATGATCATAACAACTACAGCCAGGATTCGTTTTCCCCCTAGTATATTCTGGATTTGAATTAGTATAGGCCATGTGGCTATTACTACCATGCTAGCCCACGCAAAACCCGGAAGAAAGGGTCGTACCACCCAAAAACAAGTAATAATTAAAAGGGTAATAAACATAAATAAAAATACTATTTGTGGTATATCCATCCCTGACCGTAGATTGGTCATCCGGTCATGTTTATCTTCACACATTTTAGGACCCCTAACACAGTTAATTTTCGATATAGTAAATTTTACTTCCATCAGGTATAGTAATAATTACAGTCACACATACGTTATTATCACTATATCCATCAAGAATCCTCAAGCATCTTTATGATAAAAATTAATAATTTGGTACGTCCGAGTGGATTTGAACCACTGACCCCCATCACGTCAAGATGGTACTCTAACCAGCTGAGCTACGGACGCACTAATTTATCCTGTTGTAAATTCTCCTCTTATATGTTTTTCCTATTTATTAATAATGCCTCTTTGTAAAATTTCGTCGGCAGATAATCCTTGCAGCTGACGGATACGATATAACATCATCATCGCTGAGGCAGTCAAACTAATAATAAATCCTATCCAAAAACCAGCAGGTCCTAGAGGATGTCCTACCAAGGTGGTTAATGCAAGTATATAGCCACATGGTAATCCTAGTAACCAATAAGCGATGAAAGTTATAATGGATATAGAACGGGTATCTCTATATCCTCGTAAAATTCCACTCCCAATAATCTGGATAGAATCGGGAATCTGATAAAACGCGGACAGTAACATGAGATGTGTTGCTATTGCTACTACTGGTGGATTATGGTTATATAACCAAGCAATATGCTCACGATAGAGGGCAGTCAAAATAGCCGTCACGCACGCAAGCGTAGTTCCAATACAATGCGCAGTCGTAGCAACTAAACGTGCATTTATTGTAGATCCTTGCCCCAGCTGAAAACTGACTCTTATACTCGTCGCTATACTAAGGGAGAGTGGTAAAACAAAGACCAGCGAACTAAAATTCAGTGCAATGTGATGTCCAGCTACTTGTACTATCCCGAGAGGTGATATCAGTAAAGCTACTAGGGCAAATAAAGTTACTTCAAAGAAAAAAGCAAGAGCTATTGGAAAACCAATAGTAACTAGCCTCCATATTGCCTTCCAATCAGGATTAAATTGCGCTAAATATTTATTAGTTACTTTCGTGATATCCTTCATAGAGCGGGTATAATTAAACCAGGTAATAATACTTAGGAACATTACCCAGTAAACAAACGCCGTTACCATTCCGCACCCTGCTCCACCTTGAGCTGGTATTCCTAATTTACCATTAATAATAATATAATTTAATGGAATCTTAACCATCAACCCAACTAATCCAATAACCATACTAGGCTTAGTATTGGCAAGTCCTTCACATTGATTTCGGACCACCAGAAAAAATAAATATCCAGGTACTCCATATAACATAGCATGTAAATAGTGAATCGTTTTATTCGCGAGGAGTGGATCTATATGAGGCATAAAATGAATAATATAATTGGAATTATATAGTATAAATATAATCACAACCGAAGAAATAGCGGCTAACCAATAAGCCTGACATGCTTGATAAGCAATATGCTCACGTTGATTTGATCCATTTAGGTGGGCTACTACTGGGGTAAGTGCCAGAATTAACCCATAGCCAAATAAAATCACAGGCAACCATATAGAAGTTCCTATTGCAAGCGCAGCCATATCAGTAGTACTAACAGCACCAGCCATCATGGTATCTACAAAACCCATAGATGTTTGTGATATTTGTGCCATAATTACTGGACCCGCAAGTATGAAAATTTTACGTGCTTCTACCCAATATTTCTGCACTGATCTTATCCTTCCAGATATTTAGCAAGTTAGCTAAAATAGGCATTTTAGCGTTACATGATGATTTAGGCAAGATTTACCTCACCGATTACAAAAAAAGTCATCCTATCAACCGATACTACTACTTCATGTTTTACGAACCTTCTTATTCTAGAGAGAGCAACAGTCCTTTATATTAAAAAATTATCACACGTAGTAGCACGTAGTTACATTCTGAGTTTTGAGAACGATAAAATATTACACTTATCGATAAAGAATGTGATCCGAAAGTCAAGAATAAGAAGATCTTGCGGATCTGCTCCCCTTATTTAGTTGTTGTCCTGACAGAAAAAAATTATAATCCTAATTAATTTTAGTAAAGTACTAACTCATTATAATAGAATTATATTCCACTTTATGGTATCAGTATTATAATAGTAATTAATTATCAATTATAATCCTGAGGGAGTTAAAAAAGGAATTATGTAACATGCACAAGAAAACTTATGAAAAAATTAGAAGAAAAATTGCCGAAAATCCCATTCTTATTTTTATGAAAGGTTCTCCACATCTTCCATCATGTGGATTTTCGGCCCAGACAGTTCAACTACTTTCGGCGTGTGGAGAAGATTTTGCATATGTAGATATTTTAAAAAATCCTGATATTCGATCTTACTTGCCTATATATGCTAATTGGCCTACTTTTCCTCAACTGTGGATTGATGGACAACTGATCGGTGGTTGTGATATTATTACTGAAATGTTTCAGTGCGGAGAATTACAAATCATAATACAGCAAACATCTCAAAAATATCGAGTGCAGTAGTGATAACCTTATATTAGATAATTATTTAGTTAATAGAGATTAAAAATGCATAAGGATATTGTTAAAAAGGCAAATCTATGTCTTCTGAGCTATATGATGTGATGGTCAGAAAATTACCCACTGTGAGCGTAAATATTATAAAGTATCTTTTGTGTTCATCTCCTGTAATGTGGTTGCATTATGGTTAAACAAAACTGTCCTTATTCTAATAAGGGAAAGAATTTTAATAAAAACAGCAATCTTTGGACTCCTAATCTCATAAGACGACCTATTATTGACGTGTAATATTTTAGAGAAACAAGTTATTGTCATAAGTAATATATCTTGATAACAGGGAAGTTTTTCCTGCTTAATTACCGTAATTGAACATAGATGCCTCAAACTTACCAAGTGATCATATTATTACCCTCGCATCATGGATTTTCGGGAAAAATTTGGTGTTGTCTTCTTGAATTAGGCTTTCGGAACCCCAAAATTTACTGAAAGATAGGTATTTTTAACGTAAATAAAAATTTTGTAAAATAGAAAAATTACCTCAAGAAATGATTCAATGATTAAATTATTTCAATAATGAAGACAGATAATATAATTACTCAATTAAAAGAACGCGGATCTATAGCTCAGATCACCGATGAGCAAGGGTTATTGAAAAGAATTACAAAAGGACCAATAGTACTTTATTGTGGTTTTGATCCCACAGCAGATAGTTTGCATTTAGGTCATTTAATACCATTACTTTGTTTAAAAACGTTCCAGAATGCGGGTCATAAGCCGATCGCCCTTATAGGGGGGGGCACAGGCTTAATTGGTGATCCTAGCTTAAAAAATAGATCTCGTATTATCAATAGTTTTAAGAACGTAGCGGAATGGAAGGAAAAAATTGTCGGACAGTTAACGAAATTTCTGGATTTTCAGGGGGGAGAGAATAAGGCGATAATCGTAGACAACTATGACTGGTTTAGTAACATGAATCTTCTCAATTTTCTCCGTAGAGTGGGAAAACATTTTTCCATTAACCAGTTAATTAATAAAGAATCCGTGAAGCAACGCTTCAAACGGAATGATTTAGGTATTTCATTTACTGAATTTTCGTATAATTTATTACAAAGTTATGATTTTTCATGTCTTAATGTTCAATACGGAGTGGAGTTACAAATAGGAGGGTCGGATCAATGGGGAAACATTACTTCGGGAATTGATTTAACTCGTAGATTACAGCAACAGCAAGTTTTTGGACTTACGCTGCCGTTAATTACTAAATCTGATGGAGTTAAGTTTGGTAAAACTGAAGATCAGACCATATGGTTAGACGATAAAAAAACTAGTCCTTATAAATTTTATCAGTTTTGGATTAATACTGCCGATGTTGACGTTTATCGATTCCTTAAATTATTTACTTTTATTGATCTCAAAACAATCGATACTTTGGAACAAGAATGTAAAAGTAGTCAGGAGGTTAGGCGAGCGCAGTTTATATTAGCTGAACACGCTACTAAATTAGTACATGGAAATAAAGGATTCTCTGCTGCCAAACGCATTACACAAAGTCTATTTTCGGGTTTACTAAATGAATTAAAAGAATCTGATTTCCAACAACTAGTACAAGACGGTATTTCGGCTATTGAATTATCAGTGTCGACTGGTTTAGCGCAAGCACTAGTCAACGCTAACTTAGTCTCCTCTCGGCGACAATCTAGAGCACTCATTGAATATGGAGCTATAAGTGTTAATGGATCATTACAATATAATTACAAATATCAGTTCAGCAATAGTGATCGACTTTATGGTCGTTATACCTTAATACGTAAGGGAAAAAAAACATACTGTTTAATATGTTGGCAACCATGAAGATCATCCCATGTTATGATTACTTTGATTTTTCTATTAATTTTATTTGGTTGTATTTTCTGTGAAGAGGGAGATAAGGTGGTGATTACATCCGAGGGATGCAACAATTATTCTTTATTGATTGATTCCATATATCTACCAATAGAGGGTTGTGAAAAAATTGAAAAGTTTAATGAATTTAGTGGTGGATTTGGTACAAAATAAATCTATTAGACCACGTTATAAAGCTGTGGTTTTACACCGAATACCATCTCTTATGCTCCAAAAAAAAATTTTAAATATTGTAAGAATAACCCCTAAAATAGGATGAGCTCCTCCAGTGGACGCCAGAAAAAAATAGGTTCAAATGATGATAATTTTTGCTGTATCATCCACACCGATAATTTTATCGTTATTTCTTATCGAAAACCAAAATAGGAAAAATACCGAAAATAATTTAGTGAGAATTTTATAGTAATGGACTCAAAAAATAACATAACCGTTCTAAAATACGGTGCCACAGCGGTCGAATTCTCCATTGCTGTTCGTCTATCAGACGTGAATGGTTGAGATAATTTTTCTGTATAAACAAAAGATTTTGACTAAAGTGATTATCATCGATGACTATAGTAATTTCAAGATTAAGCCATAAACTCCGCATATCAAGATTAACTGTACCTAGCAAACTTAATTGTCCATCAATATGGACGCTTTTAGTATGTAACAAACCTCCTTTAAATTGATAAATTTTAACCCCGGCTTCTAATAATTCAGTAAAAAAAGAACGGCAAGCCCAATCTACTAAAAGTGAGTCATTGTATCGCGGAATAATAATACTTACGTCCACCCCGCGCTGAGCCGCGATACATATTGCCTGTAGTAAATCATCACTGGGGACGAAATAGGGGGTGGTCATGATAATAGCTTCCCGAGCAGCAAAAATAGCGGTCAGCAATGCCTGATGAATCATATCTTTAGGAAAATAAGGACCCGGACCAGATGCTATTACTTGGATAGCTTGTTCAGAGATGTCGTTATTGAGAGGAGAAAGGATATTAGGAAGTGGTGGTAAAATACGTTGCCCCGTTTCCCACTCCCAGTCACAGGAGTAAATAATTGCCATGAGATAAGCTACCGGACCTTCCATCCGGACCATTAAATCAATCCATTGACCCACTCCTGCTTTTTGCCTAAAAAAACGTGGATCTACTAAATTCATGCTGCCCGTATAAGCAATATTATTATCAATCAGGACCATTTTACGATGCTGACGTAAATCAAGCCGTCGAAAAAATATTCGCAATAAATTAACACGCAAAGCTTCGACTACTTCTATTCCTGCATTGCGCATCAAAGATGCAAAAGGACTACGAAAAAAAGCCCGACTGCCCGCTGAATCTAACATAATCCTACAATTCACCCCGCGCTGAGCCGCACTAATAAGTTCATTTGCTACGGTATTAGCCATTCCCCCTGGTTGCCAAATATAGAAAACCATTTTAATATTATTGCGTGCTAATTTGATATCCCGTATTATGGCTTGCAATATATCATCTGTGCTAGTTAGTAAGTCTAATTGATTTTCTTTAACACTAGCAATGCCTTGACGTAACTCACAAAGCTGAAATAATGAACGGGCTACATCACTTTTCTTAAGAGCTAATATTGACGAACATTTTGTGAAATCATTCAGCCACTGCCTTATTGAAGGCCACATAATACGCGCCCGTTTGGCTCTAGTTTTTCCTAAATAAAGCTCTCCTAGAGTAAAGTAAGTTATAACGCCAAATAATGGAAGGATATATACTATTAATAACCAGGCCATAGATGATTGTACTGCTCTGCGTTTCATGAATATTCGAACCGTTACGCTAGCAATCAATAGCCAGTATAACAAGATCACAATTACGCTGATGAAGCGGTAGAGAGTAGTTGTCATAGGATCATCAACTCATTATGGATGTCGGATAATATGTTTATGTTATTTAAATTTTACCTTCTTTAGGTATTCAATACTACTATTTAATATAGTGCTAGTTGGTTATAATATTAGATCTTTCAGCGCCAGAACAACAAATAGGTAGAAATAATCTTCTATTTATAAGTAATCTTTTTTAAAAAGATAGCCGCCTGTTTAATTGAGTAATTTTCCAGAAAAAGTTACCAGCAACATTATTTTCCTCGTCGTATAAAACTAATAATATATGCCGGTAGGATGACGAAGATTTCCTATCTCCTAGGAAAGGAGATTTTTATTACTAATCCTAGTAATGACACTTTATGCCAATTCTCGAACCATTTTTACTTGAATAATTGTTCAAATAACAGTCAATCATGTTTTCTATGCAATAGAAACCGAAAAACATAAAATTTCTTCGGCTCTATTACTTGTTTACGTTACGGGGACCAAAAAATTCGATCCTTGTAACCTTAAGAATAAGTTTTGCAAAAAAAAACATCAAATATTTGCATTTACTAACTAGCCGCCGAGCTAATTAATGTCTTTTGAGCATCAAAACTTACCCCATTTTCATGGACACTATCTTCTCCCATTAAGTAAAGATAAATTGGCATAATATCCGCCGGAGTGGGTAATATTTCTGCATTTTCTTGCGGAAATGCACAGGCACGCATTTTAGTTTTTATAGGTCCTGGATTAATACAGTTGATCCGGACGTTAGTGTTTTTATGCTCATCAGCTAACACTTGCATGAAGCCTTCGGTAGCAAATTTTGATACACAGTATGCTCCCCATCCAGAACGTCCTTTACGTCCTACACTAGAGCTGGTTAGGATTAGGGAACCACTAAGGGAACATAAGAGTAACGGCATTAAAACTTGAGTTAGGAGAAAAGTTGCATAAATATTCACATTCATTACTTGCTGCCAAATTATAGGATTTTGTTTGGAGATAGGTGTGATCTCTCCTAACATGCTGGCATTGTGTAAAATACCGTCAATTCGTGAATAATTGGACGAAATTTTTTGCGATAACTTGAGATAAGTTTGTGGATTAGTTTCTTGAAAATCAATACCATAGTATAATGGGGCCGGTCTTTTATTCTTGTAAAGTAAATGAATTTCATCTCGTACATTTTTTAGTCTTGCTTGATTTCGACCTAATAAGATAATCTCAGCTCCATAACGGGCATAGGTAAGAGCCGCTTCACGTCCTATACCACTACTAGATCCAGTGACTAAAATAATTTTGTTAGCTAAAAGCTTCATTCTAGGGGTGTAATGCACAGATACCTCTCGGAATTAATTGCTATTTCAATAGTAAAAACTAACGGTATAAATACAGTACAATATACCACACTGTAATAAAAAATTTCTGATCTTTATATTATAAAAATAACAAATAAATCTAATCAATAATAAGAGGTACTTTTGTGGAATATATTCTCAGTTATGGATTGTTCTTGGCTAAGATGGTTACAATCATGATGACCATAATCATAATGCTTATGATGATAATTAATTTTATCCCGTATAAAAAGTCATTTTCGGGAAGATTACAGGTCACCAATTTAGGAGATCACTATCGTCAAATAAAAAATGAAATGATTTTATCCTCCATGACCCCACAGGATCGGAAACGATGGCAAAAGAAAAGAAAAAAATATAACAAATTTTGGATCTCACCCCGAACTTCTAAGATAGATAAAAATGAAGAAAATACGGTTCTTTATATCCTAGATTTTAAAGGAAGTCTGGATGCTCCAGAAGTAAATTCATTACGTGAAGAAATTTCAGCTATTTTAATAGTGGCCAAAAATAATGATGAAGTTCTATTGCGGCTGGAAAGTAGTGGTGGTTTAGTCCATAGCTATGGCCTAGCTGCGTCACAATTACAGCGATTGCGTCATAAAGGTATTTTTTTAACAGTGGCGGTAGATAAAATTGCGGCCAGTGGAGGATATATGATGGCATCGGTAGCTAATCATATTATGGCTACTCCGTTTGCGGTAATTGGTTCCATAGGGGTGGTAGCACAACTGCCTAATTTTTATCGTTTCTTAAAACGTCACGAAATTGATATAGAACTTCATACTGCTGGTGAATATAAACGAACTTTAACATTCTTAGGAGAAAATACTGAAAAGGGGCGGCAAAAGTTTCGGGAAGATCTCTCAACTACGCATCAACTCTTTAAAAATTTTATTCATGAAATGCGACCACATCTGGATATTGATCAGGTTGCCACAGGAGAACATTGGTTTGGAACTCACGCCTTGAAAAAAGGTCTGATTGATACTATTGGGACTAGTGACGATTTTATCCTCCAAAAAATTGACCACTGTGAATGTATTGCCGTACATTACATCTCTCGTTCATCTCGATGGAGAGATAAATTTTTTAATATATACAATCGTATCCAACAACTGCTCTCGTTACTACTAAAGTAGTAAGTTAAATTTACTTGATATGTTTTTCCTGCTGGGTCGTACAGTATAAGAAGTATTCAGCGACGACGCATAATAATAGATGAATTAGGAGTTCAAAGGAAGAGAAAAAATTCTTTATTCTTGACCCGCCAAATTATTCTAAGATCAATTAAGATTGGGGATTAAAATCGTTATTCACGAAGTTACTACGTTCCGTCTAGATAATCTCCTTCTTCTTTGTTTGTGATGAAACGTTCTCCCCCTGGATGCACTGAGGATGGATATAATAAATAATAAATCGTCTCCGTCGGTTTAACTTCTCAAAGTGGCCTGGAAGCGCATCTTTAATGCTTCTAAACATCTTGATATAATAGCAGATACTTCATCTTCTTTTAGTGTTCGGTATTGATCATGTAAAATCACGCTAAAAGCAATACTTTTATAACCTTTTGGTATTCCAAAACCACGGTATACATCAAATAAGTTGAGAGTAATACTTTTATTAGATAATACTTTTTGACATTCTTTTATTATCTCGAATGCCGGTATCTGTTCCGATACCACGATAGCTATATCACGGCGATTAGATGGAAATTTGGATATTTCCTGGATAAGAGGACAGTTAGTATCTATAAGTTTCTTACAGAGTAACTCAAAAATTACAGTGCGATTTTTTATTCCTAATTTTTGTTCTAATAAAGGGTTAATTACTCCTATAATCCCAATAGGCTTATGTTGTAAATAAATGGCGGCACTCTGACCAGGATGTAGTGCGGAATGAACCTCAGATTTGAAGTTAATTCCAGTTTTTCCCGTGAGATCCAATAAGGCCTCGACATCTCCTTTTAAATCATAAAAATCTACTAGTCTCAACGGCATATCCCAATGTTCTTCATACTTATTTCCGCTTAAAATACCTGTAATCATTAAATCCTCTTTAACAAGATTTTCTTTTTGGGGGATAAAACGGTTACCTATTTCAAATATTCGTATACATTTTTGCTGACGATTTTGATTGTAAATTACTACTGAGAGTAAACCACTCCAGAGTGATAACCGCATAGCTGACATTTCTCCTGAAATTGGGTTTAATAATTTCAGTACTCTCCTTCCCGGATGAAGAAGACTTTGGATCTTGGGATCTACAAAGCTATAAGTAATGACTTCTTGATACCCTCTATCCACTAATAAAGTCCTAATACGATTCAATGAAATTTTATGAGTAGGTTGACTCCTATTAAATATCAAATGTGTTTTCAGGGATTTACTAGGAATATTGTTATATCCATAAAGGCGAGCGATTTCTTCCACTATATCTTCTTCTATTTTAAGATCAAATCTCCAAGATGGAGTTTGTACATTCCAGCCACTTTCATTATCAGTTAATAGGAAACCTAACCTAGCAAGAATATCCATTACTTCATCATCCTTGATATGATAACCAAGGATAAGATCTATCTTTTTACGACGCAGTATTATGCTTATGCCCTTAGGAACTAATATTGGATTAGTAACATCAATCAGAGGTCCCGCTTGACCGCCACAAATATTATGGAATAATTCGGTTGCCATTTCTATTGCTTTATACTGTATCAGAGGATCGATGCCGCGTTCATACCGGTGTGAAGCAGGAGTATGTAACCCATAATGACGTGCTCGACCAATAATAAATTCAGGACTGTAAAATGCACTTTCTAGCAGAATATCTGTTGTCTGGCTATGCACCATAGATCGCTGTACTCCTATAATTCCTGCTAAAGATAGTACTTGATTATTATCTGCTACTACCAGCGTATTACTTTGAAGCTTAGCCGGATAACCATTATTTAGTACCACTCGTTCATCGGGTTGAGCCATGCGGACTATTATGCTACCATCAATTATCTTCCTATCATATACTTGGATGGGTTGTCCTAGTTCTATTAAAATATAGTTGTGAATATCCATCACTATATTATACGAAATCATATCGCATCTTCTTAGTTTTTCTCGGATCCATAATGGAGTGGGAACGTTAACATTAATATCTTTTAATAACCGTGCTAAATAGCGGGGACAAGCTTCTGCTACTTCCACCCTTATGGGTAAGATATCTTCTACTCTAATTTTTTGAAAGGTTATAATTCTTTCTTTTAGTTTTAATTTGTTTCTAGCCGCGATTTCTCTTGCTATCCCACAAATGCTTAGGCAATCAGAGCGATTAGGGGGAACGTTAATTTCAATAGTCTTATCATCATCTAGTTGCAGATAGTCACGCATATTCATTCCTAATGGAGCAGAGGTAGGTAATTCAATAATATAATTATTATGTAAGTGATTATCAGGAAATCCTAAATCCGTAAATGAACATAACTTCCCTTCGGAAGTAATTGTGAGTATCGGATGTTCTTTGTGATCTTGAAGGGGACAATTATCTGAGTTCATAGGTTGTTCTCTCCGGGATACAGCTACTTTGAGACCTTTTCGGCAATTATCAGCTCCACAAACTATATTGAGCACTCTTTCACTACCTATGTGAACTCTGGTCATAGAGAGGTTACGTGTAAGTTGCTTACATTCTATTATCTCGCCCACCACTACATCTTTTTCTGCACAATAATTATTTCTAGCTACTGTAACATTCTCTACTGAGAGTCCTGATAAAGTTAGCTGCTTCGCTAAAGTTTCGGTATCAATGTCTGGGTTTACCCATTCTCTTAGCCAAGCTTCACTGATTTTCATTTTTATTTTTATGTAAATTGTTTAAGAAATCGTAAATCATTTTCATAAAATAACCGCAAATCAGTTATGTGATAGCGCAACATTGCCAGCCGTTCTATCCCTATTCCAAATGCTAATCCAGAATAAAGATTTTCGTCAAGTCCTACAGTTTGAAAAACTTTAGGATGCACCATACCACACCCTAAAACTTCGATCCATTGACCCTCTCGATTTATTATATCAATTTCAGCAGACGGTTCGGTAAAAGGAAAATAAGAAGGTCGAAATCTCATTTCGACCTCTTCTTCAAAAAGAGCACTTAGAAAATCATATAAGATCTTTTTCAAATGAGAAAAACTTACATTTTTCTCTACCATTAAACCTTCTATTTGATGAAACATTGGAGTGTGAGTAGCATCGCCATCTTTACGATATACTTTTCCTGAAGCTATGATGCGGAGAGGAGGTTTGTGAGTTTTCATAATTCTAATTTGCAATCCCGACATTTGGGTTCGTAACAAATTATTATCATTCAACCAAAATGTGTCATGATCAGTGCGAACCGGATGTTCAGGAGGAATATTTAGAGCATCAAAGTTATGATAAGTATCTTCTATTTCGGGACCACTGACTACTGTGAATCCTAAGGCAAAAAAATATTTTTCAATATTGTTAATTGTCCTCGTTATAGGATGAATACGACCCGGCTTGATACACCGCCCTGGTAATGAGATATCTAGATTTTTACGGGATAGTTGCACCTGCAGTACCGACTTTTTCAACACTTGTTTTTTGACTTGATACGCCTCTAGCAACTGTTTTTTCGCTTGATTAAGCTCTTGACCGGCCTCCCGTCGTTTATCATCCGCAGGTAAATTTCGTAAATGATTCATCTGAATGGTCATATGACCTTTCTTTCCTAAGTATTCGATACGCAGCCTTTCTAAGTCACTTAGATCAGTGATATTTTTAATATTTTTAATAAAATTAAAAACTATTTTATTGAGAGAAAATATATCGTCCATGTTTTTATAATTGATTTAAAAAAATTACGGAACCAGTCTCACCTCGGAGGTGAGCTCCTCTCTATATGAGAGAACACTTATTTTTGAAATATTTTAGCTTTTTCCACTAAGAGAGCAAAAGTGGAGGGATCAAAACAAGCTATCTCAGCCATAACTTTTCGATCCAGTTCAATAGAGGTGTTCTTAATTCCATTCATGAATTGGCTATAAGACATTCCATGGGTTCGAGACGCCGCATTAAGACGCATAATCCATAATTTTCTAAACTGGCGTTTACGCTGGCGACGATCTCGGTAAGCATACTGCCCCGCTTTAATGACAGCTTGAATAGCCACCCTATATGCACGTGATCGTGCTCCATAATAACCTTTTGTTTGTTTCAGAATTTTTTTACGACGTGCATGTGCAACCACACTTCGTTTTACACGAGCCATATGTATTACCTATCTTTATTCTGTATTAACCATTATTAGTACTTGGCGGTTATGTTGTTATGCATAGGGCAAGCAAACTCTAACTAGACCTAAATCGCCTTGAGATACCCTGTATTTTGAACGCAGATGACGTTTACGCTTAGAGGATTTCTTCGTCAAAAGATGACGAAGACCAGATTTTTTATGTTTAAAAACTCCAGAAGAAGTTTTGTGGAAGCGCTTTACCGCACTACGGACACTTTTAATCTTCTGCATACTGAACACCATTTTCTACATTTATTATTAAATTAATTTTTGTTAAAGATATTACAGTTGTAATATTTTCTTCTTGGAAGCTAAAACCATAATCATTTGTCTTCCTTCTATCTTCGAAGGCAAATATTCTACTACAGCTATTTCCTTAACATCTCTTTGGATCCTATTTAACACTTCCATCCCTAGTTGGTGATGATTCATTTCTCGACCGCGAAAACGCAAAGTAATTTTTACTCTATCACCTTGTTCTAAAAATCGTATTAGATTACGCAATTTTACATGATAGTCACCTTCGTCCGTACCGGGACGTAATTTTATTTCCTTCACTTGAATATTTTTCTGCTTTTTTTTCTGTTCTTTCGAGCTTTTGTTCTTTTCGTATATAAATTTCCCGTAGTCTATCATCATACAGACGGGAGGAACTGCATTAGGGCTAATTTCTACTAAATCTACCCCAGCTTGTTCCGCTTTTTCTAAGGCTTCCTTTATACTAACTACACCTAGTGATTCACCGTCTAAACCTGTTAAACGTACTTCGTGGACACGAATTTCCGTATTAATTCTATTATGACGAATGGGATGAATCGATTTACCTACTTTAATACTCTCTCCCTCCTTTCTCCTGAATGAATCTGTCGATTACGAATTTCAAACAGTAGTTTCTCTAGCATATTATTGACCGTCATATTTCCGATATTTTTTCCCGATCTAGTACGAATAGCAATTTCTCCTGTTTGCATTTCCTTATCACCACATATCAAAAGATAAGGAACTCGACGTAACGTGTGTTCGCGTATTTTAACCCCCAGCTTTTCATTTCTCAAGTCCGTTTTTATTCTTATTCCCGCTTGTTTAAATACATGAGCTAATTTTTTTACATAATTTGACTGATTTTCGCTAATATTCATCACTATACCTTGTACTGGTGCTAACCACAATGGAAATTCACCCGCATATTCTTCTGTAAGAAGACCTATAAATCTCTCTAAGGAACCTAAAATTGCTCGGTGAATCATCACCGGTATCTTACGTTCATTATGCTCATCTACATAGAAAGCATTTAAACGTTCAGGTAAGAAAAAATCCAGTTGAACTGTACCACATTGCCATGGACGATCTAAGCAATCATACAGTACAAAGTCTATTTTAGGTCCGTAAAAAGCTCCATCTCCATATTTATATTTAAAGTTAATATTTTGATTTTTCAGAGCGTTTGCTAAATCTTCTTCTGCTTGATCCCAAAGACTTTCGTTTCCAATGCGTTTATCCGGTCGGGTAGAAAGTTTTACAAATATTTTTTGAAATCCGAAAGTTTTATACACTTCGTATATCATTTTTATACAACTCATAATTTCCACATAAATTTGATCTTTTCGACAAAAGATATGTGCATCATCTTGAGTAAAGCTACGTACTCGCATTAATCCATGAAGAGATCCAGATGGCTCATGGCGATGACAGCTTCCAAATTCTGCTAGCCGAAGTGGTAAATTCCGATAAGATTTCAATTGTTGATTATATACTTGGACATGTCCTGGACAATTCATGGGTTTAATGCAATATTCCCGATTTTCTGAGAATGTTGTAAACATTGCTTCTTGATAGTTCTGCCAGTGTCCCGTTTTCTCCCATAAACTACGATCGATCATAAGAGGACTGTTTATTTCTTGATATTCATACTCGGTTAGCTTCATCCGAAGAAATAATTGCAGTTCTCGAAAAATAATCCATCCATTATTATGCCAAAATACCATTCCAGGAGCTTCTTTCTGGAGATGATATAAATCTAACTGTTTATTTATTTTTCGATGGTCTCGTTTTTCTATTTCTGCTATACCTTGTAAATATCCTCTAAGTTGATTTTTATCCGACCATGCCGTTCCAGAAATTCGTTGGAGCATTTTATTTTTACTATTTCCTCGCCAGTAGGCGCCAGAAATTTTCTGTAATGCAAAATGATGGCAAAAACGAATATTTGGTACCTGGGGTTTTGACACACACATATCAATGTACTCTTCATGGTAATATAATCCAGGTAAAGCACTTCTATTAATATCTTCGTCCAGAAGAGCGACTTTATAGCTTTCATTTCTAGACGAAAAAATATTTCGAGCTTCCTGCCAACTAACTATTTTCTTAATTACATCATAATTTTTTTTCGCTAATTCATGCATGTGGTTCTCTAATAATTTTAGGTCGGTAATAGAGAGAGAAAAATCTAGATCGACATCATAATAAAATCCATTTTCCATCCCTGCTCCAATAGCCATTTGGGCAGCGGGCCATAGTTGTTTTATAGCATGTCCTAACAAGTGTGCGCATGAATTTCGGATAATATTTAAAGCTCTTTCATCCTTGATGGTAATAATATTGACTGACGAATTTTCGGTAACAGTATCGGACAGTTCTTTTAATTTTCCATTTACTTCCCCTGCAATACAGTGTGATACTTCAGATCCCATGATGAGGTTAGCAATTTCCCTCATGCTTACAGCATCAGTAAATTTATACTGAATCCTCTTAGGAAGAAGAATAATAGAAATCATTATGAATCCTTGGTTGACCATAATACTCACTCTGCATCAGATCAGAGCAAAATAACTCGAATAATATCACGTCCAGTAAAGTGATATATTTTTATATATAAATATAATTATACGTTTATTATATATAAACCAATAGATTTCAATCAACTTATTTCAGAGTATTTTATATGACGGCCAAAGGGCATGCTATTTTTGCAATAGCTCTGGCGATTATTTCTAAACGAGCTCACTTAACACCTATTCTTACTCACGGGGATTGGTGGCATATTATTTCGGCCGCAATCTTAACTTCATTATTACCAGATATAGACCACCCTAGATCTCTATTAGGACAACACTTGAAATGGTTATCGGCTTCTATGAGAGTAATTTTTGGCCATCGCGGCTTTACTCACAGTATACTCGCGCTAGCTACAGCAGTAAAACTTTTGAACCTAATTCTTTTATTATCTCGAGTTATTATTCCTGCAGATGTGAGGCATGGAATGATAATAGGATATATAAGTCATCTAATAGCTGATTCTCTTACGCCGGCTGGAATTCCTTTGCTTTGGCCATTACGATGGAAATTACGTTTACCAATTATCTTAAATCTACACAAAAACCAGTATATTTCTGAACGATTATTTGGTTTCACCCTAATAGTCATATCTCTCCTAATGCCCTCATATTATTTAATTTCCTTATCACGGCACATAAAAATTATTCCTATTCATATATTACAGGTACTTCTCCATTTTTTTCAAAAATATATAAATTAAGAGAAATCCTAAATTCTATTTCTCACTAACAATTATTTTATACAAAGACACTAATAAATTAATATAATAGGGTATAATCTCCCGGGAAAAAGCAACGAATAAAAAACCAGGGTAATTTTAAGGTGAGAAAGGAAGAATGAATTATTTCCATACTATTCACGATCTAGTACGATGGACAAAAAATTATTTTACCAGTAAAAATATATATTATGGTCATGGAACAGACAATGCTTTTGATGAAGCAGTTCAAATTGTACTCACAACCCTAGGAATGACTTCATCTTCTGAAGATATTTATTCTGCTCCACTGAATCTCATAGAATGTAAAAAAGTCGTGAAACAGGTAATGCGTCGTGTAGAAGAACGCATTCCACTGGCTTACCTTACTAATAAAGCTTGGTTTTGCGGGTATGAATTTTATATTGACGAACGAGTGTTAATCCCCCGCTCCCCGATCGGGGAACTAATTTCCAATATTTCTACATGGATCGGGGAAGAACCTAAATATATTCTTGATATGTGTACCGGAAGCGGTTGTATAGCTATAGCATGTAGCTACGCTTTTCCACAGGCCCTAATAGATGCTGTTGATATTTCAGCAGCTGCTTTAGATGTCACTAAACATAATATTGTTTTTCATGGAGTGCAGGATAGGGTAACCCCTATCCTTTCCGATCTATTTAATGAGATCAATCACAAAAAATACGATATTATTCTTGCAAATCCTCCTTATGTAAAAGCTGATGATATAATATCTTTACCTCCGGAATATCAATTTGAACCTGTTATAGGATTATCTCCCCCCGGCAAAGATGGACTTGATATAATTCGTCGTCTTTTATTATTGTCCTCAGATTATCTTACTGACAAAGGTAGCCTCATTTGCGAAGTGGGATACCAACAATCCTCTTTAACACAACAATATCCTCAAATTCCCTTTATTTGGTTAGAGTTTAATCATGGCGGAAAAGGAGTATTTATGTTGAAAAAATCACAATTTAATGGGCTCTAAAAAATATCTGATTCCTGGAGAAGCAGGAACCACAAAAGGGTACCAAAATTTTTCTCTCATTAAAATATTTTTTCCCAATTAGGGTATAGTTAGGTAAGGAGTTATAATGTCTGGAAATAGTATTGGACAAAATTTTAGAGTCACTACATATGGCGAGTCACATGGTCAGGCTTTAGGGTGTATTATAGATGGAGTGCCTCCTGGTCTCAAGTTAACGAAAGAATACATTCAAGCCGAACTCGATCGTCGACGTCCAGGAATATCGCGGTATACCTCTCAAAGAAAAGAGTTAGATCAGATAAATATTCTCTCCGGGGTTTTTAACGGCATTACTACGGGAACTAGTATGGGCCTGTTGATAAAGAATAATGATTGCAGATCTCAAGATTACAGTTCTATTAAAGATCTGTTTAGACCAGGACATGCAGATTTTACCTATGAAAAAAAATATGGAATACGAGATTATCGCGGAGGAGGTAGAGCTTCTGCTCGGGAGACCGCTATGCGAGTAGCCGCAGGATCAGTAGCTAAAAAATATCTTGACAATACATATGGTGTAAAAATTCGGGCCTTTTTAGCCCAAATGGGAGATATTGTATGTACATTCCAAGATTGGAACCTGGTAAACAAAAATGATTTTTACTGTCCTAATATTAAAAATATTGACGCATTAGATCAATTAATCCGTTTGTTAAAACGAGAAGGTGACTCTATTGGAGCTCAAGTAACCGTAGTAGGCGAAAATATACCGGTAGGATTAGGAGAACCCGTATTTGATCGTCTGGATGCAGATTTAGCCCATGCATTGATGAGCATCAACGCGGTTAAGGGAGTAGAAATAGGATCTGGTTTCTCAGTTATTACTCAACGAGGTAGTGAACATCGCGATGAGATGGATCGTAGTGGTTTTAAGAGTAATAATTCCGGAGGAATACTAGGTGGAATCAGCAATGGACAGCCTATAGTAGCTCATTTAGCTCTGAAGCCCACTTCTAGCATTACTATTCCCGGACGAACTATTAATCGGTTGGGCACTGAAGTGGAGATAGTAACTCGGGGACGTCATGACCCTTGTGTAGGAATTCGCGCAGTACCAATTGCGGAAGCAATGATGGCTATTGTAGTAATGGATCATTGCCTTCGCCATAGAGCTCAGTGTTCGGGCTAAGAGTAATAATCGACATTTTAATTTTCAATTTTTGTAAATGAGAACTCACACATTTTCATCTAGTCTACCTTTATTCTTCAATACTCTGTAACCAACCAGAATTAACTCTCAGAGAGAAAAGTATGAAAATAAATACTCGTAAAAAAATTAAAATAATATGCTTATTTATGAGTGTAGCCTTAATATGGGGTAGTACTTGGATGGCTATGAAACTTGCCGTGCAAACAGTACCACCCATGTTTGCTACTGGACTCCGATTTTTATGTGCCTCTCCTTTGTTACTTTGGCTATCGTGGAGAAATGGACAACCACTTCTAGTGCCTTCCGCCCAGAGAAATTTTCAATATGTGATTGGTCTGTGCTATTTCATTATTCCATTTACACTAATGTTTTATGGGCAGCAATATACCAGTGCAAGCTTAGCGTCGATTATTTTTGCCACTATGCCCGCCGCAGTGTTAATAGCTTCTATTATAATCTTACAAAATAAAACTAGCTGTCAACAAATCTGTGGTCTCTTAATAAGTATTTTTTGTTTGACCGAAATTTTGTTGCAAGAAAATAATAACAGCGTTCCAAATAGTGGTAAAGGAACTATTTCCTTGATAATTGCAGTTATCATGCATGCAGTTATGTATGTGATCTTTAAGAAACGAGGAGGTGCACAACCTATTCCTATTCTAACCTATAATACCTTTCCATGTTTAGCAGCTGGAATTTTACTAACATTAATAGGTTTATATATAGAACAACCAGTCGTCTCTAACATATCCTTATCGTCTTCTTTGTCTCTTTTATACTTAGGAATAGCCTCGAATGGTTTTGGAATGCTCTGTTATTTTTCCTTACAACAGTTAACACGACCTTTTCAAGCTTCATTAGTATTCCTTATTTTTCCTCTGATCTCTATTATCCTCGAAAGTATCTGGACTGGGTTAAGTATCAATTGCAAAACTGTATTGTTATTGTTTCCTTTAACAGCAGGGATATTTATGACCTTGTCTTATTCTAATTCCCGAAGTGATCAAAGATCTTCTTCGGGATAGAAAATTTTTATCTTATTTCGGTACGTTAATAATTCCTTGCCCATAACGTATATGGCTATTTTGACGTAAATTATCTAATAATGCTGTTAGAAGAGCCTCAAAGTGAACATGTCTAATAATGGTATCTATGGCAACTTGTTGTTCTTTAGAGGGCATTATCTGACGGACTTTGTCTAGAGCTATTATCATTACATTACCTTGTCTATCTTTACCCAGTCCATAAGAAACATTATTTTTGGGGGGCGGATCAATACTAAAAACAGCCGGTGTTATACTTTCGTGTAAATGTCGGGTTATCCAACGAGATGGGGTAAATTTTAAATTTAATTTTCTTTCTGATATTCCGGCATTAAGTGCAGCTAACAATTTTTCTGCTTCTGCTTTGTTTTGCTGCTCGATTTTTTGTCTTGTAATATACAGAATAATACTATTCTGTACCTTTCTCAGGGGAATCAAAAGAGATGATCTATATTGGCTGAGACGAATAAAATAATCACCGTGATCAGTACTAATAAAGTGAGGCTTCCTAGCTAGATGGTCCCTCTGAAAAAGATCCTGAACAATAATAGGATTAAAAGGAAAATATTTCGGAATAGTATTCCAACTAAACCATCCGGTGTCTACCGATTTTGTTCCCGTAAGCTTTTCTATCTGATTCAGAGATGACTGCTGATCAATAGCTTGCCTCATTTTTTCTTTAAGGATTAAATTCTTCTGGAGCAGAAGTTTTTGCTGTAATTGATTAGCAATAAAAGAGCGAACTTTATTAAAAGGCATAATTTTTTCCGGTCTGATATCCTCTAGTCGTACAATTAAATAACCCACTGAAGTTTTTATGATTTCTGAAATCTGTCCTATTTGTTGCAAGTGGGCATTTTTGAGTTCCACTGGGGTGTATTCTGATTTCATCCATGGAAACTCTCCTCCTCTATGTGATGAAATGGGATCAACAGAAAAATCGGTGGCCATCGCAATAAAATCTGCGCCCGCTTTTAATTTCTTTAAAATCATTTGAGCTGATTTTTCACTATTCAATTGAATAACGCGATATTTATATTGGGCCGATTGACAATAATCACGGTGGTGTAAATCATACCAATGTTTGACTTCTAAGTCTTTAATGGGAGGCAAGTGAGATATATTGATTTTGTAGTAGCCAGCGAGGGGGATATAATCGACCCTAAATAATTGTGGAGTAATGAACCTCCTAATATTTTGATAATAGTAATTCCGTATTTGACTATTACTGACCGATAATTTCATCTTTCCAATCTTATTAACTACTGCGGTACGGATCTCGCGCTGCTGAGTAAAAAGTAATGTTAAGATATTTTTATCTTTATCACTTGGCAAAATAAACTCGGAGTCTCTTATAACCGATATTAATTGGTTAAGAATTAATTGTTGACGCATTGTTTCAGCGTATTGCCTACTAGTTAATCCTATTACATTGAGGTAATTATTATACTTAATTATATCAAAATTACCGTTTACTTGGAAATCTAACTGACTAGAAATTACTTGTCTAATTTGTTCATCACTTATATTCATTCCTAAATTATGTGCATACTGTTGAAGTAACCACTCATCTCGGAGTTGAGATAACACTTTTCTTCGTAGTTGCTGTATATAATGTGCATCTCTTGCTAACTCAGGGTACCGATTTCCTAACAATTGTTGTTGTTTATTTTGTGCCCAGGCAACATAGTTTTCAAATTGAAAGCGGGTTATTTTATGACCATTGATTATGAGTGCATAATCATTATTAAGTCCCAGATACATATAATTGCCCATCCCCGTTATTAACAGTAACGCAATTATCATTCCTAACATTACTTTCTGCGAGAACTTCTTTTTTTTTGAATAATCACGTAATAATTTTATCATAGTGGTTTTATTTTACTCACTGTTAAAATTGGTGATGATCTGAGAATTAATATCGTTGGGATAATTTAATGTAATGCTCATAATTATTCTACAATAATATTTTTAGGACCGAATCCTAACCCTCATCACATCAGGTATACTACTAGTATCTTTTAGGGGACGATATATCATCCTAGGAGAGATCTCGGATATCTTCTATCATGATTTTCTTGCCATATCTCTAGTTGGGTATCTTCTTACCTTTCTTTGCGTGTGCACAATTATTCTCTATAATTAAGATACATTCTCACTCGTCAGGACTCTATTTCTTTATCCACTCAGACCGACATAATATTTAAACTGGTCTTTTTCTAAATCTCACTTTCGCTTATCTATTTTGAGATATATATGCTGAACTGCTTAATTCTAACGTAGTAAAAAGTTTACTACGTTGCGACATATTGGGGATAATTTTATCTCAATAGACTCCTCTTTTTGCGTGTAAAAAAACAATAGATAATATCTACTATTATTGCTTTTTATCTCAACTTCTATTTTCTATTTTTAAGTCGTTACGAGTAATTGTTTTCATCATTAAATAACGAAAATAAATATTTTTTATCTTCGGTAAGACAAACACAGAACTCACAGGACATCTAATAACGTATTCCGATATTATCGGACATGTGATCATCTATCCCGTGAACATCTTTAGAATATTTAGTGACTTTAGAATCTTCTGGTGAATTTTATATATTTAAACTTTTGGAGATCATCTTTTTTTTACAGAAAAGATCTGTCCAGCCCACGTAGTTACTGGTTACGTACGAATCACACAACCAATTTTCTGCTGAGGATAACATGGCTCCCTACCGAGAGAATAATAGGAATTAGAATTCGTTTTATCGTTCTTCAGTCAACTTGCGATTCCTCAAATAGCTCTCTTCCTTTATGTTTCCGAAGCCCAGATTATGAGGATGAGTTTATAAACAAAAACATATAAAATGTTACCGAAATTAGAATTATCCAGAACTAAAAGGAAAAAAAATTCTTCTTTATTAAAAGATGTCGAATAGATATTCTATTCGCCGGATGCTTGCTGTACTTTATGTTTATTACTATATATCATCATAGGTCCTGTTTTACCTTCAATGACTGATTTTTCAATAATTACTTTCACTACATCTGTCATTGATGGTAGATCATACATGATTTGGAGTAATACGTTTTCCACAATAGAACGTAATCCCCTGGCACCAGTTTTGCGTAGCATTGCCTTCTGAGCAATAGAGGATAACGCTTCATTACTGAACTCTAATTCTATATCTTCTAAATTAAATAGGGCCTGATATTGCTTGATCAGTGCATTTTTTGGTTCTCTTAAAATTCTCAGAAGTGCTTCTTCATTGAGTTCTTTGAGTGTAGTCACTATGGGAAGACGACCAATAAACTCTGGAATCAGTCCAAATCTAATTAAGTCTGATGGTTCTACCTGCTCCAGTAATTTACTGATGGATGTTTTTTGTGAAGAACATTTAACCGCGGCTCCAAACCCAATTCCCGAACATTCTTCTACGCGGTAAGCAATTATTTTATCCAACCCTGCAAATGCACCTCCACATATAAAGAGAATATTAGAAGTATCTACTTGCAAAAAATCTTGGTGCGGATGCTTGCGACCTCCTTGCGGGGGCACTGCTGCTATAGTTCCTTCGATTAGTTTTAAGAGTGCTTGTTGCACTCCTTCTCCAGACACATCACGAGTAATAGAAGGATTGTCAGATTTTCGTGAAATTTTATCTATCTCATCCAGATAGACAATTCCTCGCTGGGCTTTTTGAACATCGTAATCACATTTTTGCAATAATTTTTGAAGAATGTTCTCCACATCCTCTCCTACATATCCGGCTTCAGTCAAGGTAGTAACATCTGTAATAGTGAATGGCACATCTAATAATCGGGCCAGGGATTCTGCTAACAAAGTTTTACCACTTCCAGTAGGACCAATTAAAAGAATATTACTTTTGCCCATTTCTACACCATTACCAATACCACTACTCAGCAAACGCTTATAGTGATTATATACTGCTACTGCCAGAACTTTTTTAGTATGTGCTTGTCCAATAACATACTCATCCAGATGATTACTAATTTGATGAGGAGTAGGCATTACACTACTGCTCCCAATTTCATGTGGGGTGAGATCCTTTTCTTCACTAAGAATGTCGTCACATAATTCGACACATTCATCGCATATATATACGGACGGACCTGCAATCATTTTCCGTACTTCATGCTGACTTTTGCCGCAAAAAGAGCAGTACAGTACTGTGCCTGAACTGTCTTTGCGATTATCTATCATCCTGTAACCTCTTTGTTGTTTTATTCTGACATTAGGATAATAACTATGATACCTCTAATATGAGAGATAATCTATTACTTCCTCTGAGTCAATATTGAATCTACTAGTCCATATGATACTGCTTCACTGGACGATAAAAAATAATCACGTTCGGTATCTTTTTCTATTACTTCTATAGGTTGTAATGTATGTTCTGCTATTAACTGATTTATTCTATTTTTAATTTTTAAAATTTCTCGAGCATGTATTTCTATATCGCTTGCTTGGCCTTGATAAGCCCCTAAAGGCTGATGAATCATAACTCGAGAATTAGGAAGACAAAGACGTTTACCTTTAGCTCCTGCCGTAAGGATAAACGCTCCCATAGAGGCAGCTAAACCTATACATATCGTACTTACATCCGGTTTAATGAACTGCATGGTGTCGTAAATCGACATGCCTGCAGTAATTACTCCTCCCGGAGAATTAATATACAAATATATATCTTGATCAGGATTATCTGCTTCCAAAAATAATAATTGGGCGACGATCAAATTAGCCATGTAGTCTTCAACATACCCTGTCAAAAAAATTATGCGCTCTTTAAGAAGACGTGAGTAAATATCAAACGCTCGTTCACCACTAGCGTTATGTTCAATTACCATTGGTACTAACATATCGGTATTATTCCTGTGATCTAATCTTTATTTTTATGATGTAATGTATTACTATACTACATTTTATGTGGATCTTCGATAATCATAAAAAATATGAGTAATCAATTTGCTTAAATCAATCGGTCATTATCTATGATGCTAATCATTTCATGATATGAAATTCTCTCTTCCGTAATTATAGCCTGCCTAAGGATAAGATCTATAATCTGTTCTTCTAATGAAAGGTTAGAAATAATATTCATTATTTCCGGATTTTTACGATAATCTTTTATAAAAGAAGGATCCCTCTCCGTGGAGATAGTTAAACTTTCCATTAATGATGTAATCTGATGATTGTGAGCTTCAAGATTATTAATACGAATAACTTCCTTCAATAATAATCCTATAGTAATCCGTTGTTTGGCATGTTCTTCTAAAAGAACGCGCGGAATTAATTGATTTTTTTTATTGACCGTTAAAATCTTCGTCAAGTAATATTGACAGCATTTACTTTCTCTTTCTACCAGGGCAATAGGGACATCAATTTTATTTATTTTCAATAAATTATTTAATAATTGTGTCTTAATATAATGTCTAACTATATCTTTAAGTTCCATGTCAATATTTTTTCTAACTTCAGCCCGCAGATCGGATATCTTTCCTCCGGATATCCCAAAACGTTTAATTAATCCTTCACTGAGTTCTGTGAGTTCACCTTTTTCGATATGTTTAATTAAAATAAATAATTTTAGGAATCCTTTACGTCCTTGACTATATGAGGGATGAAGTTCTATTTCTACGATAAATTTTTCCCCCTGCCTATGACCAATAATACTTTTTTCTAAATCTAACCGTATCCTTCTCTGTCCTAGAATTAAAACCACATCCGTGACTTCTTCCCCCTCCATGATTTCATTTTCAATCTTTACCATACATTTCATATCAATAGTCACCCGATCCCAAAGGTTGGCAATGGGTGCACTGAGATTCCATTTTGCTTGTTGGGTACGAATCTTGAAGAGCATATTATCTACGTCTTGTTCAGTAACTTCTACTCGTGGTTTTATAATACTAAAGGTGTCAAATGTGGGAATATTAATTTTGGGAACCACTTCAAATTCTACCACATAGATAAAATCATGTCCTATTTTATATTCTTCATAAACAAAATTCAAATTTCCTACCACCCTGATATTGTGATTGTTCATCTCTTTCAGAAAATTTTGGTGCATCATAGTACTCAAGACTTCGTGAAGCACAGAAGTTCGATAATGATGAGATACAATTTGCAGAGGTACTTTTCCTTTGCGAAAACCGTCTCTACAAAATGTTTTTGCAACATTCATAAGCTTTTTTTTAACCATACTTTCAATGCGATCGGCAGAAATAGTAATTTTTATTCTCCGACCCAGGATATTAGTATTTTCCACTGATAATGGCATGATCTTATTACCTCAAAAAATGTGGGATGAAAGTTGCGAGAAGGAGTCCCGATCTTCCTACTATTCATTAGTACTTTACGGACGAAAATAACAAGCCTTCTTAATATAAGGATGATATCAAATCCATATCACACATTTATTCTTTTACTGCTTTACCCTCTTACGGCCACCAAGGAGACCATCTTTACATTTACAGTTGGCAGACCTTCTCGTAAAATAACTCTAAAATTTCACGTCAATGATGTAATAATCATTATACTTGAGGTATGAAATGGCACAAAGCAAAAAAGTAGTGTTAGTTATTTCAATTATTACGATAATTTTATTGCTAAGCGGTTGTCAGATAGATTTATTAGATCCTAAAGGAGAAATAGGAATCGAACAACGACGGTTGATATTAACTGCTCTGGGAGTAATGTTACTTGTTGTTATCCCCGCTATCATAATGGTCCTTGCTTTTTCCATTAAGTATCGACAAAGTAACAGTACTGCCAAATACAGTCCTTCTTGGGGGCATTCTTATAAAATAGAGGCGGTAGTTTGGGCAGTTCCGATTCTAATTATTATATTTCTAGGAATTAAAACCTGGAAAACAACTCACTTATTAGATCCTAATAAACCTATCCATTATAATAATATTGATCCTTTAACAATTGAAGTAGTATCAATGGATTGGAAATGGTTATTTATTTATCCAGCCCAGGGAGTAGCTGCTGTTAATCAGGTGTCTTTTCCTATTCATACGCCGGTAGTATTTAAAATTACTTCTTTTTCGGTTATGAATTCCTTTTTTATTCCTCGTTTAGGGAGTCAGGTGTATGCTATGGCCGGTATGCAAACCAAATTACATCTAATAGCAAATCAACCGGGTATTTATAAAGGAATTTCATCAGCTTATAGTGGGAGGGGATTCTCTGGAATGAAATTTACAGCCATTGCTACTGCTGATGTAACATCTTTTAATAATTGGATATCTCAAGCTCGACAGGCTCACGCCACATTAAATAACATGGAAGCTTTAGAAAAGCTTGCTATTCCGAGTGAAAATAATAACGTAGTATTTTTTTCTAGAGTAAAGCGTCATTTATTTGACGATATTATCAATAAATTTCGCAAATGGTCAATAAATATCAGTGCTCTCCCACAAATCGGTATGCATCTACCAATAAAATTTAAGGACTGAACTTATGTTTGGCAAGTTAACACTAAACGATATTCCATATAACGAACCTATTATCATGGGTACTCTTTCTACCCTTATAGTTATTAGCATCTTAACGCTAGCAATAATCACGTATTTTGGTAAATGGAAATATTTATGGCACGAGTGGATGACATCAGTAGATCATAAACGGTTAGGAATAATGTACATTATTTTAGGCTTGATTATGATGATTCGAGGATTTGCCGATGCTATTATGATGCGTAGTCAGCAAGTTATCGCCTCGTCGGGTCATCCCGGTTTTTTACCTCCTGAACACTATGATCAGATTTTTACTGCACATGGTGTTATTATGATATTTTTTGTAGCAACTCCGTTAATTATTGGTCTAATGAATTTTATAGTACCATTACAAATCGGAGCACGTGATGTGGCCTTCCCATTCCTTAATAATTTGAGTTTTTGGCTTACGGTCGCAGGTGCAATGCTAGTAAATATTTCATTGGCAGTTGGTGAATTTGCTAAGGTGGGATGGGTAGCTTATCCCCCCCTTTCTGGAATAGAATATAGTCCGGGTGTAGGAGTTGACTACTGGATATGGAGTTTGCAAATTTCTGGTATTGGAACCTTGCTGACGGGAATTAACTTCTTTGTGACCATTATTAAAATGCGAGCGCCGGGCATGACTTTATTCAAAATGCCCGTCTTTACTTGGACATCATTATGTTCTAACGTACTAATTATTATAGCTTTTCCCATCTTAACAGTAACTATTACATTGCTTACCCTAGATCGTTATTTAGGAACTCATTTTTTTACCAATGAGATGGGTGGTAACATGA
The DNA here is from genome assembly GCA_041941785.1 of Candidatus Dasytiphilus stammeri. GTDB lineage: Bacteria > Pseudomonadota > Gammaproteobacteria > Enterobacterales > Enterobacteriaceae > Dasytiphilus > Dasytiphilus stammeri_L. Next base: position 445,898 of record CP145871.1, on the reverse strand, counting down.
TGATGTATATCAATCTTATATGGGCATGGGGTCATCCCGAAGTATATATTCTAGTACTACCCGTATTTGGCATATACTCAGAAGTGGTAGCAACTTTCTCTAAAAAAAGACTTTTCGGATATACTTCTCTTGTTTGGGCAACGATTGTTATAACAATTCTTTCCTTTATTGTCTGGTTACACCATTTCTTTACTATGGGAGCGGGTGCTAATGTGAATGCTTTCTTTGGTATTAGTACCATGATCATTGCTATTCCTACTGGAGTAAAAATTTTTAACTGGATATTCACTATGTATCAAGGACGTATTCATTTTACTTCTCCCATGTTATGGACCATAGGTTTTATAATAACCTTTTCTATTGGTGGAATGGCAGGAGTATTATTAGCAGTACCGGGAGCGGATTTTGTCCTGCACAATAGTTTATTCTTAATTGCACACTTTCATACTGTTATTATCGGAGGGGTAGTGTTCGGATGCTTTGCGGGTTTAACCTACTGGTTTCCTAAAGCTTTTGGATTTACCTTAAATGAATACTGGGGAAAAATGTCATTTTGGTGCTGGTTCATAGGTTTTTTATTGGCTTTTATCCCACTTTACGCCTTAGGATTAATGGGAATGACACGTCGTCTCAGTCAAAATATTGATCCACAATTTCACTTATTATTAGTTATCGCGGCATTCGGTACCGTAATTATTGCTATTGGAGTTATCTGTTTATTCATTCAAATTTATATTTCGATTATTTATCGTCATAAAAATGCGGATCTTACAGGTGATCCTTGGGATGGACGAACTTTAGAATGGTCTACCTCTTCACCACCTCCTTTTTATAACTTTGCTATTATACCAGAAGTGAAAGAACGTGATACATTTTGGAAGATGAAATTAAAAAACGAAGCAGGAAAAAAACACCAATATCTCGATTATGAACCCATTCATATGCCCCAAAATACTAGTATAGGTATATGGATCGCAGTTTTCAGCATGATGTTTGGTTTTGCCATGGTTTGGTATATCTGGTGGTTAGCAGCCATTACTTTATTAGGCATAATTGGATCTTGGATTGCTAAAAGTTTTGATAAAAATCCATATTATTATGTTTCCGCCAGGGAAATATCCAAAATTGAGAATAAGCGTTTTGAACAGATACTAAAAAAGTAGGTATAAAATGTCAAAAAATCATACCAGTTCACTATCTAATAATTACCTGAATGGATTAGAGTCTTCTAATGATATTCATGCCAATAAAGTCTTTGGTTTTTGGATCTATTTAATGAGCGATTGTATCCTATTTGCTGCTCTATTTGCTACCTATGCCGTAATGGTTAATAGTACTGCTGATGGTCCTCAGGGTAAAGATATTTTTCATTTACCGTTCGTATTCGCAGAAACTACGGTCTTGCTATTTAGTACCCTTACTGAGGGGATGGCCATGGTAGCCATTAATCAGAAAAAAATCGGGATAAATAAAGTTATTTACTGGTTATTATTAACATTCCTCCTAGGAGTAGTTTTCATCTCCATGGAATTTTATGAGTTTCATCATTTAATTAATCATGACTGGGGTCCAAGTCGAAGCGGATTTTTGTCTAGTTTTTTCACCTTAGTAGGGACACATGGAATACATGTTATTGCTGGTTTGATATGGATTATGATCTTAATATATCAAGTTTCAAAGGATGAAATTACGCCTCCCATCGTAACAAGATTAAGTTGTTTTAGCTTATTTTGGCATTTCTTAGATATTATATGGATATGCTTATTTACCGTGGTATATTTGATAGGGGTAATGAAATGAAAAATATTTTATATACAGGGGAAAGCCATGCTAAAAAATATTTAATCGGATTTATGATGTCAATCATTTTGACACTAGTGCCCTTTACGCTGGTGGGGATAACCATAAACAGTCATGATCCACTAGTATTAGTCATAACAATTATTTTCGCAGTATTACAAATTATTATCCATTTGATATGTTTTTTACATATAAGTGGTTCTAAAAAAGATCGTTGGAACTTATTAGCTTTAATCTTTAGTATTATTATCATAGCAATACTAGTACTAGGGTCATTATGGATAATGTGGAATTTGAACTACATGATGAAAAGTAGTAGATTTTAATGATTATAGTTGCAGGCGACCTTACAATGACTAAGATGAAATTGAGTCAATTTATTTATCTAGAGGATAATTTGATTATATTCTGAAGGAGAGTAAAAAATTTAGATTTTATGGAGTAGTTATTTGCTATGATGCGTAAATTATAATCTGATCCTTGATGACTCGAATCATGTTATTTATTGTTCTGTAGATCGAGAACATTAATTCTCGATCTTTTTAACTGGGGTCCACTTACATATTTATATGACCTTTTTCCATAGTAGATGGTAGCTTTATAATTTACGTTAATGTTTCCATTTCGTGGGTATGCGTTCTTAATATCACTTTCCATAAGTTTATTTGTTTGTATTATAGCTGGTTTATAAAAAATTTTCTGATTTTTGATTACCAGATTTTATAGTATCTCTTATTTAACTAACTCCCGCATGTTATGTTTTCAGTTTTAATTCTTTCGGTCGGAGAATCGATCCGTCGTCGGAAAGAGAAATATAAGCAAGGTAGTATCGCTCGTCGTAAGAGAATGTTCGTCTGGATAGATAGATGAATAACCACCTCCCGAACTTCTTATCGAATAACCGATATCGATTATACTTAAAGCTCCAACCTAACAATCTAAAAAAAATATCCATTCTGAGGATTCAATAAAATAATATAATGTAACGATTAAAAAATTTTACCATTAAATATTTTTCATCATGATATAATAGATAAAAAAACTATGCAGTTGCTAAGTATAGTAACTGACACAGTTTGTAAGTCCCTATAATATGAAATTTAAAGGTAATATTGATGTCCAAGATTAAAGGCAACGTTAAATGGTTTAATGAATCTAAAGGATTTGGTTTTATTACTCCAGAAGATGGTAGTAAAGACGTATTTGTTCATTTTTCTGCAATCCAGAGCAATGGTTTTAAAACTTTGACTGAAGGACAACGTGTAGAGTTTGAAATAACAACTGGCGCTAAAGGTCCGGCTGCTGCTAATGTGATTCTAGTATAAGTTAACAGTCAGAATTAAAAACCCGTCTTAATGTCGGGTTTTTTAATTATTAAATAATTTTTCTGCTTGCTTGTCTGCATGATAAGAAGAACGTACCAAAGGAGAGCACGCAGCATGAGTAAAACCCAGAGCTTGAGCGTTTGTTTTGAGCTCTGCAAACTCCTCTGGACTCACATATCGTCTGACTGGTAAATTGTATCTACTTGGCTGCAGATATTGTCCTATAGTGATCATAGTCACTCCATGGGAGCGAAGATCCTGCATAACATTAATAATATCTGCATATTTTTCTCCTAAACCTACCATTAGGCCAGATTTAGTTGGAATCTGGGGATGATATTCCTTAAAACGCTTAAGTAACTTTAACGAATAAGCATAGTTAGCTCCGGGACGGATTTGGTGATAGAGTTCAGGAACAGTTTCTAGATTATGGTTAAATATATCTGGCGGCATATCATTGAAGATATTCATTGCCTTATCAAGACATCCCCTAAAATCCGGTACTAGGATTTCAATCCTAATTATCGGATTCAGCTCTCTAATTGCCACTATACAATCCACAAAATGTTGGGCCCCCCCATCATGTAAATCATCACGATTAACAGAGGTAAGAACTATATAGCGTAAATGTAACTTATTAATCGTTTGTGCAATTCTTTGAGGTTCCTTTTTATCGGAAGGTAATGGTCTACCATGAGAGATATCACAAAATGGACAACGTCGGGTACAAATATTACCTAGAATTAAAAAAGTTACTTTACCCTGATTAAAACAATCAATAATATTAGGACATGATGCTTCTTCACAAACGGAATGTAAACCATTTCTACGTATTAATGATTGAAGTTTATTGAGATGTTGGGATTCATGAGGTAATTTGATCCTTAACCATTCAGGTTTTTTCAGCATTTTTCTTATACCATTTTCGGATTATCGATATTTGTGAATATTATCATCATGACGAAAGTATCCTGGGTAAATGTGTGATGATGTAATTCTTATCTTTCTTTTTTCCTGAAAGAGGAAGGTTAGTTCATCAGGATGGTGTTTTACTAAATATCGGTTTGAAAAATACTAATAAACTCATCTACTAAAACCTGCTGAAATTCTCCTAAAGAGACCGTAGGATTAAATGCACTTAATTGTGTCATCTCTAAACCTGCCTCACCACAAGGATTAATGTGTTGAAAAGGTGTTAAATCCATGGAAATGTTAACTGCAAAACCATGCAGTGAACAACCCTGGTGGATACGTAAACCAAGGGAGCAAATTTTTTTATCAGTAATATATACTCCCGGAGCATTTTTACGCACATGAGCATTAATATTAAAGAATTTAAGGGTATTAATAACAGATTTTTCTATTACAGTAACTAAATATCTCACCCTGAGGTTTCTTCTTTTTAAATCAATCATAATATACATGATCAGCTGACCTGGACCATGATAAGTGATCTTCCCGCCTCGATCACTTTGCAGGACTGGAATTTCACTATGCATAAGTATGTTCTTCTTATATTTTTCTGACTTTCCCTGCGTAAAGACCGGCCAATGCTCTAATAACCAGAGTTCATCCAAGGTTAAAGATAGTCTATTTTTAGTAAAATTATGCATTGCTATATATACTTGACTCCATGGTTGCAGCCCAAGATAACGAATAATAAATTTTCCGCCGCACATGTAATTGGCTCCTATACAGACTTTATATCATCATAAATATATCTTACTATAGTAAAAAATAAATCTACAGATATATAGTTTTTATACTACCTAACTAGTTAGTGCTTAATAACAAGGATATAGTTTCTAGTCTCGACCATAATAAGGTTTGATTATCGTTATTTTTAATAGATATTTCTAGCCTAGACAATAAAGTAAGAGCCACTTTAATATGTGTATTATTTAGTCTTTTTAATGCGTTTGTTAAAAATGTCAATCGAATAATTTTTTTATTCCTGGGAGGATTATTCGGTAGTAAAGGGTAAGAAGAGGATCTTAGACTATGCTGTTGTAATGTTAGTAATGTTATTAAATCATAAGATAAAAAGTTACACAGCAAATTTATTTCAGTCCCTTGTTGGCGTAACTGATGTAATATATGTAATGCGCGCAACCTTTGTCCCGATAGTACGGAATCTAACCACTGGTAAGGAGTAAAATACGATACATCACTTACAATATTTTCTACTCGAGAAAGTGACAACCTACCATCGGGCCATAGCAAACGTAGCATGTTAAGTTTCTGAACTAATGCTAATAAGTTACCTTCATAGTTACAACAAAGTAACTGCAGAGCATCTTCTTCAATATTCAAGCCCATATTTGTGGCTCGATGATTTATCCACTTAAGGTAACGATCTTTTTGAGGGGTAAAACAAGACACTAATACAGTGTTCTTGGTACTGAGTGTGGTAAACCAGGTACTATCTTGTTGTTTCTTGGTGAGATAAGAAATAATTATAATTAGGATAATATTAGAATTAGATTGCAATAATTGGGCCAGCATCAATAATCTCTCTTGCCAGAGAACACTCACTTCTTTTTCATAATAGGTCGGAACTTTTAGGCAAAAGGTGCGTTTTCTAGCAAATAAGCTATGTGCTTTAAAATTAAAAATAATATCTTGCCATCCCTGAGTATTATTATCCGGAGCACGGTAATGCTCCTGAAATCCTTTTTTTTTAGCTGCCTCGAACACTATATGTTCGCTTTCTTGTAATAAGAAAAAATCATTACCTACTAGGAAATAACACCTGCTTAATTCTTTAGCCAGCTGAAAGGACAGGTTCTCAGAAGTAAGTTTAATCATAATAATCCACCACTTAGAAAATTCAGTATTTTTTCCCTGATATCGATCGAGAAAAATATTACATAATCAACATATTATTTTACTTAGGATAATATTAGATTAATTAGTTTACCAGGTACATAAAACAATCGTCGTATTGTGAGACCTTTGAGATACTTAGATATCTGTGGATCTCGGATAGCTTGTTGGTATATTTTTTTTTCGTTAAAGTGAGTCGGGATAATAAGTCTTCCACGCACTTTTCCGTTTACTTGGACGACGATTAACCAACTATTTTCTTTGAGTGCTTCTTTATCTACTTGTGGCCACTCCGTGTGATCTATATCGATATTTTTTCTAAAGTTATGAAGAGCTTGCCATAATACAAAGCAAATATGTGGTGTAAAAGGATATAACATTCTTATAACAGCTAGAAGGGACTCCTGCATTAACGATCGATCTTGTGAGTGTTGTAGACAGAATTGAGACAGATGGTTAAGAAATTTCATAATAGCCGCAATAGCGGTATTGTAAGTCTGTCGACGATCAATATCGTCAGTCACTTTAGCAATAGTTTGATGTAATTTTCGTCGTAACGACGACTGCAGTTCATTAAGTGGAGTTGGATGATGTTGAAAATCTATTTCCCCCTTTTGAGTGTGTTTATAAACTAAATACCACAATCGTTTCAAAAAACGACGGCAACCTTCTATGCCTGAATTACTCCACTGTAGTGGAAGTTCTGCTGGAGCCGCAAACATTATGAATAAACGGATCGTATCTGCCCCGTATTTTTCAATCATTATATGCGGGTCAATACCATTATTTTTAGATTTAGACATTTTGCTAATACCAGCATAAATTAACTCCCGTCCGCAACGATCTTGAGCTTTTACAATTCTACCTTTTTCATCTCGCTTACTGGTAACATGGAGAGGATCAATCCAGATTCGCTCCTGATTGTTACCAAGATAATAAAAAGTATCTGTCAACACCATTCCCTGGCATAATAATCGTTTGGCTGGTTCGTCAGTCTGAACTAATCCTGCATCGCGTAGTAACTTATGATAGAATCGAAAATACATTAAGTGTAGAATAGCATGTTCAATCCCCCCAATATATTGATCTATGGGCAACCAGTAATTGGCTGCAGAGGGATCTAAAATACCTTTTTTATAGTGCGGACAGGTATAGCGTGCATAATACCATGAAGATTCCATGAATGTATCAAAAGTATCGGTTTCTCGAACAGCTCTTTTCCCCTGAACTAAAGTTTGCCCCCAATTCTCATCATTCTTAATTGGACTGTTAATACCATCTAAAATGACATTTTCTGGAAGTATAACAGGAAGTTTATTTTCCGTCACGGGAACAATTGAGCCATTTTCCAGTGTTATCATTGGAATAGGGGCCCCCCAATAACGTTGACGAGATACTCCCCAATCACGAAGGCGATAGTGCACCGCCCGTTTTGCTGCGCCTTTATTTATCAGGGTGGTAATAATTATATTACTACCTACTTCATTGGATAAACCATTGAATTCACCCGAATTAAATAATGTTCCCCTTTCCGTCATAGCACGTCTCCTAACATCGGGTGGCGTTCCATCTGCAGCTAAGAGGACGGATTTAATTGGTAAATTATATTTATTCGCAAACTCCCAGTCTCGCTGGTCATGAGCAGGTACTATCATCACTCCACCGGTACCATATTCTAAACTGATAAAGTTTACTACCCAAATAGGTAATTTTTCCCTAGTTAAGGGATGAATGGCAAAAAGGTCGGTAGACATTCCTACTATTGTTTCCGAGTAGGATCTTTCGTTTTGTGGATATTTTACACATCCATACTTACGGATGAAATTACACAGAGCAAGATTGATTACAGCCGCTTCAACCGCAACAGGATGCTCTAGTGCAATTGCTAGACAGGTTATACCCATGATAGTATCTGGTCGGGTAGTATATATTGTTATCTTATTTTCATATCCTACCAATGGAAAAGTGATTTCTACTCCCTCAGAACGACCAATCCAATTACGTTGCATATTTTTCACTTGATCCGGCCAAAATTCTAGGTGGTCTAATCCATGAAGTAATTCTTCTGCATAAGAAGTGATCCTTATAAACCACTGCGGTACTTTACGTAGTGCTACTCGGGTATCACAACGCCAACAGCATCCATCTATTACTTGCTCATTGGCCAATACAGTTTTGTCAGTGGGACACCAATTAACAAAAGATAATTTTTTATATACTAAACCTTTGTCATATAATTTAGTGAAAAACCATTGTTCCCAACGATAATATTCGGGATTACAGGTCACCAATTCCCTACTCCAGTCATAACTAAATCCCAATACTTTAAGCTGTTTTTTCATATAATTGATATTGCTATATGTCCAATCTGCAGGGACAGTATTATTGTTTATAGCTGCGATTTCTGCGGGCAAACCAAAGGCATCCCATCCCATAGGATGTAACACATTTTTACCTTTCATTCGCTGGTATCGAGCAATTACATCGCCAATAGTATAATTACGCACATGACCCATATGTAAATTGCCCGAAGGATAGGGAGGCATTGATAAACAATAAAATTTTGCTTTTCCTTCTTCTTCCTGCACTTGAAAAGTCTTATTTTCTTCCCAAGCCAGCTGTACGTAGGGTTCTATCTCTTCCGGACGATATTGATTTTGCATCTAGCTTCTCTTACCTTGCTATTTAAAAAAAACACCTAGATATTTTACGGTTTTAAAAAATTTTCTTCAATATTATTGAAGAGGATGATATTTTTTTATAAGGATCAGAATATCCAAGATTCATCATAATTTGTGTTTCTATTAATTCCATATTGTGGGCGTTATCGAGCGTAATATGATCATAACCTAGTAAGTGTAGACTGCCATGAATTACCAGATGAGCCCAATGTTCTCTCAATATTTTTTGCTGTTCTTGAGCTTCTTTTTCTACAATCGCCCCACAAATAACCAAATCTCCTAGTAACGAGATCTTTAAAGAATTAATAAGAGGTATCTCAAATGGAAATGATAATATATTCGTTGCTATATTTTTACGCCGATAACGTAAATTCAGAGCTTTACTTTCATCCGTATCTACTATACGAATAGTCACTTCCTGATATTTTTTAAATTTTAAAAAAAATAGAACAGCCTCTACCCATATCGAAAAATGCTCCACTGTAGGTAAGTGTACACGTTCATGACAGACAATTTGCAGATTTAAAATAATTCTTTTCATTAATTACATTAGTCTCACTTTTATTTACCTATAATTTTCCCCCTGAGAGAATTTGGACAAACTTCTACTATTTCTACATCAATAAAATTACCTATTAGATCTACTTTGCTTGCAAAATTTACCACGCGATTATTATCAGTCCGACCGGAAAGTTCTGTAATATTTTTACGGGAACGTCCTTCCACTAGCACTCTTTGTACACTACCTAGCATCCGTCGGCTCCAAGAGAGAGTCTGTTGCTTAAGCAGTGCTTGGATCCGATATAAACGATCTTTTTTTTCTTTTTCACTAATATAATTAGTCATGGTAGCCGCTTTAGTTCCCGGTCTGGACGAATATATAAAACTAAAACTCATATCAAAATTTATTTCTGATATAAATTGTAGTGTTTGATCAAAATCCTCTGCAGTTTCGCTGGGAAAACCAACAATAAAATCGGAACTTACATGGATATTAGGACGTACAGACCGTAATTTATGGATAATTTGCCTATACTTCTTGGTCGTATATCCTCGTTGCATGATCTTTAAGATTCTATCGGAACCACTTTGTACTGGAAGATGGAGAAAATTTGAGAGTTGTGGGTGATCACGATAAACTTCAATTATATCCTCGGTAAAATGTCGGGGGTGATTAGTAGTAAAGCGGAGACGATTAATACCCTTAACTAAAGATATTCTACGGAGAAGATCGGCAAAGTGGCAAACTTCATTTCTGGACGTTGATCCGCGATATGCATTAACATTCTGTCCTAAGAGGTTAATATCATGGACGCCTTGATTAGCTAAGAAGATAATTTCTGACAAAATATCATCACAGCAGCGACTAATTTCTTTCCCCCTCGTATAAGGAACCACACAGTAAGTACAAGATTTATTACAACCTTCCATTATGGAAACCAGAGCGGTTGGTTTTTTACTTCCCGGATCTTTCATGATTCGAGGTAAGAAATTAAACTTTTCTTCCGGAAAACTGACATCTATAATATGCTGTCGTTTTTTTATCACACTCTTAATCATCTCCGGCAAACGATGAATAGTTTGGGGACCAAAGACAATATCCACATAATTAGCCCGCTGAAAAATTTTTTCTCCTTCCTGTGAAGCTACACATCCTCCTACTCCAATTATTATCTGTGAATTTTTATCTTTTAGTACTTTCCATCGTCCCAGTTGATGAAAGACTTTTTCTTGGGGTTTTTCACGGATTGAGCATGTATTAAGTAATAAAATATCAGCATCTTCAGAGAAATGAGTAAGTAAATAACCATAGTTGTTAAGCATAGTGGCCATTTTAGATGAATCATACTCATTCATCTGACATCCCCAAGTTTTTATATATAATTTTTTTTTCATTTCAGTAAAATTAGGTCACTATAGTTTAAAAAGTTTAGAATAATACTTGGGGTACTAGGATTCGAACCTAGGAATGCCGAAATCAGAATCCGGTGCCTTACCGCTTGGCTATACCCCATTAACTGGGGTACTAGGATTCGAACCTAGGAATGCCGGGATCAAAACCCGGTGCCTTACCGCTTGGCTATACCCCATTTTATCTCCTACATGATGGTGCGGAAGGCGAGACTTGAACTCGCACACCTTTTATGAGTACCAGAACCTAAATCTGGTGCGTCTACCTATTTCGCCACTTCCGCCTAAATTAGTACTTATACACTTATATTATTATTTTATTGTGGCTACGACGGGACTCGAACCTGTGACCCCAGCATTATGAGTGCTGTGCTCTATCCAGCTGAGCTACGTAGCCATCTATTATAATAAGTATGCGAAAATAATCATCCTCGCGTCAATAAATTTTTTTTTTCATATTTTTTAATCTTCGGGAATTCCTAATACCCAGATGATTCCAGATTAATTTTAAGTTTTAAATTAAAATTTAACTAAATATTATTTATTTATTTGGAATATCAAAATATAATTAAATTACTCGCATGAATATATATCTTTTCTATTGAGACCATGAAGAAAAAATCAGAATATTATTCTCCCACTAATTTTATTAGACAAATAATTGATAAAGACTTATCTCAGGGTAAATATAATATAGTACATACCAGATTTCCTCCGGAACCTAATGGACCTTTACATATTGGACATGCGAAAGCTATTTGTCTGAACTTTGGAATAGCACAAGATTATCAAGGACAATGTAATCTTCGCTTAGATGATACTAATCCTACAAAAGAAAATCAAGAATATGTAGAATCAATTAAGTATGATGTGCAGTGGATGGGATATCAGTGGAGTGGTGAAGTACGATTTTCCTCCAATTATTTCGAGAAATTATATAATTTTGCCATCGAACTAATTGACCAACATTTAGCTTACGTTGATGAATTAACTCCCGAGACAATTCGAGAGTATCGTGGAACTCTGACTAGACCGGGAAAGAATAGTCCTTATCGAAATCGCAGTGTAAAGGAAAATATCCGGTTATTTAAAAAAATGCGCGCGGGGTATTTCTCGGAAGGAGCTGCATGTCTACGCGCAAAAATAGATATGGCTTCTAGTTATATGGTCATGCGCGATCCTATTCTCTATCGAATTAAGTATGTAGCACACCATCAGACAGGAAAAAAATGGTGTATCTATCCCATGTATGATTTTACCCATTGTATTTCAGATGCGATGGAGGGAATTACCCATTCACTATGTACCCTTGAATTCCAAGACAACAGGCGGTTGTATGACTGGATATTAGATCATCTTACTATTTCTGCTCATCCGCGACAATACGAATTTTCTAGATTAAATTTAGAGTATGCGGTAATGTCGAAGCGAAAGCTAAATCTTCTGCTCTTAAAAGATATAGTTAAAGAGTGGGATGATCCTCGGATGTTAACCATTGCTGGATTACGCAGAAGAGGATATACGGCCAGTGCAATTCGAGAATTCTGTCGAAGAATCGGAGTTACTAAGCAGAAAAGTATGGTGGAGATGTCTGCTTTAGAAGCATGTATACGTGAAGAATTGAATGAAAAATCCCCTCGGGCTATGGCCGTGTTAAAACCCTTAAGAGTAGTATTAGAGAATATACCTCCTTCTTATACCGAAATCTTAAGGATGAGAAATCATCCTACGAATAATAAGCTGGGTACTAGACTGGTTCCTTTTAGTCGGGAAATATATATTGATCGGGATGATTTTTGTGAGGTAATTAATAATCCTCAATATAAAAGATTGGTTCTAGGAAGAAAAGTGAGACTCAGAAATGCTTATGTCATTAAAGCAGAACGTGTTGTGAAGGATAAAAATCATAATATTATCTGTCTTTACTGCAGCTGCGATCATGAAAAATTTTTTTTTCAGGACAATAAATCACCCACATTAGGAGTAATTCACTGGGTATCCGTCCAGCATGCTTTACCTGCCCAATTCAGAATTTATGATCATTTATTTAATATTTCTAATCCTGATGATGCTCGAGATGATAATTTTTTAGCTCACATTAATCCCCATTCTTTACGGAGATGTCAAGGATTTGTTGAGCCTAGCGTCGTTAAGAATACGAATTCTAATACTCACTATCAGTTCGAACGAATAGGTTACTTTTGTGTTGATAGCAATGATTCTTCTGACACTAATCTCGTATTTAACCTTACGGTGGCATTAAGAGATCAGTGGAAAAATACCACTAACGTACCACCACCGTACGTATAATCTCACGCATTCTATTTCTCTTTATAGGAATGAAAGAGAAGAAGGAATTTCACCACAAACTTGAATCAGCCATCTTTCCACGCGGTCATTAGTTAACTCTGGTTGCCGATCTTCATCTATAGCAAGACCAATAAAATATTGATTATTTACTAAACTTTTAGAACTATCAAAAATATATCCTCTGGTGGACCATTGACCCACAATTTTTGCGCCTTGAGGCTGTATTATATCTCGTAAGGTGCCCATAGCGTCACAGAAATATTCTGAATAGTCTACTTGATCTCCACAACCAAAGATTCCCACATATTTGTTGCTCCAATCTATCTGTGTTAAGGTGGGAAAAAAATCATCCCAATCGCATTGGGCTTCACCATAATACCACGTAGGTATACCTAATAACAAGAGGGGAAATTTATCTAAATCTTCTGGCTTACTTTTAGCAATATCATTTACTTCAGCAGGGCAGTGGTACCCTAAAGTTTTTTTAATAATATTAGCTACCTTCTCAGTATTACCAGTATCACTTCCAAAAAAAATTCCTAGTTGGTTGACATCTTTATTTTCCATAAAATTTTTCTACCTCTTGATTTATATTATGAACCAATATATTTTTAATACCAGAGCACAAAGAGCTTTATTATTATATTATGATTTTTCTCATGAAAAAAGGGGAAAAAGATTATTCAACGTCTTAAGAATTACCAAGTGAATAGTTAACAATTATAGATGATAGCTCTCGCGGTTCGTAGTTCTTGCACAATTTATTCCATCCATTCTTAAATAAGTAAATCATTATTATCTGAACGGTTTGTGGGGGTTAATGGCATCATCTATTTATTGTTCCTCCTATCCAGGACTCAAGAGATCTTGGCACATTCCTACCGGTCCGTAATTTACTAGTAGATAAGATCCTGGAACTTTTAGGGCAAAGGATCATCAATATTTTACAGTTTTGTTCATCATCTTACACCCACATCTTTATATAAATAAGTTATGCTCAAATTAGTGGGATATCAATAATTATATGCTGCATATCCACGATAAATATTGTATTTCGTAGCCATTACATATAAATTCATTTACTTGACACAAGTAAAATCTACGCTAGAGTATTGGAACTGATAAATATTGAAGTGCAGATATCTCTGAATCAAGCGAATGTAACCCTGTGGTTATTTAATATAAATCAAGGATAATTAATTTTATTAATGCACAATACCGAATTAGAACAGTTAATTAATCAACTGCTCAGAAGTGATTCTTTTCGCGATTATGTTCCTAATGGTTTGCAGGTTACCGGTCGAGACCAGATCTTCAAGATTGTTAGTGGCGTTACCGCATGTCAAGCATTGCTCGAAGAGGCTGTTAAGCACCGGGCAGATGCCGTCATAGTACATCATGGTTATTTTTGGAAGAATGAATCTTTAGTAATTAAAGGAATAAAACGAAAGCGTCTCAAGACTATTTTAGTAAATGATATTAATTTATATTGCTGGCATTTACCGCTGGATGCTCATCCCCAATTGGGGAATAATGCTCAGTTGGCAAAGTTATTAGGTATAATAGTACAAGGAGAAATAGTCCCTTTACTGTGGTGGGGTAAATTTAGAGATCCTTTAACTAGTGAAGCCCTAAACCAACTGTTATCCACTAAATTAGGTCGTATCCCATTACATTGTAGGGACAATGCACCCGATTTCATTACCCGAATTGCTTGGTCGACGGGAGCTGGACAAGATTTTATTGAGCAGGCAGGTACTTTTGGTGTTGACGCATTTATTACGGGGGAAGTATCCGAACAAACAATTCATATCGCGCGTGAAAATGGAATACATTTTTTTGCTGCTGGTCACCATGCTACCGAGCGTGGAGGAATAAAGGCTTTAAGTAAATGGCTAGAAAATAATTATGCTCTTAGGGTCATGTTTATGGATATTGAAAATCCCGCATAAAAATATTAAACTCTTTAGAGTTATGGATGAAAATTATGATGATTCAGTAATTGGTAGACAATAGGGTCACTAACACATTTCCCTAACTCACATTCTAGTACTGTAGAGAAAAAATTTCCCACGATTAATACCGCAAATACTATAATAGCGATTTTTTCCCACCTTGTTAATAAATTTAAGGGCATAAGTTTTCTACTCTCTTCCCAATTCTGCCCTAGTAACAGAAAAGCAATAGTAATAATAGTTAATAAAGAGCTCAAAACAGCTAAACTATAAAAATGAACCCCAAAAATTGAACTTCCGTATCCAAGATTTCCAGGAGTAATATGTAAAAACACTTGTCGCATGGCAATCAGAATGGTAATAACACAACCTACTAACGCTACTCCATAATGACTAGGTCTAATACCAAAGCGCACATTGAGAAAAAAACCTATACTTATAAGAATAATCCCCACCCGTTGCAGCAAACAGATGGGACACGGTAGTTCGTGACGTGCGAATTGATAACCGAATGCAATGATTAGTATAACATTATTGCCCCATAAGAGGAGTAAATTCAAAATTTTACTAATTCTAGAAAAAAATGGATCCTTATCCTGGCTAGGATAAAAAGAAAAAATACTGGTTACCATTGCATTCTATCCTCTATTAGTCTGGCTTAGAATGATAAATTTAATGGTTGATCGGCATGATTCTTGAATAAAATAAGAGTGACTATTAATAATAATGCCCATAATAAATAACCTGTTTTTTTTTTTCTAACAAAAAACTAATAATAGTCATAAATGCTATTAAAAATGTCAGATACATAATATTACCTCGTTTTTATGTAGTGATCATAATACTTGATATGTTCCAAGAAAAAATAATACGTAAATATATTATAAGAGAATTGTCATGATAATGCGATAGTTTTATACTTTGACCATAATATACAAAATAATACTAAGTGAGATAAGGGGACGTTATATTCAGGTCACCCTCCGCTAATATTTTTTAATATAAAGTAAATTTGATCTTTCTGGGTAATTAATAGTGTGAAAAGACAAAGAAGACCGGTAAATTTAAATCTTACCACCCTGCAATTTCCTATAACTGCTATTACATCGATTCTTCACCGATTATCTGGTATAATTAACCTAATTATAGTAGGTATTATACTGAGAATGCTTGATATTTCATTATCATCCCCCGCCGGATTTTTACAGTTCCAGGTGTGGATAAAGAATATTTTTTTTAAAGTGATAATGTGGAAATTGTTAACTATCCTTTTTTATCATATTATTGCCGGTGTTAGACACATATTGATGGATTTCGGAATCATTGATGATAATTATCAGGCGGGCATATTTTCAGCGCAGGTAGTCTTTATTTTTACCATTCTTATATCAATCATTACGGGATTAATTATATGGTAAGAAGAATGAAGGGAATATATTTTTGGATCTTGTTGCGAGTTTCGGCAATGTTGATAGCCCTCTACATACTCTATCTAATAATTTTCTGGTTTTTCAATGTAAAAAAAATGAATTATGTCATTTGGAGAGATTTCTTTGCTTCTACCAGGACAAAATGGTTCACATCATTAACTTTATTATCTATTATAGTTCATGGAGTCATTGGAATATGGCAAGTTTTAACTGATTATGTCCAGTTACGGGCAATACGTATAATATTACAATTAGTAAACTTTATAGTCCTATTAGGATATGTGGTGTATGGAATGATAGTAGTCTGGAGTGTATAATAATGCATTTTACAGTTAAAGAATTTGATGTCATTATTATCGGAGGAGGCGGAGCTGGAATGAGAGCGGCGTTACAGATTACCCAAAACGGGAATAATAATTGTGCTCTGTTGTCTAAAGTCTTTCCTACTCGTTCCCATACAGTATCTGCACAAGGAGGAATAACAGTTGCTTTAGGAAATAACCATATCGATAATTGGGAATGGCATATGTACGATACTGTCAAAGGTTCTGACTATTTGGGTGATCAAGATGCTATTGAATATATGTGTAAAAATGGTCCCGAAGTGATTTTGGAATTAGAACATATGGGACTTCCATTTTCCAGAAATACAAATGGAAAAATATATCAACGACCATTTGGCGGACAGACCATAAATTTTGGTTCCGAACAAGCGGCTCGAACTGCGTCAGCCTCCGATCGTACTGGGCATGCATTATTACACACGCTGTATCAGCAAAACATCAAAAATAATACTTCCATTTTTTCCGAATGGTATGCTCTAGATTTAGTCAAAAATCAGGATGGTAGTATTGTGGGATGTACTGCTTTATGCATCGAAACGGGGGAAATAGTGTATTTTAAATCTCGTGCTACTATTTTAGCTACGGGAGGCGCGGGAAGAATTTATCAGTCGACAACTAATGCGCATATTAATACTGGAGATGGAATTGGAATGGCGATTCGCGCCGGCGTCCCGGTGCAAGATATGGAAATGTGGCAGTTTCATCCTACCGGAATTGCGGGATCGGGAATATTAATTACGGAGGCGTGTCGAGGTGAGGGAGGATATTTGTTTAATAGAAATGGGGAACGTTTTATGGAATTTTATGCTCCCAAGGCTAAGGATTTAGCGAGTCGTGATGTGATATCACGTGCCATAATGATGGAAATAATAGAACAACGAGGTTATGAAGAAAGTTTATGGGGTCCACATGTAAAATTAAAATTAGATCATTTAGAAAGAGAAATGATTGAGAATCGTTTACCCGGTATTCTTGAACTATCCCGTACTTTTGCTCACGTAGATCCTACTAAAGAACCCATTCCAGTGTTACCTACATGCCATTACATGATGGGAGGTGTCCCCACTAAAATTACCGGTCAAGTTATCACTGTTAATGAAAAAGGTGAAGATATTATTATCCCGGGACTTTTTGCAATAGGAGAAATTGCCTGCGTATCCGTACATGGTGCGAATCGTCTAGGTGGCAATTCCTTACTTGACATAGTGGTATTTGGTCGTGCCGTAGGTTTGCATCTACGTAAATTTGTTCAAGAACAAGGACCAATTCGTCCCGCTTCTGGTGAAGAAATTTTATGTTCCTTAGAAAGATTAAAACGATGGGAGCATAATAAAGGTAAAGAAAATCCAGTCACTATCCGGAAAATATTACAATCTTGTATGCAACATCATTTTTCGGTATTTCGTGAAGGAAAAAATATGGAAAAAGGCCTGGAAAAATTAAGAGTCATTCGTGAACGTTTGAAAGACGCTTCTTTTCAAGATAATTCTAAGAGTTTTAATACTCATCGGGTAGAATGTCTAGAATTAGATAATTTGATGGAAACTGCTTATATCACGGCTTTGTCGGCAATTTTTAGGACTGAAAGTAGAGGAGCACATAGTCGTTATGATTACCCTGAGAGAGATGATCACTATTGGTTATGTCATAGCTTATATCTTCCGCAAAAAAAATGCATGATGCGACGCAAAGTAAACATGCAACCCCAATTTAGGGAATGCTTCCCTCCTAAAGTACGTACCTATTAATATAGATGGATGAAGCAATAGACAAAATGAACTTAAAATTTTCTATTTATCGCTATAACTCAGAAACTAATCACCCGCCACGAATGCAAGATTATATTTTAAGGATAGACGAGTGTCGTCATGATATGGTGCTGTTAGATGCCCTGTTACTTATAAAAGAACAAGATCCTACTCTATCTTTTCGTAGATCTTGTAGGGAAGGAGTCTGTGGATCTGATGGTTTAAATATTAATGGAAAAAATGGTTTAGCTTGTATAACTCCTCTTTCTTCTGTCCTGAGAAATAAGAAGAAAATTATTGTCCGTCCTTTACCAGGCCTCCCAGTAATACGGGATCTTATTGTGGATTTGGATATATTTTACCGGCAGTATAAAAAAATTAAACCTTACCTATTAAATGATACAGTTCCCGTTCGCGAATATTTGCAAACTCCTGCCCAACGAGAAAAGTTAAATGGGTTATATGAATGTATTTTATGTGCTTGTTGTTCTACCGCATGTCCTTCATTTTGGTGGAATCCTGACAAATTCATCGGACCCGCTGGATTATTAACAGCTTATCGTTTTTTGGTAGATAATAGAGATAAGGACATAGAAAAACGATTGGAAGATCTTAATGATGCTTTTAGTGTATTTCGTTGTCATAGTATTATGAATTGTCTCAATGTGTGTCCTAAGAGATTAAATCCTACACGAGCTATTAATAATATTAAGTTAATGTTATTAAAAAGAACTCTTTAATTTTATCCAGTTACATGTTATTGATTTTGAATCGAGTAGACACTACAACACACAATAGTGTGTTAATTAAGGTATGGAAAAATGCACAACAGTGCGATGAAGAACTGGCTTGAAACTTCTTGGATGGCGGGAGATAACAAATTATGGATAGAGCATCTCTATAATAATTTTTTAATAGATTCTCATTCGGTAGACCCGACATGGTTTTCAGTATTTAAGAACATTTCTACTTTAGAAGATCTGAATCAGGGGGTACCAAAAACTAACGAGCATAATGTATCTCAACAGATAAGATTAATTCAATTAATTGACTTCTTTCGATACCGTGGTCACCAGCAAGCTAATCTAGATCCGCTAGGATTATGGAAACCAGACATCGTACCTAATCTTGATTCCCAATTTTATAATCTCACTGAGGCAGATTATCATACATGGTTAAATGTAGAAGAGTCCGGGTTAACTTTTAACCAATCTAAAGCTATGACGGTAGCAGAAATTTATAATACCCTGAAAAAAACATACTGTGGATCCATTGGGATTGAATATATGCATCTATCCAATCTAAAGGAAAAAATGTGGCTCCAGCACTATATTGAATCTTCAGGAGGAACGAAAATTTTTACTCCGAGGGAAAAGAGAATTTTTCTCCAAGATCTAACTTCTGCTGAAGGAATAGAACTATATTTAGGTAATAAATTTCCCGGATCCAAACGTTTTTCCCTCGAAGGAGGTGATTCATTATTACCAATGATGAAAGAAATAGTACGTTATGCTGCGAAACGAGGCATAAGTGATATAGTTTTTGGTATGGCACATCGCGGACGTCTTAATGTCCTTGTAAATATTTTTGGAAAAAAAACTCAAGATTTATTAGATGAATTTTTAGGTAAAAAAAATAAATTTTATGGGAGTGGAGATGTTAAATATCACATGGGTTATACCTCGGATATCAAGACCAAAAATGGAAGAAAAATTCATCTCGTTTTGAAATTTAATCCGTCTCACCTGGAAATTATTAATCCCGTAGTTATGGGTTCCGTCCGGGCACTATTAGATAAAATTAATGAAAAAACAGATGTTTATCCAGTATTGCCCATTACTATTCATGGCGATGCAGCGATCATAGGACAAGGCATAATGCAAGAAACTTTAAATATGTCAAAACTGCGGGGTTATGAAGTAGGGGGAACAATTCGGATAGTGATAAATAATCAAATTGGATTTACTACCTCAGTAAAAGAAGGACGAACTAGCCAGTACTGTACTGATATTGGAAAAATGGTACAAGCACCGATATTACATGTTAATGCGGATGATATAGAAGCCAGTATTTTTGCTACTCGCTTAGCGTTAAATTACCGGACTCTCTTTAAGAGAGATGTATTTATAGATTTAGTATGTTATCGACGTCATGGACATAATGAGGCTGATGAACCTAGTGCTACTCAGCCTGTTATGTATCAAATTATACAGAATCATCCTACCAGTCGTAAAATTTATGTTGATAAATTAATTCAGGAACAAGTTATTAGTATAAAAGAAGCTAAGAATATGGTAGATCACTATCGGTCATCGTTAGAGCAAGGTGAATGCATAGTGTCTGAGATCTGTAAGGACAAGAAGATCATAAACAATCCTCCATTTTTACATCAGGAAGAACTAGATCATGAAGAAAAAAACTTAGAACTTGATGTCATGAAGTTAAAAACACTTGCAAAATGCATTAGTTTAGTACCTAACTCTATCAAGATGCATCCAAGGGTGTCAAAAATATACCAGGTTCGTTCTGAAATGGCGGATGGTCAGAGACCTTTGGATTGGAGTACCGCAGAAAATCTTGCGTATGCAACATTAGTAGACAAGGGAATTGAGATCCGCATAACAGGTGAAGATGTAGGAAGAGGTACTTTTTTTCAGCGTCATGCAGTTATTTATAATCAAAGTGATGGTAACACTTATATACCCTTGCAACATATTCATCCTTACCAAGGAGACTTCCAAATTTGGAACTCAGTACTTTCAGAAGAAGCTGCTTTAGCATTTGAATATGGATACGCAGCTACAAACCCGAACCATTTAACTATCTGGGAAGCACAATTTGGAGATTTTGCTAATGGAGCTCAAGTAGTAATCGATCAATTTATTAGTTCTGGGGAGCAAAAGTGGGGACAAAGGTGTGGTTTAGTAATGTTATTACCTCATGGATATGAGGGTCAAGGTCCGGAACATTCCTCTGCTCGTCTCGAACGTTATCTTCAGTTATGTGCAGAACAAAATATGCAGGTTTGTATACCTACTACACCGGCACAAATATATAACCTACTGTGTCGGCAGGCATTATTATGTTCTATACGCCCATTAATTATCATGTCACCTAAATCCCTGCTTCGACATCCTCTAGCCAGTTCTGCGTTGAATGAATTAGCACAGGGAAAATTTAAACTCGCTATTGACGAAGTAGAAAAATCAATAATCCCCTCAGATGTTAAACGAATTATTTTGTGTTGCGGAAAAGTATACTATGACTTAGTAGAACACCGTCGTAAAAACAAACAATTAGATAGTGTTATCATTCGGATCGAACAACTATATCCTTTTCCTAAAAAAATAGTGCAAAAAATATTGCAAAATTATTTGCAGGTCCGTGATTTTGTATGGTGTCAGGAAGAACCCCTCAATCAAGGAGCATGGTCTTACATTCAACCATATATCCAGGATGTGATTGGCGTGGGATCTTTCTGCAAATATGCTGGTCGTGCCGCATCTGCTTCCCCCGCTGTAGGTTATATGTATGTCCATCAGCAACAGCAACAAGCAGTTCTTAATAAAGCACTGAGTATAGATTGTGATTAATTTTTAAAAAGGATAGATATATTTATGAGTAACCACGATATTATCGTACCAGATCTACCTGAATCTGTAGCAGATGCAGTAGTATTATCCTGGCATAAACACCCGGGAGATTTATTCAAGTGTAATGATGTTTTAGTAGAAATTGAAACTGATAAGGTAATTATCGAAGTACCTGCTACTATGGACGGAATATTAGTGTCCATCTTGAAAGATGATGGAGCTCTAGTTACCTCTAAAGAGGTGATCGGATATTTTAAATTAAATGAACACTCGTCCTCGACGCATCACTCCGATGATGGGGATAAATATAAATTATCACGATTAAATTCTAACCTCCTTCCCCTCCCGGAAAGTACTCAACCTCAAGATGTAAGTCCCACGGTGAGGCGATTATTGGCTGAACACAATAATAATTTACAGAATAACTGGAGGAGAATTCAAGGAAGTGGTGTAGGGGGACGTATAACGCGTATAGATATCAAGAATTATCTTGATCAGCAAAATTCGAACAATGAAAGGTCAAACATGATCTTGAGGAGTGAAAAAAAACCTGACAAACGAGTACCAATGACACGTTTACGTAAACGTATTGCAGAGCGTTTATTAGAAACTAAAAACAATACTGCTATGTTAACTACTTTTAATGAAGTTAACATGAAAAAAATCATAGATTTACGTAGTAAATATGGTGAAGAATTCCAGAAAATTTATGGAATTCGTTTAGGTTTTATGTCTTTTTACGTTAAAGCAGTCATCGCAGCACTAAAAAAATTTCCCGAATTAAATGCCTATATTGATGGCGATGAAGTGGTATATCACGATTATTTTGATATAAGTATTGCAATATCTACCCCGCGAGGATTAGTAACTCCAGTACTACATAACGTAGATCTAATGAGTATTGCAGATATAGAGAAAAAAATTAAAGTTCTTGCTGTTAAAGGGAAAGAAGGTAAATTAACGGTAGATGAAATTACAGGAGGTAATTTTACCATTACTAATGGAGGAATATTCGGTTCGTTAATATCTACTCCTATTATTAATCCACCACAAATTGGTATTCTGGGCATGCATGCGGTCAAAGATCGTCCTATGGCTGTAAACGGAAACATTATAATTTTACCCATGATGTATCTAGCACTTTCTTATGATCATCGTTTAATTGACGGTCGAGAGGCAGTAAGTTCTTTAGTGACTATCAAAGAAATAATCGAAGATCCTACTCGTTTAATACTCGAGGTGTAATTGACATGAAATTACATGAATATCAGTCTAAGCAAATATTAGCAAAATATGGATTACCAATCCCAGTAGGAGGATATATTTGTAGTGACTCTGCTGAGGTAGATAAAGTAGTAGTTAAAATGGAACCTCCATGGATAGCAAAATGTCAAGTACATGCGGGAGGGCGTGGAAAATCAGGAGGAGTAAAAATTATACAGGATAAGACAAATCTACGTAGTTTTATAAAATATTGGATCGGAAATCGTTTAGTCACCTCTCAAACGAATAAACGTGGTCTTCCAGTTAATAAAATTCTCATTGAAGCTGTAACTCCTATTAATCAAGAACTTTATTTATCGATGGTGATAGATCGTAGTAGTTGTAATATTATCTTTATAGCTTCTCGGGCAGGAGGAGTCAATATTGAAAAACGAGTTGTCCAAAACCAGAATATAATCCATAAGGTTATCATAGATCCTCGTATAGGGCCACAATTATTTCAAGGACGAACTATGGCATTTAAACTGGGACTATATGGAGAGCTAGGATCTAAATTTACCAAAATTTTTTTAGAATTATCAAAGTTATTTATCAACTATGATTTATTATTAGCAGAAATCAATCCTCTAGCAGTTACTAAAAGCGGAGATCTAATCTGTTTAGATGCTAAATTGAGGGTAGATGAAAATGCTCTATTTAGACAACCAGAACTCTGTAAAATGAAAGATCCTTCTCAGGAAGAACCCCTGGAAGCATATGCTACAGAATGTGGTCTGAATTATGTATCACTCCAGGGTAATATAGGATGTATGGTCAATGGGGCGGGGTTAGCTATGGGAACTATGGATATAATCAAGCTTTATGGGGGAAAACCGGCTAATTTTCTGGATGTTGGTGGAGGAGTTACTCAAGATAAAGTCCTCGAAGCTTTCAAGATCATTCTTAATGATAATCAAGTTCAAGCAATTCTGGTAAATATTTTTGGTGGTATTGTTAGTTGTGATCTAATTGCAGAAGGCATTATAAGATCTATATTAGAGCTTAATATCAAAGTACCAGTTATAGTACGTTTAGAAGGGAACCATGCGGATCTAGGATCCCATAAACTTGCTCTTTTCTCCCGGTCGAACAAAAAGCATAAAATTTTGGTAGCTCATAGTTTACAAGAAGCGTCACAATTAGTAGTGAAGTTAACTAAGAATAAGAAGAAAAATAATGTCCATTTTAATTAATAAAAATACTAAGGTCATATGTCAGGGCATCACGGGTATTCAAGGTACTATTCATTCTGCACATTCGTTATCTTATGGAACTAAAATTACTGCGGGGGTTACCCCAGGTAAGGGAGGACAAGTACATATAGGTGTCCCTGTATTTAATACTGTTAGGGAAGCTGTGGAAGAAACCGGAGCCACAACATCTGTAATTTTTGTGCCTGCACCCTTTTGCAAGGATAGCATTTTAGAAGCTATTGAAGCTGGAATTATGCTAATTGTTACCATTACTGAAGGAATGCCCACGCAAGACATGCTGCTCATAAAAATAAAATTAAATGAAACCGGCGTCTGTATGATTGGTCCAAATTGTCCTGGAATAATCACCCCTGGCGAATGTAAAATAGGAATTATGCCTACTCAAATTCATCAGCCTGGACCAGTAGGCATAGTATCTCGTTCAGGAACATTAACTTATGAAGCGGTCAAGCAGACTAGTGATCTAGGATATGGACAATCTACTTGTGTTGGAATTGGTGGGGATCCTATATCAGGTACTAATTTTAAAGAAATTATAAAACTATTTCAAGATGATTCACAAACAAAAATAATAGTTTTAATTGGAGAAATCGGTGGAAGTGCCGAAGAAGAAGCATCAATATATATAAAAGAATACGTTACCAAACCAGTAGTAGCATATATAGCGGGTCTTTCTGCTCCTCCAGGAAAACGTATGGGACATGCCGGAGCGATTATTGCGCATGGCGAGGAAACAGCCGAGAAAAAATTTGATCACCTGAAAAGTGCTGGTGTTACTACAGTCCGAAATCTTACTCAAATAGGTGAAGCCGTTAAACGACTTTTAACTTGAACAATTAAAAAGAAAAAAATCTCCTCTTTTATCATTCACTGATGTTATAGATTATCGATTATCAGAAAATCCTATCTATGTAGTTATTCTCTTACTTATGAGCAGAGTGACATTATTTTTATAAAATTACTTACTGTTGTAAGTTGTGGTGGAGCTAAGCGGATTTGAACCGCTGGCCTCCTGCGTGCAAAACAGGCGCTCTACCAACTGAGCTATAGCCCCTTCTTAGAAATCTGATTGATAGGCCTGAGTGGATTTGAACCACTGACCTCACCCTTATCAGGGGTGCGCTCTAACCTACTGAGCTACAGGCCTAAGTCCTCATTTGGATGTGCACTGAACGGAATGCTCATTAATTTTAAGGAGGTGATCCAACCACAGGTTCCCCTACGGTTACCTTGTTACGACTTCACCCCAGTTATGAATCACAAAGTGGTAAGCGCCCTCCTCCTACTGGAGGTTAAACTACTTACTTCTTTTACAACCCACTCCCATGGTGTGACGGGCGGTGTGTACAAGGCCCGAGAACGTATTCACCGTGGCATGCTGATCCACGATTACTAGCGATTCCGACTTCGTGGAGTCGGGTTGCAGACTCCAGTCCGAACTACGACTCATTTTGTGAGATCTGCTTACTCTTACGAGGTTGCTTCCCTTTGTATGCGCCATTGTAGCACGTGTGTAGCCCTGGTTGTAAGGGCCATGATGACTTGACGTCATCCCTACCTTCCTCCAGTTTATCACCGGCAGTCTCCTCTGAGTTCCCGCCTTTCTGCGCTGGCAACAAAGGATAAGGGTTACGCTCGTTGCGGGACTTAACCCAACATTTCACAACACGAGCTGACGACAGCCATGCAGCACCTGTCTCACAGTTCCTCACGGCACTCCCATATTTCTACAGGATTCTGTGGATGTCAAAACCAGGTAAGGTTCTTCGTGTAGCATCGAATTAAACCACATGCTCCACCGCTTGTGCGGGCCCCCGTCAATTCATTTGAGTTTTAACCTTGCGGTCGTACTCCCCAGGCGGTCGATTTAACACGTTAGCTCCGGAAGCCATAGTTTTTCCTACAACCTCCAAATCGACATCGTTTACAGCATGGACTACCAGGGTATCTAATCCTGTTTGCTCCCCACGCTTTCGCACCTCAGCGTCAGTATTCATCTAGGAGGTCGCCTTCGCCACTGGTATTCTTTCGGATCTCTACGCATTTCACCGCTACACCCGAAATTCTACCTCCCTCTATGAGACTCTAGTAAGACAGTTTCAAATGCCATTCCTAGGTTAAGCCCAGGGCTTTCACATCTGACTTAACTTACCGCCTACGTGCTCTTTACGCCCAGTAATTCCGATTAACGCTCGCACCCTCCGTATTACCGCGGCTGCTGGCACGGAGTTAGCCGGTGCTTCTTCTGTAGATAACGTCAAAACGCAGCTTTATTAAAGCCACTTTCTTCCTGTCTACTGAAAGTACTTTACAACCCTAAGGCCTTCTTCATACACGCGGCATAGCTGCATCAGGGTTTCCCCCATTGTGCAATATTCCCCACTGCTGCCTCCCGTAGGAGTCTGGACCGTGTCTCAGTTCCAGTGTGGCTGGTCATCCTCTCAGACCAGCTAGAGATCGTAGCTTTGGTGAGCCTTTACCTCACCAACAGGCTAATCTCCTCTGAGTTCATCCGATGGTGTGAGGCCTTTATGGTCCCCCACTTTTCTCTCTCGAGGATATGCGGTATTAGCCATCGTTTCCAATAGTTATCCCCCTCCATCGGGTAGATCCCCAGATATTACTCACCCGTTCGCCACTCGCCGTCCGAAAATTATTAATTTTCTCCGTTGCCGTTCGACTTGCATGTGTTAGGCTTGCCGCCAGCGTTCAATCTGAGCCATGATCAAACTCTTCAATTCAATTTTATTACCCCATAAAATTTTTTATACTTAGTGAGGTAAGCACTCCAATCTATTAATTCTATTAAAACTTTTAACAGAACTTATCTCACACTCCGTCAGTGCACATTCAAATTTTTTACTAAATTCCTTCTTGTCAAAAAAGTCAATCAGAACAATATACTATATTGTGAGGAGATAGCAAGAATTTTAGGAAATTATATTATATAACTAGATGAATAATAGTTAAGCATCAAGTTTTTATCGATAATTTTCAATTTTATCTTTATCTCGGAATTTTAAATCTTTTCTGAAATTTTTCAACCCGTCCACCGGTATCTACTATTCGTTGTTGTCCGGTATAAAATGGATGGCATTTACCACAAACATCTAAAGTCAAATCATGACCTATAGTAGAACTAGTCTGAATGACATTGCCACATGAACAAACTGCCGTGAGTTTAGTGTAATTTGGATGAATATTTTTTTTCATATAAGGAATCTCTCTCTTAGAGCACTAAAATTAAGTTTTTAAAAGTGTTTATAAAATAAAAATCTACAAAACATAAATCTTTAGTTACGATCTAATTATGTTATAATTATAAGGTTATATAACACGAATTATATAATTTATTATGAGATGTTTTATGCGGATAATTCGAGTTGTTTTATCTCTTCCTATTATGCAATATTTTGATTATCTTTTACCAGCAGATATTTATGTTGGTGTGGGATCACGAGTGTTCGTACCTTTTGGGAAACGTAATCTTCTCGGAATAGTAGTCGACATTCAGTCTCAATCTGATCGTCCTAAGGAAAAATTAAGATATATTAATAAAATTTTAGATAAACAATCTCTCTTTACTTCTTCATTATGGCGTCTTTTACTCTGGTCAGCAGAGTATTATCATTATCCTGTCGGAGAAATTATATTTTATGCTATTCCAAAATTATTAAGAGTCGGTTATTCTACTAGCATTCCGATCGGAGTAAAATGGGAAATCACCGATATAGGTCGTACCGCACTCCTGGAAAATTTCAAAAAAAAACCCAAACAACAACAAGCTTTAGCAATACTAAAAATAAAAGAAATTAATGATCTAGATCTTTTTAAATATCATTTAAAAAAAAGAACTTTACAAGCATTACAGAAAAAAAAATTATGTAAATTATCGGTGCAAAAAATATTCCCAGATATTAACTGGAATCAGAATGTTTCAAGACCGAGAGATAATTTAGGTTTAAATTATGATCAAAAAATAGCTATTGATACTATACGGAATAAAAGCAATTCTTTTAATGTTTGGGTAATAGAAGGATTAACGGGTTCGGGTAAAACTAAAGTTTATCTAAATATAATAGACCATATCCTAGCGAAGGGCCGTCAGGTATTGGTATTAGTACCAGAAATATGTTTAACCTCCCCAACTATTGCGCTGTTTCGACATCACTTTAACGTTCCTATAGAAATAGTGCATTCGAGTCTTAATAATTATGATCGTTTGAACATTTGGATAAAAGCACGAAAAGGGGAAGTAGCTATTATTATTGGTACCCGTTCTGCTATCTTCACTTCTTTTGCGTGTTTAGGAATTATAGTAATTGACGAGGAACACGACAGTTCTTATAAACAGCGATATGGATGGTGTTATCAGGCACGTGATTTAGCCGTAGTGCTCGCTAAAGAAGCACAGATTCCTATCTTAATGATTTCTCCTACTCCTACCCTAGAAACATTATATAATGTTAAAATAGGAAAATATAAACATTTCTATCTTAGCACCCATAACGAAAAAAAACGTTTATATACTCAACATATCATTGATTTGAGAGGTTTAAAAGTAAAATCAAGTTTATCTAAAATGCTAATAGAAAAAATTTCTCAACATTTACAATATAACAATCAAGTGCTACTTTTTTTAAATCGAAGAGGTTATGCATCATCTATTGGATGTCGAGAATGTGGTTGGAGAGCTGAGTGTTATCAGTGTGATCATTCTTATACATTACATCAACATAATCAACAATTGCTATGTCATTACTGTGGTAGTGGTCGCAAAATACCATTGCACTGTAATGAATGCGGTTCTACTTACATTATTTCTCTAGGTGTAGGTACAGAACAACTAGAACAGCAACTACGAAAATTATTTCCTACAATACCATTATCTCGTATTGATCGTGATACAGTAAATAATCCTATAAAATGTTCTTTATCAGAAATACGGAAAGGAGGAGCAAGAATTTTATTAGGTACACAAATGATTATTAATAAAGTACAGCATCATTTTCCAGAGGTGACCTTAGTAGCATTAGTAGATGTTGATGGAGCTTTGTTTTCCGCGGATTTTCGTTCTACTGAACGGTTTGCACAACTCTATACTCAGCTCGCGAATCGTTTCCCCGGTCGGAATAAATATAGTGAAGTGTTTCTCCAAACATATCATCCTAATCATCCTTTATTACAAACCCTATTAAATAAGGGATATCAATCATTTGCTAATGCCGCCTTAAAGGAACGTCAAATTTTTCTTCTTCCTCCCTATAGTAATCATGTTTTAATTCGCGCAGAGTATCACGAGAGTTCTAAAGCCTTTTTATTTCTCAATAGCTTTCGTCATATTCTAGATTCAATTAGGTTAAAAGATACAAATTTCTTACTTTTGGGTCCAGTGCCTGCTTTGCAAGCAAAACGGAGTGGAAAATATCGGTGGCAATTGTTATTGCAGCATTCTTCACGTTTAAAATTACAACAGATTATTCAATCTTATCTTCCTATCTTTCATAATTTACCCCTTCTAAAAACAGTTCAGTGGTCAGTTGATGTAGATCCAATCGAGAACTAAAGTGGCTATCCTGAGATTTTCTGTATTCATTTTACGCCTTTAGTCTTATACTCTTCTT
This sequence comes from Candidatus Dasytiphilus stammeri, assembly GCA_041941785.1. Taxonomy (GTDB): domain Bacteria; phylum Pseudomonadota; class Gammaproteobacteria; order Enterobacterales; family Enterobacteriaceae; genus Dasytiphilus; species Dasytiphilus stammeri_L. The sequence goes on along the minus strand of CP145871.1, from coordinate 415,874 downwards.
ATACTATAATAGTATCTTTTGTTAAAAAGATTCTCTTCAGGAGAAATTATGTTTAATAATGATTTAAAAAATAAATAATTGCCCTCTAACTACTACGTCCAGATATGTATATCCTGACAATAATGTCTGGAAGGAAACATTAACATTACTTCACAACAACACGTTAGGTAACGACTAATATCGGAGGGAAAGAAAATAATATGTCGAAAAAAAATTATTAAATATATCAAAGAAAGAATGCGAACACATCCTATTTCATCTGGAATGAGAGCTGGTAGTTATAGGTGGTAGTTGTGGTCTAAAATTACTGAGATGAAGATACTTTCTTAAAAGAAGATATGCTATGCTGATAGCAGTAGTGCTTATAAAATAATATCATTTATTATGACTGGATATGGAGGAAGAGAGTTAAGAACAGGAATTATAGCTACAGACCCTTTATGTACTTTTGATTTATCTTGATCGTATTATACCATGCCTGAAGAAATGAATACAAATGACTGCAGGATGAAGAGAGACAAAATAAAAATCAGGACATCTAAATTTTTTGAGTGTCATTATGATAAAGGAGAATAGTTGTAAATTAATATTGTTAACGCACTATTTTGATTCATTTTTTTACTCTATGTGTATCTATTGCAATAAATATACAATCCTACTAAACGGATCTAGATGAAAAATTTCCAACACCTTAAGAAATTAAGAGGCGGTAATAAATAATAATTTATTTTATTGACTAAAGAGATCAAACCATTTGAATGCAATTCAAATTGCATCTTATCTTACTTAACTTAAGTAAGGACTTATTATATATTATCTTCTGGCGCGTTGGCAGAGTGGTTATGCAGCGGATTGCAAATCCGTATACCTCGGTTCAAGTCCGGGACGCGCCTTATTATAATATAACCTTGCCCGGATGGTGGAATAGGTAGACACAAGGGACTTAAAATCCCTCGGCCTGATGGCTATGCGGGTTCAACTCCCGCTCCGGGTACATTTAAGTTAACTCGTGTAAGAGAGCAGGGGAAAAATGTAAGAAGCATAATCCCTAACAATATCATTCCAAATAAGATATGTCTGCTGAACATCTTTGAACGATGGTAAAGAACAGCACGTTACTATCATCCTCAATTACTTATTTAATGAAGGTCAAATGTTTGATGGATCTTCTATAGCAGGTGGGCAAGATATCAATGAATCTGATATGGTAATAAAATTACTGCGGTGCTAGATCATTTTTACCTACTACAATCTACATACTGGAACCTAATAAAAAAAAGGTCTCAACGAGATCTCAGGTTTATTTTATTGCAAAGCATACCGAAGATTAGTTGCGTCACTTCGAAAGACCCGATGCATTTATTTTGGTCAAGAACCAGAATGTTTTTTGCTTGCCGACGTCATTTTTTTTACCGTGATCCATCAGGTTACTCTATATCACTTAATGATATTGAAGAAACTTGGAATCATAATAAAAAGAACGAACAAGATAATTAGGATGATCATTCCGACTATAAAATAATGGATGTGAGATGCATTGTCATATATCGCTATATAAAAATAATATAAATATTTGTACGGAAAACTAATATGCGGTTCTATCAGAACAAATTTTATATCGGAGTAATCATTAAACATGATAAATCCATAAATGCTTTATCTAATAATTTCCCTCTTAATTGTTATAAACGTCTCATCCCGGTTATGAGGATCCTGTAATAATGTTAGCTTCTTTCTTCCATAATCGTTCTGCATCAATTCGGATACCAATCCATGGTTAGCAGTTCACAATAAGCACGTCGTCGTATTGAAGTGTATTTTCTAGATCCGTCTAATAATCCTTATTTATCTTTCTCAGCATTATTAATGGCTGAAATTAATGGAATTATCAATAAGATTCATCCGTGAAAGGCTTATTCGTTGGAAGAATCAGTACTATGTGGTGCCTTGGATGAATACCGTGAATATCTCATGAGAGGACGAAGTTTTTACTCATGATGCTATTGAAGCCTCTATTAACCTCCGGAGTTCGAAAATTGACAACTAATACCGTAACTTCGAACTTCTACCGTTTTATTTGTGAGTGCACAGCTTCTTAACTGGATAATGGCTCTGTTTTAAGATAAAAGAATTTTACTTATCGTCAATCATTTTTAGAATGAATAATTATAAAACTACTCCTTTTCTTCTCAGTGCCCCTGATTTGGAATATCTTACCACGGATATAGGAAGTGAAGGATCCTTTATAGGATTTTCTAATGTTGGCAAATCTAGATAAATACGCTCACTAATCAAAAATATTTAGCTAAAATTAGCAAAACTCCAGGTTGGACTAATAAACTAATTAAAATCTTTAAAATTTTTTTCCAATGTAGGTTACTGGATTTTTCCGGATATGGCTATGTTCAAGTAAATAAAAAACTAAAATATATCTTTCAAGATAATAGATGGAAGACATATTTGCAAAATCATCCCTGTCTTCAGGGGGGGTAGTACTTTTTAGGGATCTACGTCATTTTCTCAGACAATTAGAGAAGCATAACCTCATATTAGTTAGCATAACTTTCTCAATCCCATAAGGAATCTCGATAATTCCAGAGCAAAACGCTGCACATATTACGTGAAGATTTTTATTTAAGAATTCTGTTCAAGTATAAATATTTTCTTCACGGAAGAGAGTACGCATAGATAAACTGCAACTCACACTGAATATCTGATTAGGACGATAAGAATGAAATTAATTGTAATCTAATGAGCTTGTGCCCAATTATGTCCTCTCCCTATATTAACAATTAGAGGAACATTCAAGCGTATCCTAATGTGATTTTCCATAAGATCTCGTATCTCATAGGATGCCTCCTTCCATGCCCCCTCGGGTACTTCAAATAATAATTCATCATGAACTTGCATCAACATTCTAACAGAATTATTTTTATTTTTTATCCACTGATCTACTACTATCATAGCCTGCTTAATAATATCCGCAGCTGTACCTTGCATTGGAGCATTGATTGCAGTCCGAAATGCAGTATTTCGTCGCACATTATTTTTAGAAAAGATGCTCGGAATATAGATTTTTCTTCCAGTTATGGTATTAACATATCCAGTCTTTTGAACCTGAATTTTAATGTTTTGCATATATGTCCGAATATTAGGATAATGTTGAAAATATAAATTAATATAATTCTGAGCATCTGTCAGGGAAATATTTAGCTGTTGTGACAATCCAAAAGCACTCATTCCATATATTACTCCAAAGTTAATTATTTTTCCTCGATGGCGTTGTGCTTGTGTTACTTTTTTTAACGCAATGTTAAAAATATTAGAAGCGGTGATAGAATGCAGATCTTCGTGATTAAGAAAGGATTTTATTAAATTTTTTTCTTGAGATAAATGAGCGAGAATACGTAATTCTATTTGAGAATAGTCTGCGGTTATCAGATCGTAGCCGGAGGATGCAATAAATGATTGGCGAATTTTTCGTCCTTGGGAACTATGAACAGGTATATTTTGTAAGTTTGGGTGACTTGAAGAAAGACGCCCCGTGGTGGTAAGAGTTTGATGATAACAAGTATGTAATCTACCGCTGGTAAAATTTATCATGTGCAGTAATTTATCGGTATAGGAATGCTTTAGTTTAGTGACCTGGCGATATTCGATAACTATTTTAGGTAAAGAATACTTTCCTGCTAGTTTTAGAAGAACTTTCGTATTTATATAAGCTCTTTCACTCGGTAGATTATTCAGACGTAAAATGTCATGTTGTTCAAACAGTACTTTCTGCACTTGGTGGGGAGAAGACAACTGAAAGGATGTACCAGCTATTTTATAAGCTTGTTTGTCCAATTGATGCAAGCGATGAGATAATTCAGCTGAATAGGATGAAAGAAAATGGGTGTCTATCAAAATTCCATGAGACTCCATACGAAAAAGAACTTTTAATAAAGGTCTTTCTATATGTTCATATATGTTTTTTAGGACTAAGTCTCGAGAAATAAGAGGCCACATTTTCAAATGCAGTTGTAATATAATGTCTGACTCTAATGCGGAGTTCCGCTGCTGTTCTATTGCAGGATCTCTATTATTGGTACTTCTGAACACTTTTTCTTCTTTAAAGGAATGATTTACACCTTGTAACCAACGATGAACCAGCGACTTTAAATTTCTTCTCCTGTTTTTAACACTTTCCAGCACATATGATTCTAACATAATATCAAAAATTATGCCTTTTATTTCAATTCCATAATATTTAAGTAGTTTATTACTTTCCGTGAAAGAAGAGCATATTTTGGAAATTTTTTCATTTTCTAAAATTAATTTTAAATGAGAAAATACTTCTACTCGAGTCGATATCTTGCGAGGAGATATGGAAGGATAAGATACAGGAAAATAAATTGCTTCCCCCGGATTGATAGCAAAAGAAAATCCCATTAATTCTGCTTTCTTTCTAGAGAACTCAATATGAATATTAAATGCTAATAAAGATGCTTGTTCAAGTTTTGTTTTCCATGAACAAAATGTTTTTTCATCAATAAGTATGACATTACTCTCCATTAGTAAACTCTTTTCCACCCAATACCTGCTTCATATACATCTATCTTAGTAGTCTACCTACATTATCTTCGTCCATATATATAATTATTACGATTTTAACTTATTAACTATACCAGTGAAACAAATTGTAAAATTCATAATAGCTGAATAATGCCTGCAATTGTTCATGATTTGGTTCGGTTACTGCCATATGTTCATAATTAGTTCCTATTTTTACATCGGTGATGATAGTGGCAAGTTTGCGAGAAAGCCAAGCAACTTCTTGATGTTTTTTTAAGCTATTTATAATTTTTTTTGCCTTACGATAAGGTATGATATTTTCAATTTTATCTAGATTATAAAAAATTTCCTTTAAGCTACCTATATTTTGTAAAAGTTTTTGGGCTGTTTTAATTCCTATTCCTGGAACTCCGGGAATATTATCCGAATAATCTCCCATTAAGCCGATAAGATCAGTAATAAAATCTGGTTTCACACCATATTTAAGGAATACTTCCTGTGGTCCCAAAATAAAATTATGAGAATTCATAATTTTTATATTGGTAGTCACTAGTTGCGCAAAATCTTTATCATTGGTACTGATATATATGATATGTCCTTGTTTTTCCGCTTTTTTGGCTAAGGTTCCAATTACGTCATCGGCTTCTACGCCTGCTTCTACCTGGATCGCAATCCCCATACATCTTATCAATTCATATAAAGGTTCTATTTGATCACAGAGTACTTGGGGCATCTGGGAACGATGTAATTTATATGCTTTAAACCACTCGTGTCTAAATGTTTTTCCTTTATCATCAAATGCTACTAACATATAAGTAGGATTATATCGATGTAAAAATCTATGGATCATATTCATAAAACCATATATTGCACCGGTCGGTTCACCCCGACTATTAGTCAAGGTAGGAAAAATATAGTAAGCACGATATAAATAGGAAGTGCCATCTATCAAAAATAGCGAATTTTTTCGGTTTATATTACACATCAGTATCTAGTATTATCCATTGAATTATGTGGTTAATCCTGTTGGGATAAAAATTTTATTATTTGGTCATATTGCTGCCAATTATGAAAATTATTTATAATTAGATATTGACCATTTACTACAATGGTAGGAACAGAAGTGATTTTTAGATTTTTGGCTGATTCTTCTTGTTTCCTTACCAAATAGTGAACCAAAAAACTGTTCCATACCGCATCATAATCACGTGGTTTGATTCCTATTTTAATGAAACAACTCCGTACATCTTCTGAAGAGAAAATATTTTTGTTTTTAATACCTTCAAATAACGGGGCAATTATTGCATCTTGAACTTCTAGCACCATGGCTACACTCCAGGCTTGAGTTAATATTTTCCCCATTGATCCTCCTAAAAAGGAGAAGTGATATCTATTTTTTAATTTATCATGGAGAATATATTCTAATTGGTAACAATGAGGACATAAGAATGAAAAGAATTCTACTACCTTTGGTATTCCACTGATAGGTGGGTCAAGAATGGTTAGATAATGATCACCATTATGCAATGGAGCGGAAAAACCGTAAGATATATTAATCGAAAATAAATTGATACAAATAAGTAGTATACTTAAACATTTTTTCATTTTATTAACCAAATAAATTATTAATATCAGGTTTATTAGACGTCTTCTTACTACAGAATATTCCTAATCAATTATCTTCCATCCATTACTTTTTACAAAGTACCACAAATACCATGAGGAGAACGTTGTGATATTTTGTTCTACTGAAGATTCGAAAATTTTAAGCAATAGATTTATTTTTTTATTTTATCCCTAATATGTAATGTGTTTTTTAGCTTCTCTTATTTTGATCTCTTGAATAGTTAGATAGAATAGGAGTTGAGTTATTCACTGCTTATTAAAGTATTAATATTTAGTAATGATTCTATCTGTACTGTTGTTGTGGATCATAAAAAAGTTTCTATCCAACAATTCTTCATTTCCAGCCCTGGAAATATCTCTAATTTTGCTCACCACCTCACCTCAGGAGTAAATATGCCTATTCATTCTAACCATTACTCACCACCAAATTTTCCTATGCGGAGGTTTCTGTATCTAATAAGTATCACATCATATTACTAGCTCATGCTCTTGTCCTTCCCGGTCTGCATAAAAAATTTCTCTAATATAACTATTATAGGAGATGAACCAGATTATGAATCGGTTATTACTAAAATAGATAATAACAATCTTTATATGACGTGAGAAAGGAGATATCAATACTATTGTAGATAGTGATACTGCAGGGTACAAGAATTTAGTGATCCTTCTTGTGTCATAAAACATGCTAACCCATGCGGAGTAGTAGCTTTGGGTAGGTAGTAATATTTACGAAACATATAAAAAATAGTGAAAAATGGATCCTATCTCAGCTTTTGGCGTAATTATTGCAGTAAATCGTGAACTTAATAAATATACTGCCAATTTGATGATTAAAAACCCGTTTGTTAATATTATTATCGTCCCATCAGCCAATAAATCATCCTGCGACCAAACCGAATCTACGAATAGAGGCTACGGTCCACTTAGACGGATAAGGATAGGATCACTAAAAATTATCCCTCTAAAAGCAGAAGAACAAAATCTTGACATCCAGGAATATTATGCTTTAGCACTTCTTTAAATAGCATTGAAGAGAGAATGCCTTGTGTCATTCCAGCCGGGGGAGGAGGGTGTTCCTACGTAATGAAGAAGTTATTGCATCTGCTAATGAACATAATATTGCTATGATATTTAGGAGTTACCGTCACTTTTGCCACTAAATAGTACTAATTAGAAAACATTTCAAATTACGTTGTTATCTAAGAGGTAAGAAGGGGATCACCAAAAAAAAATTAAGAACTGTTAACTTATCCAGGATCCCCTCCCTATTATATATAGCATGTTATTTATGATTTTACCGCGGCTCTTAAAACTTTTCCCGAAATGAAGGTGGGTACATTAGTAGCAGCTATTTTTATTTCTTGTCCAGTCTGTGGATTACGTCCGCTTCGTTCAGCACGATAATTGACTTTAAAAGTACCAAAACCAACTATTTGGACTGTTTTTCCCGCTTTTAGTGATTCAGTAATAGCATCTAATATAGCTTCCAAAGCTATTTTGGACTGTATTTTAGTTAATTGTGATTTAGCAGCAATAATTTCTATTAGTTCGTTTTTCTTCATAATTTATCCTTGATTTTAAAATTTTAAAGTGATAGAGATTTTTATCTCACATCAATGTTGCAGATAATATAAAATTATTTAACTTAAGGAAAGCAGTACTGTTTTCTAAGAGGGGATCCGAATAGGTAAGTAGGTAGCTTACCTTATGTTATTCTGCTCTCCAAGATAGTATTTAAAGGACCGTACGAATCTTCTAACCTCAATTATTAAGTCAGTAGTCGTTAACTTAGATTACATCTATCTTCAATTTTCAGTAGATAACAACAATCAAAGTAATTTAATTTCTTAATACAAAAGAATTAATAAATTTTTATAATATCGAAATTTAAAAATAGAAAGATAAGTTAAATAATTGATTCAGACCTTTTATTAAATTAGTTTATTCAAACTCTATAATCCTAAAAACAGTTATCAACTCTTATTTAAAATATTATTCTAGGATAATTATATATTTTTTCTGAGATAAAAATTGCAGATAATTCAAACAATTAATTACTAATATTGTTTCTATCCATTAATTTAGATATGAACACTTTTTTTATGGAAGAAAAATTCTCTCTAAGAGAAGACATAAAAATTTCTCAATGTCTTTCCCTGGATCATGGCAAAGGAGATAAATTATCCGCTAAAAATATTATATATCTGGATGTTATTTTTTTTCGAATTTCTATCCATTAGAGATGATTACTTTTACCGATAATTATATTTATGTGCTATTTTTCTTTTGGTACTTGGAACCGCATAACGACTTCAAAAGCTCAGAAAATAAACAAACAATTCGATAATAGATCGTCTTCTTTTAGTGGTATTTTAGTTGTAGTATTGGTCAGAAAATTATTATTAATAAATTAGATTAATCGAATATAGGAGAGAGAGATGACGAGCTAAGAGTATGTTTTGGCCCACAACAGCTAATATGATTAGCAGCATCTCTCTAGTTAGAATTACATTACTAACTAGTCTCAGTAAAAACTGATATTAAATATTGCGTGTGTGCTCATTAGTAATTTTATGAACGGCTAGATTTTTTTTCGTAGTATTTAAGTTTAATAGGATCTATATTATTATTAATTTTCAGTTTTTCCATTACTAAAGGAAAAATATATCTTGCTATGGGAATATTAGTACTTTTAATTAGGTCCAATTCTTTCATGCTAGTTAACTCAGGATACTTATTCCAACCATTTCCAGACATTCCCCACGATCCTGTCAACTGTGAAATGCGATTTCTCATCTCCATCGTACTTAGTACTGTTTCAGTTTCTTTTCCGTACCATGAAATATTATCACGACGATATTCCGCCCAGTAAAATAATCCCCTTTTTGCTTCCAGAGCTACTAACACTCTTTTGGTGCCCATTATCCTCCAAGAAGTTTCCGCCATAAGAGCTAAAGTAGATACCTCTATCATAGACAACTCAGCACCTATTCCAAGTCCTTGAGCGACTCCCATGCCAATTCGTAAACCGGTAAAACTTCCTGGACCTCTACTATATGCTACCGCATCAAGATCCTGTAGATATATCTCGTCTTCAATGAGTATTTGTTGAATCAAAGGTAAAAGACGCTGAGAATGATTTCTATAACAATATTCTAGTCTCCAGTTAATTTGTCCTTGATTGAATAAAGCTACAGAACATACTTCGGTGGAAGTATCTAAAGCTAAAATTCGCATTTTAACAAATACACAGTAGTCATAACCAACTAAGGAGTAAATTTAATTGCATCAATGATGATTCCTCCGTAACTAAAATAAGGATTCTATTATTTAAGATACTGCTTAGTACGTAATGCTAAAATACGTTTTTCTAACGAGGGATGTGTTTTGAATAGGTCACTACGGTGAGAAAATGTTTTCGTATTCGTAGTATTACTCCCATGAATACAAAAAGCTCGTACCAGATTATTTTCCTTAGGTTCAGAGCTACTTTTTAATCGTTCTAAGGCGGCAATCATCTTCTCAGCGCCTACCATCTTTGCGGCACCCGCATCCGCATAAAATTCTCTTCTTCGAGAAAACCACATTGTTATTAAGCTTGCTAGTACTCCTAATACACCTTGTAATATTCTGATTATCATAGAATATATCATAGTATTTTCAGGGTGAGTTTTAGACATCCGATGATTACTTGAGGATAATACCGATGTTATTTGTGATATAATACGGACCATCAAAATTACCATAGTATTTACTATTCCCTGAAGTAAAGTCATAGTTACCATGTCCCCATTAACAATGTGAGACATTTCATGTGCTAAAACAGCCTCGATTTGGTCCTTCTTCATGTTATTGAGCAATCCGGTAGATACCGCTACTACAGAATTATTACGAGTAGCACCCGTAGCAAAGGCATTCATATCTTCAGCGGTGTAAATGGCTACCCTTGGCATAACTATACCTATATGTTTTGCTTGATTTCTGATAATTTTTATCAGCCAACATTCTAGTTCATCCTTTGGTTTCTCAATATACTTTCCTCCCACGGAACTTACTGCTATATGTTTAGATAGTAATAGGGAAATTACTGCGCCACTAAAACCACCGACTCCTGCTAGAAGAATAATTGTACTAACTGTTTTTATTTTCATTCCTATTAAACTAACCATCAATCCTAATCCTATCATAACACTGATGTTAGTTATCAAAAATAGAGCCATTCTTCTCATCATAAAATAAATTTCTCCTTTCTACGATATGTTCGTTCTTTTGTATATAGGTAGAACAGGGAAGTCTTTCATCATTCCCTTAACTCAATATTATTATGATAATATTTAACGCGTTGTTACAATATAGTACTGATTTATTCCTAATGTCTAATTCTCTTTTACTTAATATTACAGAATATGAATCTATTTTAAAATTTTTGATATTTAGTTTATTCCTTTCTTGACACAAAATAGTAGATAAAGATGCCACCATTAAAATACCAAACTTTTCCCTAAATAAAATAATTAACTATGGAAGAAGTAAATCAGTCGTCATACCATCATTAATGATGGTGCTAATATCCAATCGTTGTAGTCGATACTTATTATCCGAATTTACTTAAAAAGTATCTTAACTTAAGAAAGATAAGGTTAATTTTAAATTCTATATATTTAATGGCTCGGTAGAAATGGCTCCTCGAGCAGTTGTAATATAAACTGCTCTGTCAGCCGTAGGAGCCCTCCTAGGGGAGGATACAAGAGCTAAATATTAATTTTAAACATGTGATTTAGTGCTTGTGTTCCAGATAAAAATAATTGTTTCTCTCTATTTAGAATGTAGACTAATCAAGATACTACTCTGATTTTTATAGTGTGAATTAAAACGTCGATGATAGGGACGTACGGCTGGACCAGACAGAAGTTCAAAACTAATTGCCCCTACTAACATACCCGGTCTAATAGCTAACGGTAATTTCCCAGAATTATAAAATTCAAGAACAAGACAACCTTTCCATCCAGGATCTATCCGATGTGCGGTAATATGTATCATTAGACCTAAGCGTGCAAGAGTGGAACGTCCATCCAGCCATCCAATTAAATCATCAGGCATGGTAATTGACTCTAGAGTAACTCCTAATACTAATTCCCCAGGATGAATAAACAAATAATCTTGATTGGAAATTATGAATTCTTCGCTCATTATGCGATTAATAATCTCGACATTAGGATTGCTTAAATCAATATAGGGAACTGTAGATGCATGAAAGGTACGAAATTTATTTCCTAAACTGATGTCTACAGTAGCGCCATTAATTCTATCTCGTCCAGGTCGTGGAAGAATAATTAATTTTCCACTATCCAGACAATTTTCAATATCTCTGTCACAGAGTTTCATTAATTGTGCTCCATTTTACATGGATATATAAGATATTATAAGATATAATAATTTCAAAAATTATCTATACTTCACCGAAATTAATATTATACATAAGATATGTTAACTACTGAACTCCTATCTCCGGCCGGAACGTTAAAAAATATGCGCTATTCCTTTGCATATGGTGCAGATGCAGTATATGCGGGACCTCCTCGTTATAGTTTACGGGTGCGAAATAATGAATTTCATTGTGATAATTTATCTATAGGTATTAAAGAAGCCCATGACCAAAATAAAAAATTTTATGTGGTAGCTAATATTACTCCACATAATGCCAAGTTAAAAACTTTTATTAACGACTTTAATCCTATTATTGATATGGGTCCAGATGCATTAATTATATCTGATCCAGGCCTAGTTATGTTAGTGCGCGAATTTTACCCCACCATGCCAATACATTTATCCGTTCAAGCCAACGCTGTTAATTGGGCTTCTGTAAAATTTTGGCAAACAATGGGCATTAAAAGAGTAATTTTATCACGAGAACTTTCTCTAGAAGAGATAGAAGAGATTCGACAGATAGTTCCGGAGATAGAATTAGAAGTTTTCGTACATGGATCTATGTGCATTGCATATTCAGGACGGTGTTTATTATCAACGTATATTAATAGACGTGATTCTAACCAAGGAGCTTGTATTAATACTTGTCGCTGGAAATATAATCTACTTCCAGCTAAAGAAGACGATATGGGAAATGTAGAATTAAAGAATCCATCCCTAAATTCCGCCAGCAAGATATCATCACAATTATTTTCCGGGCCTTTAGATCAAGAAGTTTTTTTACTTGATCAGCCAACACCATCTCAGTCCCCTTTAAGCAGAGAAAAAAGTAAATATCTGCCTACTTTTGAAGATATTCATGGAACTTATATTTTTAATTCCAAAGATCTACGAGCTATTAGACATGTACAACGTTTAATACAAATAGGGATCCATTCTTTAAAAATTGAAGGTAGAACTAAATCTTTTTATTATTGTGCCAGAACTGCTCAAATTTATCGGTTAGCTATTAATGATGCTTTGGATAGAAAACCATTTAATTATCATCTCTTAGATATGCTGGAAGGTCTTGCGAATCGTGGTTATACTGAAGGTTTTTTTTCTCGTCATCAAACGCAAAATTTTCAGAATATTAGTTCGGGATTTTCTAGATCTTTGAGACAAATTTTTGTAGGAGAATTTACTGGAGAGCGAAGAGAGGAATTAGCGCAAGTAGCTGTTAAAAATAAGTTTTCTTGCGGAGATAATTTAGATATTATTACGCCATCTGGTAATATTAATGTTGTATTAGATCGAATTGAAAATAATAATTTTAAGTTAGTTAGTGTGGCACCAGGCGAGGGACATTTAGTCTGGATCCCAGTTCCACTTAATCTTTACTCAATAAAGTATGCGTTACTAGTACGTAATCAAGTAATTCCTTCCTCCATTCTTTGAAAGCGATCAATTATGTCTGATATGAATAATTTTAATTCTACAAAAATATTTCTTGTTACTTGCGCATTACCATACGCTAATGGTCCCCTCCATCTTGGGCATCTCCTGGAACATATCCAAGCGGATATATGGGTTCGTTATCAACGCATGTGTGGACATAAAGTTTTTTTTATTTGTGCTTCGGATGCACACGGTACTCCCATTTTATTAAGGGCACAAAAAATCGGCATCGATCCTGAAACAATGGTTATTGATATAGGTAAAAAACATCAAAAAGTACTCGAGTTATTTTATATTAGTTATGATAATTATCATTCTACCCATAGTCAAGAAAACTATCAATTTGTATTATTAATTTATAAAGAATTAAGAAATAAGGGATTGATTAAAAAACGTATATTAACTCAAATGTATGATCCGAATGTAAAGATGTTTTTACCAGATCGGTTAGTAAAAGGTATGTGTCCTAAATGCAAAGCTCCAGATCAATATGGAGATAACTGTGAAGTATGTGGTTCCGTTTATAGCTCAACAGATTTAATAAATGCTCGCTCAGCAATAACAGGAGTGCAACCCGTATTACAGGAGACAGAACATTTATTTTTTGATTTATCGTTATACTCTGATATGTTAAAAAAATGGATTCGTTCTGGTTCCTTACCCGAATCTGTAGCTAATAAAATGCAAGAATGGTTATCAGTGGGCTTACATCCTTGGGATATAAGTCGCGATGCCCCATATTTTGGCTTTAAAATTCCAGATACTATAGGTAAATATTTTTATGTTTGGTTAGATGCACCTATTGGTTATATGAGTACTTTTAAAAATCTCTGTAATAAAAGAGAAGATATATGTTTTGAAGATTTTTGGAAACCAGATTCAACTGTACAACTTTGTCACTTTATAGGTAAGGATATTATTTATTTTCATAGTCTATTTTGGCCAGCCCTATTAGAAGCTAGTGGTTTTCGTAAACCTACGTCTATTTACGTACACGGTTTTGTAACATTTAACGGAACAAAAATGTCAAAGTCGAGAGGATCTCTTATAGACGCGACCACTTGGTTAAAATGGTTCGATGCAGATAGCTTGCGCTATTATTATGCTACGAAATTATCTTCTCGTATTGAAGATATAGATATAAATTTAAATGATTTTACTCAACGGGTAAATGCAGATATTGTTAATAAAGTGGTTAATATAGCAGCTCGTTCTGCTAGTTTTATTAACCAACGTTTTTCAGGATGGTTATCTAACAGATTAAAAGACCCAATAGTGTATCAGAGATTTACTGAAGCTTCTGTTTCCATAGGAAGCGCTTTATCTAATTTAGATTTTAGTAAGGCACTTCGACAGATTATAGCATTAGCTGATCTTGCTAACCGTTATATTAACGAACAAAAGCCTTGGCTTATAGCTGTTTCTAAAAATGGTAATCAGGACGATAATTTACAAGATATTTGTACTATGGGAATAAATTTTTATCGAGTATTGATGACCTATTTAAAACCTTTTATGCCTGCCTTAAGTCAGAAATCAGAAAAATTTCTTCAACACAAATTAGAATGGACAGGAATAAAATTACCTTTATTGAATCATCGTATTTCTATTTTTGAGAGTCTCTATCAAAGAATTAAATCTGAAAATATCAATTCACTTTTAGCGGAAATACATCGCCAGAAAAGTAAAAAATATAACCCCAAAAATATTGGGGTTATATAATTTTATATAAATAAAATATTTAATTATTGTTGATGTGGTATAATACGATTCGTATTATTGGTTTTTCCTATGCTGATCTTTTGTGGTTTTTCATCTTCAGGAATTTCATATTCTAGTTGAAGTTTTAATAAACCATAATCTAGATTAGCACTTTGGACTTTAAGTCTATTATGAAGATGAAAACTTAACGAGAAGTTATCCTCTAAAATTCCTTTATGTAACCACTTTACATGATTTTTTTCTTTAGGCATGACATCATGTTTACCAGTTATAGTCAACTGTCCATTTTGCAATAAAATATTTAAATTTTTTTCTTGATATCCAGGTACGCTTACGGTTAAATGGTAATGAGTATCATCAGTTTGAATCAAATTATAAGCCGGTGAGTCAGAGAGTGGAGTATCTCCTGTTAACCTACTAAATAATTTATCCATTCGATCAAAGCGATCGGAAAAAAGACTATCAGTAATTCCTGGGATAAGTGAAAATGAACGATAAGACATAATTTCCTCCTTAGGAAAGGAATAATTCATTCTATTCCAGCTTATTGTCCTTTCTTGTATAGAAAGGAGGTTAGCTATTATTTATAATAAATAAGGATTAATTATCTCTTTTCAAGAGATGTAATATTTTTCCTTATCACAGAAATGCTCTCGTAACATTTTTACTGAAAAATAACGAAAATTTTTTTCCTGGAAATTTTCGTGGATGGATACTACATAATTACTTAACATCTTGTAATATCTATAAGGAGGATTCGTACTCTTAGATGTTTAAATAAGAACCTTCCAGAAGATAAAATTTATAATAGCGTCTCTACAACATTATTGCATTAGACAATCAAAATCAGATTATGATTGGACTTCTGGCATGATAATCTTCTTCTAGAAGAGTTAAAATATTTATTTTATTACTTCATCCAGCATTACCTGCTAGGTCATATCACTATCTCTAATAATTTTATTCATCTTTTGCTGTTGTATTATTCCAAATACAGATCCCATTTTTATCTTTCATATTTTGTAAATATTTTACATGTGCTGTAATTTCTTCATTATTAGCTTTGATTACTGGTAATGTTACGGAGTTTAAAGATTCTATTATTTCTTTTTTATTTAGGGTGAATTGGTCTCTTGGTATAAATAATAAGGAACTTTGTCCTACAGAGGACATAGCTAAATATACTTCTGCCAATATTTGGGCATCTACTAATGCTCCATGTATCTTCTTACCCTGTGGTAACACTCTTTTATTTTCTATTTTTAATCGACTACAGAGGGAATCAAGACTATTTCGTTGACCTGGAAAAATTTTTCTGGCTAATACCAAACTATCGTTAACTGTACAGATAGTTTCAATGCGAGGATAAGAGTCATTTAATAAACTTAATTCATAATTTAAAAAACTAATATCAAATGAAGCATTATGAATGACTAACTCATGACCTTCTATATATGTTAAAAAATTATCAGCAATTTGAATAAATTGCGGTTTATTTAATAATTCTTCATCTGTAATTCCATGTATACGCATGGCGAGGGGATCAACTGGTCTATTGGGATTTAAATAAACATGAAAATTATTACCCGTGAAACAACGATCTACTATTTCTATCGCACCAATTTCTATAATACGGTGTCCTTCGTAGGGAGGACCGTTATAATTCATACCGGTAGTTTCAATATCTAAGATAATTTGTCGTTTCATTTTTTTTAAATAAAGTACTATTAAATGTCTAAAAAAGTAGAAATATTTACGGATGGATCGTGCCTTGGAAATCCTGGTCCCGGTGGATATGGAGTCATATTACGTTATCGTCAGTATGAGAAATTACTAAGTGCAGGGTATTATTTAACTACTAATAATCGCATGGAATTAATCGCCATTATTGTAGCTCTAGAATCCTTAAAATATTCTTGCATAGTCAAAATTATTACAGATAGTCAATATGTCAAAAAAGGTATTCAAGAATGGTTACATAATTGGAAACAACACAACTGGCTAACTAAACGAAAAAAGCCGGTTAAAAATATTGAATTATGGCTCCGTCTCGAGAAAAATTTAAAATTTCATAATCAGATTCAATGGAAATGGATTAAAGCACACTCCGGACATCCTGAAAATGAACGTTGTGATCATTTAGCACGTAATGCTGCTAAACTACCTACTCTTATAGATTTGATTAATTAATAAATTTAATAAATATATTCCCTGGAATGTATGTAACTAAAATCATAAATTGCTAAAAATTTCGTAATCCTTCGTCTTAATTTCAGTACTTAATTTTTGCTAATTTTAATTAGTGATATTTTTATCGTTCGTTTCGCTATTCTAAATCTTCTCTACATTGATAATTGATACAATTATTATTATGGCGGTGCGGACGGGACTTGAACCCGCGACCCCCGGCGTGACAGGCCGGTATTCTAACCAGCTGAACTACCGCACCTCTAAAGATCCAGACAGAGACCTGCTCTCACACGAGGAGAACCTCGTACTACCCTAGGTGCTACGGCATTTCACTACTGAGTTCGAGATGGAATCAGGTGGTTCTACCGCGCTTAACTGTCTGGACTAATAATTTTACTTTTAAATAGAACATTTCTGGTGTTGTAAGGTTAAGCCTCTCGGGTGATTAGTACTAGTTAGCTTAACGTATTACTACGCTTCCACACCCAGCCTATCTACGTTGTAATCTTCAACGACCCTTCAGAAAACCATTAAGGTTTTCAGGGAAGACTTATCTTGAGGTAGGCTTCGCGCTTATATGCTCTCAGCACTTATCCCTTCCGCATTTAGCTACCGGGCAATGCCACTGGCGTGACAACCCGAACACCAGGGATGCGTCCACTCCGGTCCTCTCGTACTAGGAGCAGCTCCTCTCAATCTTCCAACGCCCACGGCAGATAGGGACCGAACTGTCTCACGACGTTCTAAACCCAGCTCGCGTACCACTTTAAATGGCGAACAGCCATACCCTTGGGACCTGCTACAGCCCCAGGATGTGATGAGCCGACATCGAGGTGCCAAACACCGCCGTCGATATGAACTCTTGGGCGGTATAAGCCTGTTATCCCCGGAGTACCTTTTATCCGTTGAGCGATGGCCCTTCCATACAGAACCACCGGATCACTAAGACCTGCTTTCGCACCTGCTCGCGCCGTCACGCTCGCAGTCAAGCCAGCTTATGCCTTTATACTAACCTCACGATATCCGACCGTGATTAGCTGACCTTTGTACTCCTCCGTTACTCTTTAGGAGGAGACCGCCCCAGTCAAACTGCCCACCAGACATGGTCCTGGTTCCGGATCACGGAACTCAGTTAGAACCCTCAATGTTAAAGGGTGGTATCTCAACGACGACTCCATATAAACTGACGTCTACATATCATAGTCTCCCACCTATTCTGCACATTAAAACTAAGAATTCAATATCAGGCTACAGTAAAGGTTCACGGGGTCTTTCCGTCTTGCCGCAGGTACACTGCATCTTCACAGCGATTTCAATTTCACTGAGTCCCAGGTGGAGACAGTCTGGCCATCATTACGCCATTCGTGCAGGTCGGAACTTACCCGACAAGGAATTTCGCTACCTTAGGACCGTTATAGTTACGGCCGCCGTTTACCGGGGCTTCACTCGAGAGCTTTAGGTTTCCCTTAACTCCTTCACTTAACCTTCCGGCACCGGGCAGGCATCACACCGTATACATCCACTTACGTGTTAGCACAGTGCTGTGTTTTTATTAAACAGTTGCAGCCAGCTGTTATCTTAGACTGGTTTTAGCTTCATCCGTTCGGATTTCACCATATACCAGTGTGCCTTCTCCCAAAGTTACGGCACTATTTTGCCTAGTTCCTTCACCTGGGTTCTCTCAAACGCCTTAGTATTCTCTACCTAACTACCTGTGTCGGTTTAGGGTACGGTTACCTGAAACCTTTCGCTTAGAGGCTTTTCCTGGAAGCTTGGTATCAATTACTTCATCACTATTGTGATTCGTTATCACGCCTTAGTGTTAATAGTAATCCGGATTTACCTAAACTACCCACCTACACGCTTAAACTGAGATTACCATCACTCAGATAATCTAACCTTCTTCGTTCCCCCATCGCAGTGACAAGTAGTACAGGAATATTAACCTGTTTCCCATCAGCTACGCTTCTCAGCCTCACCTTAGGGACCGACTAACCCTGCCCTGATGAACATTGGACAGGAAACCTTAGTTTTTCGGCGGGTAGGTTTTTCACCTACCTTATCGTTACTTATGTCAGCATTCGCACTTCTGATACCTCCAACATGTCTCTCAACATATCTTCTCAGGCGTACAGAACGCTCCCCTACCCAGCACTATTAATGCTGCCGCAGCTTCGGTGCATAATTTAGCCCCGTTATATCTTCCGCGCAGGCCGACTCGACCAGTGAGCTATTACGCTTTCTTTAAATGATAGCTGCTTCTAAGCTAACATCCTGGCTGTCTAAGCCTTCCCACATCGTTTTCCACTTAACTATGACTTAGGGACCTTAGCTGGCGGTCTGGGTTGTTTCCCTTTCCACGACGAACCTTAGCACCCGCCGTGTGTCTCCCATGGTAACATTCAACGGTATTCGGAGTTTGCATCGGTTTAGTAACCCGGTAAGGTCCTTGACCGAAACAGTGCTCTACCCCCGTTGATGAATTCATGAGGCGCTACCTAAATAGCTTTCGGGGAGAACCAGCTATCTCCCGGTTTGATTGGCCTTTCACCCCTATCCACAGGTCATCCGCTGATTTTTCAACATCAGTCGGTTCGGTCCTCCAGTTGACATTACTCAACCTTCAACCTGCCCATGACTAGATCACCGGGTTTCGGGTCTGTATCCTGCAACTAAATGCCCTTTTAAGACTCGGTTTCCCTACGGCTCCCCTATACGGTTAACCTTGCTACAGAATACAAGTCGCTGACCCATTATACAAAAGGTACGCAGTCATCCTTAATAGGACTCCTACTGCTTGTACGTACACGGTTTCAGGATCTATTTCACTCCCCTCACCGGGGTTCTTTTCACCTTTCCCTCACGGTACTTGTTCACTATCGGTCAGTCAGGAGTATTTAGCCTTAGAGGATGGTCCCCCTATCTTCAAACAGGATATCACGTGTCCCGTTTTACTTATTGAGTTAATAATTTCAATCTTTTTGTATACGGGACTATCACCCTGTTTCGTTGATCTTTCCAAATCATTCTACTAAAATTAGAAATTAATAATAACTCTGGGCTGTTCCCTCTTCGCTCGCCACTACTAAGGGAATCTCATTTGATTTCTTTTCCTCGAGGTACTCAGATGTTTCATTTCCCTCGGTTTGCTTTATCAAGCTATATATTCACTTGATAATGATACAATAAATTGCATCGGGTTTTCCCATTCGGAAATCCCTGGTTTATACGCTCCTATCAGCTAACCAGAGCTTTTCGCAGATTAGCACGTCCTTCATCGCCTCTGACTGCCTAGGCATCCACCTTGTACGCTTAATTGCTTAACCTCACAACCCACAAATGTCCTGTATTTTACAAAATTTTTTTTCAATTTTTTAAAGAACTTTTATATTCGGCTAATAATTTAGCTGAATAAAAAATTATCGATTTATTACTCAGGTAAATACCTGATCTTCATTATATAATTAAGAAAAATAAAAAGCTACTGTAAAAATTTTATTTTTTTTTATCATATCTATATATAAGATTACCATGTTGGTAATCTATTTCCACAGGGTTATTTGGAATAATTTGTCCTGCTAAAATAGCTTTAGCTAACTTATTTTCAATGAGAGTTTGAATAACTCTTTTTAATGGCCTAGCTCCATAAACCGGATCGTATCCTTTTTCTACTAATATATCCACCACATTATTAGTCAGCTGGATCTGATATCCTTGTTCTTGCAATTTATTATATAGTTTGTGAAGCTGAATTTTTACTATTAAAGCAATATGCTTTTTATTTAAAGGATGAAATACAACTATTTCATTAATACGATTAATAAATTCTGGACGAAAGTGCTTAGTAACAATCTTCATTAAGATTGTTTTCATCTCCTGATATGTCCATGTTACGAAACGTTCTTGAATTATATCAGATCCTAAATTAGAAGTTAACACTACCACGGTATTACGAAAATCTACTGTTCTCCCTTGACTATCTGTTAAACGACCTTCATCTAATACTTGAAGTAAAATATTAAAAACGTCTACATGTGCTTTTTCTACTTCATCTAATAATATGACCGAATAAGGTCTGCGTCTAATCGCTTCGGTTAAATGTCCCCCTTCTTCATAGCCAATATAACCAGGAGGAGCACCAACTAAACGAGACACGGCATGTTTTTCCATAAACTCAGACATATCAATACGTACCATGCACTCATCAGAATCAAACATAAAATTAGCTAATGCCTTACAAAGTTCGGTTTTTCCTAAACCAGTGGAACCAAGAAAAAGAAACGAACCAATAGGTTGATTAGGATCTGATAAACCCGCTCTATTTCTACGTAAAGCATGTGATACAGCTGATACAGCGTCATCTTGTCCAATTACCCGCTGATGTAAAGTTTCTTCTATACGTAAAAGTTTTTGTCGCTCACTTTGTATCAGCCGAGATACTGGTATGCCAGTCCAACGAGATAATACATCTGCTATCTCTGTAT
This sequence comes from Candidatus Dasytiphilus stammeri, assembly GCA_041941785.1. Classification (GTDB taxonomy): domain Bacteria; phylum Pseudomonadota; class Gammaproteobacteria; order Enterobacterales; family Enterobacteriaceae; genus Dasytiphilus; species Dasytiphilus stammeri_L. The sequence goes on along the minus strand of CP145871.1, from coordinate 394,434 downwards.
CTGTAACTTTATTCCGTAATAAGTGCATAACTTCATTTCCTTGATTTGTGGCTAGGAATAACTTTTTTTCTAATTCTGGAATAGTACCATACTGTAATTGAGACATACGTTCTAAATCTCCTAGTCGTCTCAATTTTTCAAGCATTATCTTAGCTTGTTCTAATTCAGTTTTCAGATGTTGAGTATGAGTTAAGATAGATTTTTCTGTTTTCCACTTTTTTTCTAATTCTGTATATTGATGCTCCTTCTCCTTTATTTCGGTATTCAAAACCGTGAGACGTTTAATACTGGCTTCATCCATTTCTTTATTTAATGTTTGTTGTTCTAGTTTTAATTGGATAATGCGTCGTTCTAGGCGATCTAAAGGTTCAGGTTTAGAATCAATTTGTAATCGGATACTTGCAGCAGCTTCATCAATTAAATCAATTGCTTTATCAGGTAATTTTCTTTCCGAAATATAACGTTGTGATAATTTAGCTGCCGCTACAATGGCAGGATCGGTTATTTGTACATTATGATGTAGTTCATAACGCTCCTTTAAACCACGCAAAATAGCAATAGTATCTTCGACGGTCGGTTCTGCTATAAAGACTTTTTGAAAACGTCGTTCTAAAGCGGCATCTTTTTCTATATATTGTCTATATTCATTTAATGTAGTAGCACCTACACAGTGTAGTTCTCCGCGCGCCAATGCTGGTTTTAACATATTACCTGCATCCATAGCACCTTCAGTTTTACCTACTCCTACCATAGTATGTAATTCATCTATAAATAATATTACCTTACCTTTCTGTTTCACTAAATCTGTAAGTACCCCTTTCAATCGTTCTTCAAATTCTCCCCGATATTTTGCTCCTGCTAATAATGTTCCCATATCTAATGCTAATATTCTTCTTCCTTTTAATCCTTCAGGTACTTCTCTATTCAAAATTCTTTGTGCTAATCCTTCTACAATAGCAGTCTTTCCAACTCCGGGATCACCAATAAGAACAGGATTATTTTTAGTACGTCGCTGCAATACTTGTATAGTACGCCGTATTTCGTCATCTCGACCAATGACTGGATCTAATCGTCCTGTTTCTGCAAACTCTGTAATATCCATAGTATATTTTTTTAAATGCTGTTCTTGAGAATTTGTATTCTTATTATTAACCACCTTTCCTCTCCGTTCCTGATTAATTGCTTAATAATTTTCCTTAGAACCTAATTTTTAGAGTCTGTCTGAAAGAGCACTTTGTATATGAATCCTAAAATAAATAGGTCGTATGACCTAAAAGAATTTCCTTTTTTTTCGAAAATGAATCTCATAGTTTAACATGCGTATTAATTATCGAAAGTTACCGATTTCCTAATGATAATAGAGACTGTTATGCTGCTATAATCAATTTAAATTGATTAGACAGTAGATATAAACGCACCAGATAATCTTATATTTAAGAATAAATGAGAATTAGTTAAGTATAATATTAATTTCGTAAAAACCAAAAAATAAAAATTATAAATATGACCTGTCAGTTTTTAAAATAGAAATGAGATTATTCATATCGGCAGGTATTGTTGCATGAAATTCCATGAGTATACCAGTCTTCGGATGTGGAAACTGTAATAGAGAAGCATGCAAAGCCTGACGATCAAACTTATATAATTCCGATTTTACTTGGGAGGAAGCATGAAGCGGAATTTTTACTGATCGATATCGACCTTTATATTTTTTATCTCCGACTAAAGGATAGTTTAGGGAGGCAAGATGTACACGAATCTGATGAGTGAAACCAGTTTCTAGTTGAACACCAATATGGGTGTGATCTCTAAAACGAGCTAATATACGATAATGAGTTATTGCCTTTTTACCACTTTGGTTGGTCATATCGATAGCCATAAGGGTCCGTCTAGTCGGATGTCTAATAATAGCTTCTGAGATTAATCCTCCGGAGATCATGACACCATTAACTATAGCTTCATATTTACGAATAACTATGCGTTTTTTCATTAATGAGAGCAATTTCATATATATTAATGGGGTTTTAGCTATGATCATTAATCCTGTAGTATCTTTGTCTAAACGATGTACTATTCCTGCTCTAGGTATTTTACCTAAGGACGGATAGTAGTAAAGCAAAGCATTTAATACAGTACCATTAAGATTTCCCGCACCGGGATGGACAACTAAATTTTTAGGTTTATTAATGATAATTAAATAATTGTCTTCGTAAATAATATTTAATGCGATATCTTGTGCTTGACTAGAATAGTAATCAGTAGTTGTTCCGTTTATTACATTAATAATTACTTGAGATTTAACCCTAATTTTAATTTTAGGTTTATCTATAATAGTACCATTAACTCTCACTAATTTTTGTTCAATCCACCTTTTGATACGAGATCGAGAATAGTGGGGAAATAAACTTACTAAAATTTGATCTAAGCGGTGACCTATTTGGGAATCTAATACTGTAGCTGTAAGTTTCATTTAAGATGAATTAATAAATTAGATAGAAGATTCGATTCTCATCTATACTAGATAAGTAGTAAATTGAGGAAAATAATTAAAAATAGATACCAAAATGATGTACATAAAGTATGGAATCCTACTAACTATAGTAACTTTAATGATGCGTACAACATCATATTTTTCTTTTAAATTTTTGAATCTTCATCAGACCATTATTCACTATCCAGTTATTACCGAAACATTTCCATTAAATAATGATATTAAACACTGGGAAAAAATACAACATCATTATCAGGATGATAATGATTATCAGCAAACTAAAGTAAATTTACTATATGCATATTATAAGTTAAATAACTTCACTTTACTTCATAAAATAATGCACAATTTTTTACGTTTGAGTGATTTTAATTCCACGCAAGATTACCTCTTATATATGCAAGGTCTTACTAATCTACAAATCGATTATTTAAATAAAATTCATCTTTTAAGTATTAATCGCTATGATCGAGATGCTGAATATGCAGAGAGAGCATTACAATTTTTTGTAAATCTAATTATTACTTATCCTAATAGTCAATACATTATAAATGCTAAAAAATATATAATAGTATTAGAGGATCGTTTTTCGAAAGATGAGTTGTCGATAGTGAAATTAAATTTACTAAATGGGGCTTATGCAGCTGCCCTCAAACATATTGAAAATATGATAATAAATTATCCCTCTACAAAATATACTCACGAAGCTCTTTATCTGCTTAATCAGCTAGGTATTCAAAATAATGCCTTAATTAAAATATCCTAAGTAATCTAGTTATTAAAATTTTGCTATTCATTAGCTCTTATTTAAGAGACGAGTGAGCAAGTGCTTATTATGATTCTACACAGTGTTCCTACAAAGAATATTCGGCTATGTTTTGATAACAAAAATAATAAGAGAATGCATATGCATAATGTTCATATTACTTTCTTAGGACCTAAAGGAACTTATTCTCATCTAGCAGCACATAAATATGCGCAGAATTATTTCAAGACCTTTCTAGAAAGTAGTTGTTGTAATTTTTATCTAATTTTTAAAAAAGTAGAAACTGGACAAGCAGATTATGCAATAGTTCCTCTTGAAAATAGCAGTTCCGGTTCTATAAAAGAAATATATAAACTGTTAGCACGTACCGAACTATATATTATTGGAGAAATAATATTACCTATTGAACACTGTATGTTAGTTTCTGCTAACACACATCTTCATGATATTGAAACTATTTACAGCCATGCACAACCATTTCAACAGTGCAGTTTATTTATGAAAAATTTTTCCACCTGTAAACTCAAATATACATTGAGTACTGCAGCGGCAATGACCCAAGTAGCCAGTCTCCAATCGCCTAAAGTGGCAGCTATTGGAAGTGAAGAAGGTGGTAAATATTATAATTTACAAGTAATAGCTACAAATATCTCCAATAAATCCAATACTACGAGATTCATTATTCTCTCTAGAGAATCACAGCCAGTAGAGAGTGATACTCCTGCGAAAACTACCCTATTTTTGTCTCAAAAGAAAAAATCCATATTCTTGAGAGACACCACTGTCAGGATAGTAGGTCATCAGAATATTATTACTCATCTACGATGTATATCCGCTAATAAACAATTCTGGGAAGATTTATTTTATCTCGATCTGAAAAATCATTTAACAACAACCCAAATGCAACAAGATTTAATAAAAATTAAAGATTTTTCACGTTCCATTAGAATCTTAGGATGTTATCCTCGAGATAAAAAAACTGAATTATTACCTTATCCACTTCCAATTAGGAATAAAATAAATTCACTAAGGATGGAAACGTAATAAATAACGGCTCTCTAGACAACATCTTTTCGCATATATTCCTAACCATTCTTCTACTTTAGTAAATTTTTTTATAAATTCTTCTTTATCTTGGGATTCTAATAATCGAATGATGTCCCCAAAAAGAACATAATAACGTTTAATAAACTTTAAATTTATTGCTGATGACATAATAATATCAGCATAAAGTTTAGGATTTTGTTTAAAAAAACGACCAATCATAATTAATTCTAATTTATACCCTGGGGAGGATATAAGTAGCAATTCTTCAAAATTAGCTTTTTCTTGGTGGAGATGGAGACCAGCTACTAAATATGATAAATGGCGCAATGTCTGAATAAAACTCATACTTTGATCATGTTTACTAGCACTTATACAATGTAAACTTATCCCCCATATGGTCATTTGATCTAAAAACCATTCATAAGATTCGTAATTACGACCATCACACCATATAACAACTTGTTTCACTGGATGATCAGTATCTGGGGAAAACATTGGATGCAAACCGAGAACTGGTCCATGGTGCTTGGCTAACATTCTATCCAATGGCACTACTTTAACTGAAGATAAATCTACCAAAATGCAATCCTTAGGTAAGGTTGGTAATTGAGAAGTAACTTGTTCTATCAGAGGGATAGGAACACTGATAATAACCATGACGGCGTCAGATAAAATTTTTTCCGCATTAGACCAATCATTTCTATCAAAAATCTTAACTCTATAGTTAGATAGTCTTAACATTCTTTCAAAGAACTGCCCCATTCTTCCTTTTCCTCCAATGATAACTACCGGACGGGAAGAAAAACTAATGTTTTTGCAACCTTTACTTAATTCTCGAAGGTAAGATTCACTTATTACACGACGTAAAATATCTTCAACCAAATCAGGAGATACCCCTAAATGTAACGCTTCTTGTCGTCGGGTAGCTAACAGAGAAATTTCTCGTTCTGGAGCATAAATAGGTAAACCATAAAAATATTTTATTTTTCCTATTTCTTCCACTATTTTAATTCTTTTTGCGATAATTTTCAGTAGCTCTGTATCTAATTTATCTATTTGCTTACGTAATTCCTTTAATTCTGTCACAATTATTAAATCCTTGAAAATTCGGTGAATAAATTACTACTCTAAAATTTGATATAGTTCTATTATTAATTTTTCAGTAGTTTCCCAACTAATACAAGCATCTGTCACTGATACTCCATAGCGCATTTTATGTCTATCTTGTTCTAACGGTTGATTGCCCGCATGTAAGTTACTTTCTAACATCAGTCCCACAAGAGATTTATTTCCCCTTTTTCGTTGTATTATAACGGATTTCGCCACCTTGGGTTGTTGATGAAAATCTTTCTGGGAATTATCATGACTGCAATCTACTATAATGGTAGTTTTAATACCTTCTTGTTTCATAATTTTTTCACATTGAGCAATAGAAGGAGAATCAAAATTAGTTTTTTTATAACCACCACGTAATATTAAATGGCAATTTTGATTACCAGGAGTGTGTAATACACAAATTCTTCCCGCTTGATTAATACTAATAAATTTATGCGGTTTAGCAGCCGCTATTATCGCATTTATAGCCGGTTCAATGTTACCCTGAGTAGTATTTTTAAATCCTATTGGCATATCTATACCAGATACCATTTCTCGATGAGGTTGTGACTCGGTAGTTCTTGCTCCAATAGCCATCCAACTAAATAAATCTCCTAAATATTGCGGAGTATAAAGATTTAACGCTTCTGTAGCTAAGGGTAAATTTTTTTCACTGAGATTTAATAATAACTCACGAGATCTTGCTAATCCAGCTTCGATATTAAAGGTGTTATCAAGATCTGGGTCATTAATGAATCCTTTCCACCCAATGGAAGTACGAGGTTTTTCCAAGTATACTCGCATAATAATATATAATCTATTTTTTAACTTATCAGCTAGTATTTTGAGAGAGTCTGCATACTCTAAGGCTACGATAGGATCATGAATAGAACAGGGTCCACATACTAAAATAAAACGTTCATCATCACCATTTATAATAGCTGAAATAGTACGCCGATGATTTTGTATTTGTTTTTTTATTTTATCATTAGAACTATAACTTCTTTGAAGTTCCTCCGGAGTTACAAGTGATTCTTCATAACATTTAATGTTTTTTATGTCTAATTCTGGTTGCATATGCATTCCCCTAAAAATAACTTTTACTTCTTCTTTATAAGATATTGTAAAGATAACTAGAAATTATTTCTGCTTAATTTAATAATTTTATTTAATTAATTAAATTACTTCGTAGGTTGAAAAAAAATTGTCAGATCTTTCTTAATTAAAGAAAAAGAATAGTTTCTGCCTACTAATGAGTTTACTTTCCTAAGAGGAAAAATAATTAAAAATTTATTATTTGGAATAGAACTTATTATTTAATAATAATGGGAGATGATAGGAGGATCTGAAAGTTATTTAATTAAATTTGTAAAAGAAATCTATTGTCACTTTATTTTTATTAGTATAATAGTTTCTGAACTCAGAATATTAAACAGGATCATTAAGTGGAGCTGGCGGGATTCGAACCCGCGTCCGAAACTTCTCCATCTTTGGTACTACATGTTTAGTAAAGTCTTTTTTTATTTCGTTTCGTTAAAAACGGACCTCCACGTTCCTAACAAACTAGCCCGTTAATTTAACGTTTTCTCTTCGGCGAGATTAAACGCGATCTCTTATATCTGAAAAAAATATTCCTCTCTAAGAGAATCAGATGAATATTTTAATGCTAGCAGCTATTTATGCTGCTAAAGCATATTTATTGTCGTTATTTGCGACTATTTTTTACGGTTTTTTTACGAGGCCTACCGTCCCTCGACATGCACCTTAGATTTTGACGGTTTCGTCGATTCCAAAACAGCCCCCCTGAAATTATACTACTAATAGTATAATTATTATACTTTATTTTTCAAGATATCTCTTTTCTCCTGTTTCAGAATTCTATTTTTTTTTATCAGCCACTCTCTTTCTTTAATAAGAGCTCGTTTATCATATTTTTTTTTTCCTTTTGCTAATGCAATCTGTAATTTACACCAATTATTTTTCCAGTATAAAGAATATGCTATCAAAGTATAACCTTGACGTTTTACTTTTTCATACAAATAATTATATTCTTTCTTTTTAAGTAAAAGATTTCTATTACGGAGGGGGTCTAACATTAAATTAGGGCTTGAACTAAGCAAAGGTTGAAAATGAGCGCTAAATAAATAAGCATTATTATCATGTAGATACACATAACTACTACTTATATCTACTTTACCTGAGCGCAAAGATTTTACTTCCCATCCTTGCAGGATTAGACCTGCTTCCAGGATTTCTTCAACAAAATATTGATTTTTTACCTGTTTATTAATACTAATAATTATATTATTACTATTAATTATTTTTTTTTTCATAAAAATTTTAATTGTTAAGTTAGTCAGACAATCTTAGCTTGTCATATTGATATCCAGGAGTCAATAAACTAAATTATTCGTCTATTCTCTCTCTTTCTTCTCTCACAGAGCATATATTCCAAGCTATTTATCAAAAATTTTTGAGGAAGATAATTTCTATCTTAAGATAAGATACTAATTATCCTCAGGATGAAGAATGAAATTTGAATTATAATTCACATATTTTCACCATGATATACTCCTAATAATACTTTACTATTGCAACTAATTTTTAAATTAATATTTCTGCCATAGTATCGTAAATCAATAGTAATCCTAAAATTACATTTATTGTAGATCTCTCCCGAAAAGAGCAATAATCATCAGTATAACTTTTTGGAGTACAGATAATAATATGATCGGATAGTTAACTAAAATAAAATGGATCCTCGTTAATATACCTTCCCCCCTCAGAATATAAAAGACTTTAATTCATTACTAGGATTAAACGTGGTGCTTAATTTATACCATCCAATTTTTTGAATTCTCATAAAAAGCAGTAATCGTTAATAGGAATGAATTGAATATTAGATTGAGCGAAGATAGGTGCTACTCTAAATATATTTTCGTACTAAATAATTTTTACTTCTTTCTTATAAATTAGCTATATTAACTTCAGGAAAATTTAATTTCGGGATCATTTTAGTTCAACAAATACCTGCTAATCTTTTTTTAGCAAATTATTAAATATTATTTATGAGTTGCTAAAGAAATCCGATTACGGGAATACAATCGGACATTTTATAAAAAAATTTTCATAAAAATTATTCGTACATTACGTGCAATATAATACCTAACCTTGAAACTATTATTCTGATCCCCATACTAATCTAATCTGGGAATAAATAATGTGACCGCGCGGAGAAATTAATGACTAGTGAAGAACACAAATCACCCAAAGAAGATCCAATTCTCGATATGGACTCCAATATTCCTAGTAAAAATAAAGAGGAAGATAATCGAGACACGTCTAAAGATCTGCTGGAACAAGCTAATCAACAAATTAATTTTATTAAAGATTGTGAGCAACGTATATTATCCCTAGAAAATAAGCTCTCGGAATCCGCCAAACGTGAGCGTGAAAATTTATTACGAGCACAGGCAGAGTTAAAAAATGTGCATCGAAGAACCTCATTAGAAATCGAAAAAGCACATAAATTTGCACTAGAAAAATTTGTTTTCGAATTATTACCTGTCATTGACAATCTACAACGAGCTCTTGAGTTAGCTGCTCCACATGCTAATCCTGACTTCAATCCTATGATTGAAGGGATTCAACTTACCCTCAAATCACTATTAGATACAGTACATAAATTTGGAGTGAAAGTCATTAGAGAGACTAATGTTCCTTTTAATCCTGATATTCATCAGGCTATGTCCCTAATAGAAACAGATAAAAATGAAGAACCACTAATAGCAAACTGTGTTATGAAAGTTCTACAACATGGTTATATGCTGAATGGAAGACTTTTACGTCCTGCTATGGTCTTAGTTTCTAAGACGTCAAAAAATAATTAATCTAATATATGTGGCGTCCAGTCAATAGGCTGTATGCCACTTTTTATTAGCCACTGGTTTGTTTTCGAAAAATGTCGACACCCAAAAAAACCTTTATGTGCGGATAAAGGTGATGGATGAGGGGCCTGTAATACTAAATGACGATAATTTTTAATCAAAACTCTTTTTCTTTGAGCATATCTACCCCATAGTAAAAATACTATATTTTCACAATATTCATTAATTAATGAAATTACTTTATCGGTAAAAATTTCCCATCCTAAAGAAACATGGGAAGAGGGTTTACCAGCCTCAACCGTCAATATAGTATTTAATAACATAATTCCTTGCTGAACCCAGCTTCCAAGATATCCATGGTTAGGATACTGAAAATTAATACTATCATTATTTAGTTCTTTATATATGTTTATTAGAGTAGGTGGAATAGGAACGCCAAGAGAAACAGAAAAAGCTAGGCCATTAGCTTGTGCGGGTCCAGGATAAGGATCTTGTCCCAGAATAACTACTTTGATATTACTCCACTGAGTTAGACGAAAAATTTTAAAAATATTTTGAGAGTTAGGATAAATAATTTTACCATTAGCACGTTCTTCAGCTAGTTTATTTAAAATTTTAATAAAATATGAGTTCTTTTTTTCTCTTGAGAGAAAATTTTTCCACACCTGTGACCTACCGTTCTTAAAAAGAAGTTGTTTATCTATCTTAGAATTGAGTGTTTCGAGTCTTTTCTGCGAGGTATTACTTCTCTGTGTAATAACGAAAATTAATTTGCTAATAATTGCATATTAAGTGTTTTATTTAAAATTTTAGTATGTATAAAATACTGTAATAGATCACCTGGCATTTTTTTTGGTAATTCTATGGTAGAATAAAGCGGGAATAATTTGATATTCCCAATATAACGACTACTAATGTATCCTTCGGTAGCAAAAGTTCCTACAATATGTCTAACTTCTACTCCATCATTACGTCCTACTTCAATCCGGTATAAGTCCATATTACTACCAGTTTGTCGAATGTCATCAGCTCGATTACATTGAGAATAATGATGACAAATACTAGTTTCGCCATCCGGAAGTAGAAGACGGTGCGAACCTTGTTGCGCTATCTTAAGTAAGGCGGCAGCTAATGTCCAAAGATCTAAAGTAGTTTCAGGTTCCATTTTTTTTAAAAAGTTTCGATAGATCACAATATCGCTATGTTCCATTTCGTGTTTCACCTGACTCTTAAATTTAGACATCCGCCGTTCAGTAAGAAATTTAGCACTAGGTAAGGATACTTTTCGGATAGAAACTTTGAGAGTTCGTTCAATATTACGTAATAATCTGCGTTCTCTATTTTCTACAAATAATAATGCTCGACCCCTGCGTCCCGCTCTTCCTGTTCGACCAATTCGATGGATGTAAGTATCCACATCTAAAGGAATATCATAGTTAACGACTAAACTAATACGTTCCACATCTAACCCACGCGCTGCTACATCCGTAGCAATTAATACATCTATATCCCCTTCTTTTAAACGTTCTAAAGTACGTTCCCGTAAGTTTTGAGTCATATCCCCATTCAATGCAGCAGTATTATTATAGCCACTACGCTCTAAATATTCCGCTACTTCTACACTAGTTGTTTTTGTGCGTACAAAAATAATAGCTGCATCATAATCTTCAGCTTCTAAAAAATAAGTTAAAGCATGAGCTTTATTACCGTGTACTAACCAATAACTTTGACTAATGTCAGGAGCATGGAATCTATTAGTTTCTAGACGAATTTCATATGGATTTTTCATAAATTTACGCGTAATCTTCCTGATAGCATCCGGCATGGTAGCTGAAAATAACGCTATTTGTTTATTTTTAGGTGTATGTTCCATAATAGATTCTACATCTTCTATGAAACCCATACGTAACATTTCATCTGCTTCATCTAATACTAAAATATGGATTTGAGAAATATTTAGTGTACCACGATTGATATGATCTAATAACCGTCCTGGTGTTCCCACTATAATATGTGGTCCCTCCCGGAGAGACCGAAATTGTATTTCATAACGTTGACCTCCATATATAGCAGTAATTATTATGCCCTTCATATACATTGCTAAATCTGAAAAAAAATTTGCACCTTGAATAGCAAGCTCTCGGGTAGGTGCTAATATCAAACATTGTGGCATTTTTTTACTAAGGTCAATTTTATTCAAAATGGGTAATGCAAAAGCAGCTGTTTTTCCACTTCCCGTCTGTGCTATTCCCAAGACATCTGAACCTTTCAGCAAGTAGGGAATACATTGCATTTGGATAGGAGTAGGATTTTTATATCCTAGATAATTCAGAGCCTGAAGGAGAAGAGTCTTCAGTCTAAAAAACGCAAACGTTTTTTGTAAATTGTCCATTTACTACATATGCCTCTTGACTGAGAGTCGGAGTAAATTAATTCCTGATTTATTTTTCAATAAAAAATTAAAAGTATTATTTAAGATAATTTTTGATCCTTATTTTTTTATATTTAATATAAATATAAACCAAGAGGGTTGTGAATAATATTTTTACTTAATAAAGCGCTTGTTTAATACTTAAACGTATTCTACCTATTCGATCTACTTCTATCACTTTTACATTTACTTTTTGTCCAATTTTGAGGTGATCACTAACTTTGTCGATTCTGCGCGCTGAAATTTGAGAAATATGTACTAAACCTTCTCTACTACTAAGTCCTAGGATAGTAATAAAAGCTCCAAAATCTACAATTCTAGTTACCTTCCCATGATAAATTTTTCCTACTTCAATATCAGCAGTAATTTCCTGAATACGCATAATTGCTAATTGAACATGGTTACTATCGGGGGCAGCTATCTTTACTGTGCCATCATCCTCTATTTCAATAATGGTTTCGGTTTCGTCAGTTAGAGATCTTATAACCGTACCTCCCTTACCTATTAAATCTTTAATTTTATCCGGATTAATTTTTATAATCTGCATCCTAGGCGCATATATTGAGATATCTTTACGTGGTAAGAGGATAACTTGTTCCATAATATTTAATATATGTAATCGACCCTCTAAAGCCTGTTGTAGAGCTATTGCCATGATTTGCTTATTAATACCTTCAATTTTTATATCCATTTGGAGTGCTGTAATACCAGTACGGGTACCCGCAATTTTAAAATCCATATCTCCCATCTGGTCTTCATCACCCAAAATATCAGATAAAACTATGTATTTATCTCCCTCTTTTACTAATCCCATCGCTATTCCCGCTACTCCTGCCTTTATAGGAACTCCTGCGTCCATTAGAGCTAATGAGGCTCCACAAATCGAAGCCATTGAAGAAGATCCATTAGATTCAGTAATTTCAGATACTATCCTTATGGTATATGGAAAAGAATCTAAAGACGGCATAACTGCTAATAATCCACGTTTAGCTAATCTGCCATGACCAATTTCCCGTCTCTTAGGAAATCCTACTATTCCTATTTCTCCTACAGAATAAGGTGGAAAATTGTAGTGAAAAATAAAATTTTCAGTCCGATCCCCGATTAATTCATCAACATTTTGCGCATCGCGGTCGGTTCCTAGAGTTACAGCTACTAGTGCTTGAGTATCTCCACGTGTAAATAAAGCGGATCCATGTGTACGTTGTAACACGGCGGTATGTACTTGGACACTACGAACCATATCTTTTGTACGTCCGTCGATACGTAGTTCTTCACGTAATATGCGATTACGGACTATTTTTTTCTCAATCCTATACATGATCTGATTAATTCGTTCTTCATCTAAATCTATAAACTTTTCTTTTATCGTAGAAATTACATCAGATTTAATAACATTCAGCTCAGAATACCTAATTTGTTTGTCAAAAATTTGATATGCATCACTCAACCTAGATTCTGACATATGAGCAATTTGTGCCGATATTTCGGGTATCTCCACTTCCGGAGTCCAATTCCAGTCAACTTTACCTACTTCTTCTACAAGACTATTTATATTTTTAATCACTACTTGTTGATGTTCATGACCATATATTATAGCTTCTAACATTTGTTCTTCGCTTAGTAATTTAGCTTCTGCCTCTACCATCAACACGTCATTTTGTGTGCCTGCTATAACTAAATCTAGATTACTACGTTTAACTTCTTCGGTAGTGGGATTCAAAATATATTTATTTTCTATGTATCCCACTCTGGCCGCTCCAATGGGACCTCTAAATGGAAGAGCGGATATACTTAAAGCAGCAGAAGTACCTATGATAGCTACAATATCTGGATGAATTTTTGGATTCACTGATACTACTGTTGCAATAATTTGCACTTCATTCAGAAAACCTTCTGGAAATAAAGGACGCACTGGTCTATCAATCAGTCTTGATACTAATATTTCAGTTTCGCTAGGACGTCCTTCACGGCGAAAAAAACTTCCTGGAATACGACCTGCGGCATAAGAACGCTCCTGGTAGTTAACACTAAGAGGAAAAAAATTCTGACCAGATTTAATTTTTTGAGATCCTACTATAGTAACTAATACTGTAGTATCATCCATGCTCGCAAGTACCGCTGCCGTTGCTTGTTTTGCTATTCTTCCTGTTTCAAGAGTTACAATATGTTGTCCATATTTAAATTTACGTATAATTGGATTTATCAAAATAATATCCTTAACTTACTGAGCATTAATAGTTATCACTTAAATTATATTTAATTTCTTTTTTTTGATAGTAAGAATGATGTTTTAACGTACAAAATGATTATGAAATATTTTAGAATACTACTAATTATAGTAATAAGCTAAAATTTTATTATGTATTATCTAAATAATAGAGTTAATGATTTAATCTTCTTTGCAGAGCTAATCTAATTTTCTTTACTTACGCATCTCTAGATTCTTTATGAGAGAAAAATATCGTAATCTTTTTTTACGTTTTAAATAATTTAATATACTTCTGCGCTGAGAAATTAACCGCAATAATCCCCGACGACTATGATAATCTTTACTATAGTCCGTAAAATGTAGGCGTAAACTATTAATCTTTCTAGTTAATAACGCTACTTGTACTTCTGATGATCCTCGATCAAAGTTATGTAAACCATATTGTTCGATAATTTTCTTTTTATCTTCAACCTTAAGAGACATAATAAAACCTCATTAGATATAAATATCTACCTGCTGCAATAGCAATTACTTTACTACCACTCTAATTGTAATAAAAATTATTAAACCACTAAACGACGAGGGAGAACTATTCCCTCTTCATTGATCTCAGCTATCCCAACAAATTTTCTTTGTGTACCTTCAGTTATTCTTACTAATCCTGGGGGGAATAATGTTGTAGACTTAATAGATCGTCCTTTTTTTAAATCACTGGTAATTATCTTTAATAAATTAATTTCCGGAAAATTAGATACTGCACTCTCTACTGACATTAATATAGAAGTTAAAGATAATGGATTTAAATCTCTCTTACTAAGAAGTGGATTAGTCCATCTCTGCAATTTATCTAGAGTTATCATTCTTTCAGTTGGATAATTACCAACTTGTAGACGACGTAAAGCTTTGACGTGAGCACCACAACCTATTTTTGATCCTAAATCTTCTACTAAAGTACGTATATAAGTACCTTTAGAACAATGTATTTCTAATTCTAGTTCACTATCTTCTAAACTAACATAGTGTATATTATACACCATAATTTTACGTACTTTACGTGTTATCTCAATACCTTTACGGGCATACTTATATAATGGACAGCTTTTCCATTTAATAGCAGAATACATTGGTGGTATTTGGTTAATTTCTCCAATAAAACTGAGTAAAAACTTTTTTACGTCAGAAATTTTAAAATTTAAGGGATGCTCACTGATAATTTTTCCCTCTGCATCCGCGGTATCGGTTCGTTGACCTAGTTTTGCGACCACATAATAACGCTTATCAGAATTCAATAAATATTGAGCAAATTTAGTAGCTTGCCCAAGACAAATAGGAAGCATACCAGTAGCTAAAGGATCCAAAGTACCTATATAACCAGCTTTAGTACTTTTTAAAAGATATTTTACTTGTTGTAGAGCTTTATTAGAACTGATTCCTCTCGGTTTATCCAGGAGAATAAATCCGTTAATATTATAACTGTTTTTCTTAACATTTAGTTCCGTAGGGCTCTTAATATTCATTATCTGATTTAGATACTTTTTTCAGCGATGAATTGATCATACAAAAAAGTAATTTTAGGAATTATTCTTAAACAAATGTTTTTACTAAGTAAAGTTCGAATATATCCATCCGCATTCTGTAAGATCTTAATTTTTTTTAAGATATTTTTTTTGGAATCTGGTGAGTACCCAAAAATTATGAAAACTTTAGCATTTACCAAATCTTTAGAAATTTCTACTGCCGTTACAGTGATTAACTTATCTATCCGAGGATCTCGAATTTCCCGCTGTAATATTATCGATAGTTCTTTTTTTAAAGCTCGAGCTACCTTAGCAGGTCGATTGATATCTTTCATAAAAGTATTTCCTCTATTCTATCACTTTTCTGAAGTAAGAGATTATACTCCGTGATTTTTTTTGGTAAGTTCCTGTAATTCAAAGACTTCAATTAAGTCTCCAATTCGAACATCATTATAATTTTTAACTCCAATACCACATTCCAAGCCATTATTAACTTCCTCTACGTCTTCCTTAAAGTGACGCAAAGAGTCTAGTGATCCCTCATATATAACAATATGATCTCGTAAAATTCGTATAGATTTGTTACGTTTTACTGCGCCTTCAATAACCATACAACCTGCTATAGCACCAAATTTAGGTGATCTAAATACATTCCTTACTTCTGCTAAACCGACAATCTTAGGTTGATATTCAGGAAGTATTCGAGAATTTATAGCTTTCTTTACTTCATCAATCAACTGATAAATAACCGAATAGTATCTAATCTCTATATTAGACATAGGAATGATTTTGCGCGCCGCTGAGTCAGCACGTACATTAAATCCTATAATGAGAGCTTGCGATGCCGAAGCTAAAACAATATCACTTTCCGTAATACTTCCTACTCCTGACCCGACAATATTTACCTTTAATTCCTTCGAAGATAATGGCTTTAAAGTATCTACAATAGCCTCTACAGATCCTTGTACATCAGCTCTAATCACAATATTGAGTTCTGAGAGCTTATCGTTATTTTTAATAATTTCTAACATGTTTTTAATACTGGATTTTTGGGGGGCGGAGAGTTTTTGTTCCCGAGATTTCATTTTTCGGAAAAGTGCTACTTCACGAGCCTTTCTCTCATCTCGTACTACTGTCAGAATATCTCCTGTCACCGGTACTCCCGAAAGACCTAAAATTTCTACTGGTCGAGAAGGACCAGCCTGAAACAGATCACATCCTAATTCATCTCGCATAGCTCTCAGGCGTCCATATTCCATACCACATAATAAAAAATCTCCTTTTTTAAGAGTTCCTTCTCTTACTAAAACTGAAGCTACTGGTCCTCTTCCTTTATCTAGATAAGATTCTATGACTAAACCTTTTGCAATGCCGGTATGAATAGCAGTTAATTCTAACATTTCTGCTTGTAATAATATTGCATCTAATAATTCATCTATACCTATCCCAGTTTTAGCTGAAATACCTACATACTGTGTATCTCCTCCCCATTCTTCAGGCATGAGATTATAATGAGATAATTGATTTTTAATTTGTTCTATATCTGAAGATGATTTATCAATTTTATTGATTGCTACCACGATAGGTACTTTAGCTGCTTGAGCATGTTGAATAGCTTCAATAGTCTGTGGCATAATACCATCATCAGCTGCTATTACTAAAACAACAATATCTGTTAACTGAACTCCTCTGGCTCGCATAGCTGTAAAGGCTGCATGTCCAGGCGTATCAAGAAAAGTAATAGTACCCTTGCGAATCTGGACATGATATGCTCCAATATGTTGTGTGATTCCACCTATCTCACTAGAGGTGATTTTAGTAGATCGAATATAATCTAGTAATGAAGTTTTACCATGATCTACATGCCCCATTATAGTTACTACTGGAGATCTAGGGGCCAGTATCATATTTTTATGATCCCGTTTACTCATGAGTACTTCTTCTAAGTAATTTTCATGATGTAATATTACCTTATATCCCATTTCTTCAGCTACAATTTGAGTCGTTTCGGGATCTAGGATTTGATTAACAGTAGCTATAGTTCCCATACTCATTAATACTTTAATAAGCTGAGAACTTTTTACCGCCATTCTATTAGATAGTTCCGTGACTGTAATTGATTTGCCAATAACTATATTTTTATTAAATTTAGTTCCTAATTTATTAACTTTGGGTACTAAATTAATTTGAATACTGTTATCGTGTTTTTCTCTCGCACATTTCGCGGTTTCTAATGGTTTTTTAAATTCTAGATTTTTCGAATTTTTTCTTTCTTCTGACCATTTATGAGTCTCACTTTTCCATTTCCTCTTATTACTTTCTAGTTTCCTATTTTTTTCATATTTTGAGGAATTTTCTAGTGAAAGAGGAGTACTTAAGTATTCTTCATCATTTTCTGTAGAATCATTCTGCCAATAATCATTATTTTTTTTCCACTCGTCTGGTCGCTCTACTTGCGAATTTTTTTCTGATTCTTCTTTTTTTTGTCCGGATGATACTTCTAATTTACGCGATTCTTTTACTTCTTCTCTACGAAGAGTTTTAGTACTTTTTAGAATATGTTCAGAATTTAAATTCTGATCTATGTCTCTCAGGAGAGAGCCCGGAACCATATTTTTAGTATGTTGCTTTGTATCAGAAATACCAGAAGGAATGATTTTTTCAGGAGGAACCATAAATTCTACTGATTCTTCTTTTAAATATGTTCGATTTTTTCGAATTTCTATTTGAACTGCTTTTCTTTTTCCTCCTAGGCTAGAAATATTTAATGTGCTACGTTTTTTTCGTTTTAAAATAAGTTTTTCTATTATGCGAGGAGGGTTATTTTTCAGATTATTGATTAAGATATGTTTTTCCTGCATGGTAATATGATCACTTTCTGATTTACAGATTCCTATCTGTAACAATTGTTTTATCAGGCGATCAACCGGCATCATAATCTCTCTAGCCAGAGCTTTTATACTTATATTAGTCATGATGCTGTTCTCCCTTCCTGTAAAAAGACTAGTTTTTATTACCGGTCATTATTATTAAACCAACAAATATTACGTGCTGCCATAATTAATTTACCTGCTAGTTCGATATTAAGATCTTTAATTTCTGACAGATCATCTATACTTTGTTCTGCTAATTTTTCTAATGTATATATTCCTTGGAACGCTAATTTGGAGGCTAATATCTGATCTATCTCAGTAATAGTTAACAGTTCCTCTGCATTTTTCGGATCCCTAATCTTATCCTTTTCTTCTTGCAATTGTTTCAATACTTTAGTAGCACGGTTACGTAATTTTTTTATTTTATCTTCATCGAAATAACCTATTTCTACTAATTCCCTAATAGGAACGTAAGCTAGCTCTTCCAAAGAAGATAATCCTGATTCTACCAATAGAGATGCAGAATCTCTATCAATATCTAAATATTTAGTAAATAAATCTCTAGAGGCCTGAGCTTCATCTTGATGTTTTTGTTGCAGTTCTGTTACCGTCATGACATTAAGAGTCCATCCACTCAGTTGGGATGCTAATCTGACATTTTGTCCATTTTTGCCTATGGCCTGTGCTAAAGAGTTTTCTTCTACACCCAGATCCATAGTATGCTTATCTTCGTCAACAATAATAGAACTGACTTCCGCAGGAGACATTGCATTAATGACAAATTGAGCAGGATTATGATCCCATAGGACAATATCAATTCGCTCTCCCCCTAGCTCATTGGAGATAGCTTGCACCCGAGATCCTCGCATTCCTATACAAGATCCTATGGCATCAATGCGTTTATCGTTAGTTTTAACTGCTATTTTAGCTCGTGATCCGGGATCACGAACAGTAGCTTTAATTTCAATAATATCTTCTCCCACTTCCGGAACTTCGAGACGAAACAATTCTAACAACATTTCTGGACGAGTGCGACTTAAAAATAATTGAGGTCCTCGTGCTTCGGTTCGTACTGCATATAATAATGCTCGTACTCGAGCTCCCGGATAAAAATTATCTTTAGGCAGCATTTCTTCACTTAAAATCAGAGCTTCAGTATTATTACCCATATCTACCGTAATATTATTGCGATTAACTTTTTTCACTTTCCCGTTAATAATTTCACCTTGTTGTTTTCGAAACTCTTCGATAATAAGGAATCTTTCTGCTTCCCGTACCTTTTGGACCATAACCTGTCTTGCTGTTTGAGTAGTAATCCTATCGAAAGCAACGGAATGAATTCTCTCTTCTATATAATCACCGATATTTACCGCTTTATTATCCCACCTTGCCGCTTCTAATGTAATTTCCCTTGTAGGTTGAAGTACTTTTTCTACTATTAACCATCTTCGATAAGTTTCCACATCTCCGGTCTTACGATTAATACTTATGCGAACCTCAATTTCTTGTTCAAATTTTTTCTTGGTGGCAGAGGCTAATGCACTTTCTAGGGCGGAAAAAATTTTTTCTCGAGGAAGCGCTTTTTCATTTGCCACGGCTTCTACTACCGATAGAATATCTCTGTTCATAATCGGAGCCTCAATCAATTTTGATTAACAAATGGAATAGTAGATATGCAGTAATTTATCCTAGCCCATTGTAGTTTTTTGAAATTTTTATATTAAAATATTTATTATGCTATGCTCACCACTAAAAAACCCCGTTATGCGGGGTTTTGTTTACGTAATCTTTATGGTCAATTTATCTATATTTTCTTGGTAAGTTCTAAGAACACTTGGTAGCGGGGGTTGGATTTGAACCAACGACCTTCGGGTTATGAGCCCGACGAGCTACCTAACTGCTCTACCCCGCGCCTGAAAAATAATTATTATACATCATATAGAAGAAAAAAACAACCAAAACTTACCGGTTCTTGCCGAGGACGGGACTTGAACCCGTATGCCTTATTATTAGGGCACTACCCCCTCAAAGTAGCGTGTATACCTATTTCACCACCTCGGCTATAAAAGTCTTCATATCATAATAATTATTTTTATTAAAAAATGCAGGTTATTAACCCTGCTACGAAAATTCATCCAATAATATTATTTCTCTCTCAGAAGAGAGGATTGGATTGGATTTTTACTAATAGGGTTCCATTGAACACTATTTTTATTACTAGAGATATTATCTATAGCAATACTAATAAGTATGAACAAAGTAGCTAGCAGTATTATAACACGCGTTAAAAAATTTACTGAACCTTTAGAACCAAAAAACGTCCCCGAAAAACCGGTTATTCTACTAGAATTAGTATCCATCCCTTTACTTTGATGCATAAGAATTAGACTGATCAAACTAATCGATATAAAAAGAAAAATAATTAAAAGTATTTCATACATAATATTTGTAGGTTCTACCTCGCAAATTTATATTTAAGTTTCATCTCCTAGGGAAGGAAATAAGTACCAAAAATAATAATTTTAATTCTACTCTTTTTACGTATTAGTCAACTTTTTACTAAAAATAGTATCTATATTTGCCGTATTTGCTCTCGACAGTTCCTTAGAAATATTATTTATTCACTGTTACTATGGGAGGAAGGATTATTCATTATTTTATACCTCTTATAATTTTAAGTAAACCTTTTTTCGATATCTAAATAGAAAATTAAAATTGTTTAAATATCGCGAGATTATTTGTTACTTAATAAAGTTTTCCATTCAAATTTCCATAATTTTTAAATATTTTATTAATGGTGCTCTAAAATTTATTATCTAGACAACCGCAAAAAAGTAGGATTACTAATTTTACTACAAAATAATTACACTCTACGTCTTCTCTAGTTTCATAAGATATCTTATAGATGTATTTCTCTTCTTATTAGAAATAAGTGTATTCTCTTTTAAAGATAAAAATAAAAAACTAAAACTCATTGGATCTTTAAATAACTTTATCCTCAAAATATCTTTTTTAACCAAACGGATGTATATTATTGTTATTTTAATGACATAAATCTTTATCCGGATATGAGTTGATCATTCATTCTTTTGTGCTTCTATAAATTATAGATTATCTTAATAATTTTCCTCATCCTGAGAATGAGTTTATTAATATTGCTCAGTGATATTTGAGATGATACTAAATCCGCTCATTTGTTTTATGAATTTCATCTTCCACTAAAAAAATGCTACTTCTTAAATTTCAGATAAACAAGAAAATATATTTTTATATTTATTAATTACTAGTCTCAGTATTAAGATTTTTATCTTGAGAATTTTTTTGAGTTGTCGTCTGGATCCAATCTATAGGAATACGAACAGGTTTTCTGGACATTAAGTCTTCAATTTGTAATGCATCAATAGTTTCATATTTCATTAATGCATCTTTCATAGCATGAAGAATATCTAAATTTTCTGACAAAATTTTTCTAGCTCGGAGATGATTTTTATCAATTAATAATTTTATCTCCTCATCTATGATGCGGGCGGTGTCATCCGACAGATGTTTAGCTTTTGCTACCGAACGGCCTAAAAATATTTCTTCTTCTTCCTCGGCATACAAGAGAGGACCTAATTTTTCAGAAAATCCCCATTGTGTAACCATATTGCGTGCTAAAGTAGTAGCTATTTTTATGTCGTTTGATGATCCTGTTGATACATGATGACTACCATAGATTAATTCTTCGGCTAAGCGTCCTCCATAGAGCGTCGATATTTGACTTTCTAATTTTTCTCTACTTATACTAATCGAATCTCCTTCGGGTAAGAAAAAAGTTACTCCTAAGGCTCGTCCTCTTGGAATAATAGTCACTTTATGTACCGGATCATGTTCGGGAACTAAGCGTCCGATAATTGCATGTCCTGCTTCATGGTAAGCAGTAGACTCTTTCTGAGCTTCAGTCATAACCAGAGAGCGACGTTCCGTTCCCATCAAAATTTTATCCTTTGCTTTTTCAAATTCTACCATAGATACTACCGACCGATTATTACGAGCTGCAAATAATGCAGCTTCATTTACTAAATTAGCGAGATCGGCACCTGAAAAACCCGGAGTACCTCTGGCAATAACTAAAATATCTATATCCGATGATAATGGAACTCTCCGCATATGAACTTTTAAAATTTGCTCTCGACCTCGTACATCCGGTAAGCCTACTATAACTCGGCGATCAAATCTCCCGGGGCGAAGCAGAGCAGGATCTAATACATCGGGTCTATTAGTAGCTGCAATTACTATGATGCCCTCTTGTCCTTCAAAACCATCCATCTCAACCAGCATTTGATTAAGAGTTTGTTCGCGTTCATCATGTCCTCCTCCTAAGCCAGCACCCCGTTGACGACCTACAGCATCAATTTCATCAATAAAAATAATACAAGGAGCAGTTTTTTTGGCTTGTTGAAACATATCTCTTACTCGAGAAGCACCTACCCCAACAAACATTTCCACAAAATCTGATCCTGAAATAGTAAAAAAAGGTACTTGAGCTTCTCCGGAAATAGCTTTAGCTAATAAAGTTTTACCTGTACCGGGGGGACCAACCATTAATACCCCTTTAGGTATTTTTCCACCTAGCCTTTGAAATTTGCTGGGTTCACGTAAATATTCTACTAATTCCGCCACTTCTTCTTTTGCTTCATCACAACCGGCCACATCTGCTAAGGTAGTAGTAATTTTATCTTCCGATAACATCCGAGCCTTACTTTTTCCAAAAGACATAGCTCCTTTGCTACCTCCTTGCATTTGTCGCATAAAAAATAGCCAGATCGCGATTAATACTACCATTGGAAACCAGGATATAAAAATAGATGTTAGGAGGCTAGGTTCTTCGGGGGGATCTCCCACAATTATCACATGATTGATCAATAGACTCTCAAGGAGACGTGGATCATGAATCGGCATCCAAATTGAATATTTATTACTATTCTTCTTTATAACTTTTAGTTCTCGTCCATTAATATGCACTTCACGTATTTCCCCTGTATCAACTTCGGTTATAAAGGTGGAGTAATCGATCTTATGGTTACTGTCACGAGAAATGAAAGTTTGGAATAGTGACATCACTCCTACTGCGATGACCATCCAGATAATTAGATTTTTAGCCATATCACTCAAAGAATTAGCCTCCTATGTTTACATAAATACAACAAAGAATCGAAGTTATCTATATTTTTTATATCCTGTTGCTATAATGTATACCTCTCGTGAATTTTTACGTGAAGATTCTGGTTTTATAATTTTTAATTTATCGAATTTTTCACTAATCTTCTGTAGATATAGATCTAAACTCTCTCCATGAAAAACCTTAACTAAAAAACTTCCTGTCACTATCAAAATCTCCCGACAGAGTTGTAAGGCAATTTCTGCTAAATCCATGGATCGAGGATGATCAGCGGTAGAAAAACCACTCAGGTTCGGGGACATATCGGACATAACTACATTAACATTCTTATTACTAATTGTTTCTAAAAGAGTCTTACGTACATTGTGATCTCGCAAATCTCCTTGGATAAATTCTACGCCCGATATAGGATCTATAGATAAAATATCACATCCAATAACATTTCCTTTGGATCCAACTTGTTTTATTGCATATTGCGCCCATCCTCCCGGAGAGGATCCTAAATCCATAACCGTCATATTTGGTTTTAATAACTTCTCCTGCTTTTGGATTTCATCAAGTTTAAACCATGATCGTGATCGAACTCCTATTTCGTGAGCTTTGCGTATATATGGATCATCGAAATATTTTTTTCTACCTCTATAATAATGGCTATAATATCGTTTATTTTTCATCTGATGTTATCTTGCCTTGATTCATAAGATGCTAAACATATTCAACATTAGAAATCTTATATCTAATGTCTTCTTTAGGAGTTTTGATAATCACATTTTCATTTACTTCTTTTCCAATTAATCCCCGCGCCAGAGGTGAGTTTAGCGAAATTAAATTATCCTTATGATCAGCTTCATCATCCCCTACGATACGATAGCGATAAATTTTATTATCTAATATATTTAATAGAGTTATCGTAGAACCAAATATAACTCGATTACTTACCGGAATTTTAGTAATATCAATAATTTGAGCATTAGATAGTTTTGCTTCAATTTCTTTAATTCTTCCTTCACAAAAAGACTGCTGCTCCCGAGCCGCGTGATATTCAGCGTTTTCTTTAAGATCTCCATGAGCCCTAGCTGCCGCAAGATCGGAAATAATTTTGGGTCTCTTAATGTTTTTAAGATTAATGAGTTCAGCACGTAATTTTTCTACCCCTCGCAGGGTCATAGGAAATCTTTTCATGGAAATACCTCTCTTGAAATTATTAGATTCTAATTTGTTATGAAAACTTTTTATTTTATTAATATCATTTTACATTATTATAAAAAGAAGAAGATTTCCTATCTTTATATTAAGAATATAAACAAGGGATCTATCCTAAAAATATAATGGATGTTTACAAAAAAAATTATCAAAATATAAATTACCTCTTAACAACAGATAACTGATTAATCATTAATAATCTTTTTAAGAGTCATAATTTATACGTGAAAATAGTAGCTAATATAATAGCAGGTAAAGAAAGATACCAGCTAGATTTTTAATGAAAATTAATATTTATGGGGGATTCATGAGTTATCAGGTATTAGCCAGCAAGTGGAGACCACAAGTTTTTACCGATGTAGTAGGTCAAGAACATATTTTAACAGCTTTAACTAATAGTTTAAAATTAGGCCGACTACATCACGCTTACATTTTGTCTGGAATGCGTGGTTTAGGAAAAACTTCTATTGCTCGTTTATTTGCAAAAGCCCTAAATTGTGAAACTAGGATTGATGCTAATCCGTGTGGCAAATGCCGTAGTTGTATAGAAATTAGGCAGGGAACGTTTATTGATCTTATTGAAATTGATGCCGCTTCTCGTACAAGAGTGGAAGATATTCGAGAATTGATAGACGACATTCAGTATCTACCTGTTCGGGGTTATTATAAAATTTACTTGATTGATGAAGTACATATGTTATCTCGACATAGCTTTAATGCTTTGTTAAAGTCATTAGAAGAACCTCCTCCACATGTTAAATTTATATTGGCTACTACTGATCCTCAAAAAATTCCTTTGACTATTATATCACGTTGTATGCAATTTCATCTTAAAATTTTAGATATTAATCTTATTGGGGAGCAACTTAAAAAAATTTTAAAGGAAGAACAAATTGATTTTGAAAATAGCGCATTATCCTTAATTTCAAAAGTCTCGGATGGAAGTATGCGCGATGCCTTGACTCTGACTGATCAAGCTATTGTCTATAGTAATAGTCATATTACCCTAAGTTCAGTAAATTCCATGCTGGGTTATTTAGATTCCGACCAAATAGTAGAATTGATTGAATCCTTCGCATATACCGAAGGATCAAAAATTATGAAATTATTAAATAAAATAGCTACTTTACGCATTATAGATTGGGAATTATTATTAGTAGAAATGTTAACTATGTTGCATCATATTGCAATGGTACAATTGTTTCCAGAATACGTTACCCAACAACAGAAATATTTCAATCTTACACCTACTACAGGAAATAGAATTAAATCGTTAGCTAAAATTTTATCACCTAAAGATACTCAGATATATTATGATATCTTGCTGAGGGGACGCGCAGATCTATCCTTAGCACCTAATAAAAAAATAGGAGTAGAAATGACATTGCTGCGTGCTCTGACATTTCGTTTTCATTATAAGGAATATCCTATTATTTCTCCTAATACTGATGATTTACACAACAATTTGACTAAAGACAACAATCCTCTCCCCTACTCTGATTTTACCCTCAATTACTTGAAAGATAAGAAAATTAATCCTAATTTAAGTTTGTCCGATGATCCTGTCCACTATTTACACTCCACACCACAAATATTAATGTGTAAGAAAAAAAATCTTGCACGTCAACAACCTAAAACGCAATTATTAATACCACTAAAAAATGGTCTTCCCCCCCCTTATTCTAATTCTGAGGATAAACCTGTCAAATTAGAAATTCCATTATCCAAGTTATTAACTATCCCACGACTGAAAGATGAAATATCGGCTCAAATAAACGAAGAAGTGATATTGCAAGATTCATGGGCGGCTGAAATTACTAAAATAGCATTACCTAAGTTAGTAAAAGAAATTGCCTTAAATTCTTGGTGTGAACAATATGAAGATATTGTAGTATTACACCTCCGGTCTCGAAAACGTCATCTCAATAACTTGTCAGCAAAAATAATATTAACTAATGTGATAAGCAGCCACAGAAAACAACTTACTAAAGTGCATATAGTAGAAGATGATAATATCGATTTTAAAACTCCGTATGAGTTAATAAAAGATATTTATAAAAATAAAATTAAGAAAATCATCAAAAAACTTGAACAAAATTCCAACATTTATATGTTATGTTGTACTTTTAACGCTAAGATTGATGCGAAAAGTATTGTTTTTGACTCATAAGATATCATATATAATCTGGAGAGAGATACATGTTGGAGATATAATATGTTAAAAAAAAATTGTACATTATATCTGTAAGAACAATCCTTAATATTAAGGAAACAAGTAATGAGAGAGTAATATGATCAAAAGAATCCTAAATTTAATCCTAAGTTGTTGTGTAGTAATAAGTCCAATTAATTACAGGTTGGTTACAGGAGAAAGAAGATTAGGAAATTTAATATTTATTCTCTTTAAATAAAGCGGCAAATTTTATAAATAAAAAAATAACTTATTTAGAGTTTCTTTTATATGTTAAGCTCTTCGCTTAATCTCTCTAATTAGAGAATTTAGATTAGTCATTGTAATAGATATAAGCATAATAGGATTAATTATTAAGGTTAGTAGCATAACCTATAATTTATAGGTGAAATGAGGAATCAGAATTATGAAAAAAAGAGAAATTCGTGTGTTTCAGTCTGAAGTTAAACAGCTTCTCCATTTAATGATACATTCTCTTTATTCAAATAAGGAAATTTTTTTGCGAGAATTAATTTCTAATGCTTCTGATGCTGCTGATAAGTTACGTTTTAGTAGTCTTACGGACTCAACTATCTATAAAGGAGAAACAAATATTCATGTCCGAATTTCTATAAATAAAGAAAATAGAACTTTAACTTTTGATGATAATGGAATTGGAATGCGTCGTCAGGAAGTTATTGATAAATTAGGAACCATAGCTAAGTCGGGAACCCAATCTTTTCTTAAAGCTTTAGATTCAGACAAACTGGATACCAATTTGATTGGTCAATTTGGAGTAGGGTTCTATTCTGCCTTTATAGTAGCTGATAAGGTTACTCTGCGAACACGCGCGGCAGGTGCTGCAGCAGAAGAAGGAGTATTTTGGGAATCGCAGGGAGAAGGAGACTATACTATAGGAGATATCATAAAAAACAATCGAGGAACTGAAATTATTCTTCATTTACGAGAAACGGAAAATGAGTTTCTTGAAAACTTGAAACTACGTAACATTATTAAAAAATATTCGGACCATATTTCTCTACCCGTAGAAATGAAATCTGATAAAACATCATCAGAATCCTCCCAGAATATTTGGGAACAAGTTAACCGAGGTCAAGCGTTATGGACCCGTAATAAGTCAGAAATTAGTGAAGATGAATATAAATCATTTTATAAACATATAACGCATGATGTTCACGATCCTCTAATATGGAGTCATAATAAAGTAGAAGGCAATCAAGAGTATACAAGTTTGCTTTATATTCCGTCACGGGTACCATGGAATATGTGGACTAGAGATTATAAAGCAGGACTGAAATTATATGTTAAACAAGTATATATTATGGATGATGTTGAACAATTTGTACCTAACTATCTGCGATTTATTCGAGGTTTAATTGATGCAGATAATCTTCCTTTAAATATTTCTCGTGAAATTTTACAAGACCATCGAATTACGCAAAATTTGCGGATAGCTTTAACTAAACGTATTTTCCAGATGCTCCAAAAATTATCGGAAGATAAAGAACAATATCAGAAATTTTGGCAATTATTTGGTCTAGTATTGAAAGAAGGTCCTGCAGAAGATCCTAATAATATCCATAATATAGCACAATTACTTCGTTTTACGACTACTAGGAGTTCCACTCCAGTACCAACAATATCATTGAAAGAATATGTTAATAGAATGAAGCCGAAACAGGAAAAAATTTTCTATCTAACGGCTGATAGTTATAGCGGCGCAAAAAATAGTCCACATTTAGAGCTCTTTCGTAATCAAGGAATAGAAGTATTATTACTTACCAATCGTATTGACGAATGGATGATGAATTACTTAACAAATTTTGAAGAAAAGTCATTTCATTTAGTTAGTAAGGAAGATGAATCTATTAATAGATTAATAGATCACCATAAACAGCGACTTCTAAGAAATATAAATCAAAAAGATCTGCAACCTTTTTTAGAAAGAGTAAAAAAAGTATTAAGTAACAGAGTAAAAGATGTACGATTAACTTACCGCATCATAGAATATCCGACTATTGTCACTACAGAAGCTCAAGATATGAGTACTCAAATGAATAAACTATTGGCTTCAGCAGGACAAGAAGTATCTGAAATTAAATATTTGTTTGAATTGAATCCCGAACATAAATTAGTCAAAATCGCTGCTAATATAAATAATGAAAACTTATTTGAGGATTTGATAAATTTACTATTCGATCAAGCTCTTCTTACTGAAAGAGGAACTTTAGAAGATTTAAATCTTTTTATTATTAATATGAATAATTTACTGATAAAAATTCCGTTTGTAGCCGAAGAATGAATTATTAAATGCGTATTATTCTACTCGGTCCTCCAGGGGTGGGCAAAGGAACTCAGGCCCAATTGATTAGTAAAAAATTTAAAATTCCCCAAATTTCTACTGGGGACATTTTAAGATATTTTTCGACGCTAGATTCCTTCCGAAGCCGGCACATCAAAAATTTTATGAAATCAGGAAAATTAATTAACGATGATATCGTCATTCAAATGGTTAAACAACGTCTTTATCAAGATGATTGTAAGAATGGTTTTTTATTAGATGGTTTTCCTCGCACGTTGCCCCAAGCAGAAGCTATAAAAAAAACTGGATTAAGAATAGATTATGTATTGGAATTGGTAGTTCCCGTTCAAATTTTAATTACACGGTTATTAGGACGAAAAGTACATTTCCCTTCGGGAAGAATTTATCATGATCAATTTCATCCTCCTCAAATAGAAGGAAAAGATGATATTACCGGAGAAGATTTAATAATTCGTTCTGATGATCGTGAACATATAATACGGCAACGATTAAGTGAATACTCTCACCAAACGAAAGCTTTAATGCTACACTATAAGAAAGAAGCGGATCAAGGGGTAACTCGTTATTATCAAATAGATTGTAGTAACCAAATTTCAGAAATTAATTCTAAACTAGTCAAAATACTTAATAATCTTTCCTCACAGATATAAATTGGTTGTGAGGAATAATAATTGCAGCGAAATTTAATTTTTGGGTATATTGTTAAGTAAGGCAGCAATACCGGCAATAGAGGATACTAGAGTGTTAGTCTCTAATGGTAGTAGTAATACTTTACTGTTCTCTGATGTTCCAATACTTTGTAACGCCTCAGTGTATTTTTGCGCAATAAAATAATTTACTGCCTGAATATTGCCCATAGCAATTGCATCGGAGACCATCTTAGTAGCATGTGCTTCTGCTTCTGCTGCCCGTTCTCGGGATTCGGCATGTAAAAATGCAGATTGCCGCTCTCCTTCCGACTTTAATATTTGAGCTTGTTTTTCACCTTCGGCACGTAAGATTGCAGCTTGTCGAACCCCTTCTGCTTCTAGAATTTCAGCTCTTTTTGTACGCTCTGCTTTCATTTGTACATTCATGGATTCAATTAGTTCTACTGGTGGACGGACATCACGAATTTCTACTCTAGTAACTTTAATCCCCCAGGGATTAGTAGCTTCATCTATTATATATAATAATCTAGTATTAATTCGTTCTCTCTGAGACAGCATTTCATCTAGTTCCATTCCCCCTAATACAGTGCGAATACTCGTCATAGTGAGATTAACAATGGCTAGATCTAGATCACTTACTTCATATGCTGCTTGAACTGCTTGGATAACTTGAATAAAACATATAGCATCAATAGTTACATTAGCATTATCTTTCGATATTACTTCTTGGGAGGGAATATCAATAACTTGCTCCATCATATTCAATTTTCGTCCGATACGATCGATGAATGGAATAACTATATTAAATCCGGGATTTAAAGTTTTCGTGTATCGTCCAAATCTTTCTACAGTCCATTGATATCCTTGGGGTACAATTTTAATTCCATTGCTGAGAATAAAAATCATTAATAATATGATACTCAAAATAATCATTATATTATCCTACTTCTAGTTAAGTCTTCTATATTATTAATATAATATGGATCCTTAAATAAAGATATTTTTATTAGTTATAGTTAACTAAAAATTTTAGTTTTTCTAATATAAATACAATTAGATCTCTTTAAAAAAAGAATAAAATATGTTAGAGAGAACCATAACCTAATTAGGTTATTCTACTTAAAGAGAATCTCTTCTAATTTAGAGAAAACTTATCAACTAAATGGAAGTGAGTTGAGACGGATGATTATTGAAATACAATAATACCATTGTAACGTGATTCGATATGGATTATCACGCAATTTATAAAATTAATACTAGATTAGTCAAATACTGATTTGTTTTCTCAATCTCCTCTTTGGGAGATATAATTCATGGTTAAAAATGATAAAAATTTATAATACCTTAACTCATACTAAAGAAAAATTTATCCCTATTATTTTAAATAAAGTAGGCATGTATGTATGTGGTGTCACTGTTTACGACCTATGTCATATTGGTCATGGTCGCACATTTGTAGTATTTGATATGATCGCACGATATTTTCGGTATAGAGGATATAAATTAAAATATGTTCGTAATATTACAGACATTGATGATAAAATTATCCAGCGTGCTCGTGAAAAGAGAGAACATATTAAACTGTTTACGACTCATATAATCAGAGAAATGAATAATGATTTTTTAGCTCTGAATATTCTCCCACCGGATATCGAACCCCTTGCTACCAATCATATCAAAGATATCATTCAAATAATTAATGATCTTTTTCATCATAATTATGCCTATCTCGCCGATAATGGTGATATTTTTTTTGATGTTAATAGCTATCTTAATTATGGAGTTTTATCACGACAAAGTCTTAAAAATCTCCAAGCGACTACACATAGTTCTCACATTAATTATAAGCGTAATCCTATGGATTTTGTTTTATGGAAAAAAAAAATTCATAATTATGAACCCAGTTGGCCTTCTCCTTGGGGAGAAGGTCGTCCTGGCTGGCATATTGAATGTTCGGCTATGAATAAAAAATATTTAGGAAAACATTTTGATATTCATGGGGGAGGACTAGATCTTATTTTTCCTCATCATGAAAACGAAATAGCGCAGTCATGCTGTATAGCTAAAAATTCCTATGTAAATTATTGGATCCATTCTGGAATGATGTTAATGGAATCAGAAAAAATGTCTAAATCCTCAAATAATTATTTAACTATTCGCCAACTTCTAAAATATTACCATCCAGAAAGTATTCGATTTTTTCTGCTCTCAAGTCATTATCGAAGAACCTTAAGTTATAGTGATCTGCGGATAAAGGAGGCACATAATGCTTTATCCCGTCTTTATACTGCCCTAAGTAGTACCCAGGAAGATTGGAACGAATCAATAAAGATGCAAAAAATAGACTTATTTAGACAGAAATTTCTGAATGCTATGGATGATGATTTTAATACACCTGCTGCATATTCAGTATTGTTCGAACTAGCTCGAGAGATCAATATATATAAGAAAAAAAATATTCCTTCCGTAGTGAAAAGATTAGCTACTAATTTACGGTTCCTCGGTGGTATTTTGGGAATTTTACAACATAGCCCCCGGGAATTTTTACAAAGCCATTATATATATTCGCATAAAAAAAATGAGGAATTGATCATAGAATCTTTGATTATGAGACGTCATGAAGCTCGTAAAAGAAAAAATTGGGAGCAGGCAGATCTCTGCCGTAAACAATTAACAAACATGGGCATTATTTTAGAGGATAGACCTAGTGGAACTACATGGCGTCGCAATTAAATAATAACTACTTATATTTAATCAAAATTACATTTAATGGCTAAGATCCAAGTTCTTTAAAAGAAAAATTTAGAAAATAATAGATCACACTATTTCATACTTAGTATGCAAAACAACTCAGTAAATATTCTATTTTGGAGTAAAATAGAAAAAATTATTTTTTTGGGAAGGCTGATATATCTCATCAAGAGATTAAAAGTCATATTAGGAATCAATAACATTGATTAATAGTTTTAAATAAATGAATCGTCAAGTAGAACCTAAAAATATATTTTTCAAGTCATTGGGACTAGTAAGTTTCATCACTTTTATTTCCCGGGTCTCAGGTTTTGCAAGAGATACTATAGTTGCACGAATTTTGGGAGCTGGAATAGAAACAGATGCATTCTTTGTGGCATTTAAATTACCTAATTTATTGAGACGAATTTTTGGAGAAGGAGCTTTTTCTCAAGCTTTTGTACCTATCTTGGCAGAATATAAAACTAAAAACAATCTACAAGCAGCTAAGTTATTAATTTCTAGCACTTCTGGATTTCTCATTTTAGTTTTAGCTATCCTGTCTGTAGGAGGAATAGCATTTTCTCCATGGATAATTTTATTTACGGCTCCGGGATTTAGTCATATGCCAACTAAATTTTTACTAACATCCTCCTTACTACGAGTAACATTTCCTTATATTTTTTTTATATCCTTAACATCGTTAGCAGGAGCAGTGCTGAATACTTGGAAAATTTTTTCTATACCTGCTTTTGTTCCCACATTATTAAACCTGAGCATAATTATATTTTCTTTTTTTGCTATTAAATATTTTCAGCCGCCTATCTTTGCTCTAGCTTGGGCTGTAATAGTAGGAGGGATACTACAATTAATTTTTCAACTGCCATTTTTAAGAAAAATTGGAATGTTAGTTTTACCAAGGATTAATTTCAATGTGGGACTATTACGCGTTTTAAAGCTGATGCTTCCTGCCATTCTTGGGGTATCAATTCATCAAATTTCTATGTTAATGACTACTATGTATACTTCTTTTCTCATATCTGGATCTATTTCATGGCTTTATTATGCAGATCGACTAATGGAATTTCCGTGTGGAATCTTAGGAGTTTCTCTGGTCACTATTTTATTACCATCACTTACTCATACTGCCACTAAGAAAAAATATGCAGAATATTCCTTTTTATTAGATCGTGCATTAAGAGTATGTCTGATATTTGCTATTCCTAGTGCAGTAGCTTTAGGAATCTTAGCTAAGCCATTAATAATACTGCTATTTCAGTATAAAAAATTTACTCGTTTTGATACGTTTATGACCGAACAAATATTATCATCATATGCACTAGGTTTAATCGGTTTAATTATCGTAAAAGTTTTAGCGGCCGCTTTTTATTCTCGGCAAGATATTAAAACTCCAGTTCGAGTAGGTCTAATAACACTTTTTATAACTCAGGGATTAAATCTTTTCCTATATTTCTATGTATATAGTATTAAAACAGTAGGGATGATTTTATCTTTTTCGGCTGCTTTAAATGCAATTTTGCTTTATTGGCAATTAAGGAAGAAAAATTTTTATATTCCTCAACCTGGTTGGCCACAATTTATCCTGCGGATAATTGGTGCCGTGATGGTAATGGCGGGATCTTTGAAAATAATTATGAATATAATAAACCATCCGGATAATGCTATACCATGGGGTATAGTAAACATGCTTACCATGATTACTTTTGGCATGATTATGTACTTTGGAACTCTTTTTTTCTTAGGGATAAGATTACGAGATTTATCCTCTCCCACATATTTTGATTAAAAATTAATCAATCTGAAGTTTTAAACATCATAAGAAAGATATCTTCTAAAATTAAATATTTACATAAGATCATTTTAATGATCAATAAAAAATTATTTTTATTTGGATAATTTTATGCTCTTTAATTAACTTACAAAAAGAGTAAAATAAATATGAGTTAGCAGAGAGAAGCCTCCTATTAGATATAGATAACCACCTACTTTTTGACTATTATGTAGCATGATAAAAACAAGCACATATTCGGCTAGATGATGAAACATCTTTCTCATATTTATTAATTAATTCACAGTTGTTATTTACTATTTGCACCGGCACGATAATACGAACTTCTTTTGTATTAGCTTTCAGAGCAACTTCTTCCAGAAATCCCCAAATTTCTATCGAAATCGATTCTTGAAACCTTCCCCCACATCTAGGACATTTATACTGACCACATTTTTTTCTTATAGGATTAGCATTTAATCGCTGACGAGACATTTCTAGTAATCCGAGACGCGAAATATGACCTAATTGAATACGTGCACGATCTTTGCTTACTGCTTCACGCAAACGATATTCTACCGCCCGCTGATGGCGCTCAGGTATCATATCAATAAAATCTATTACTATTAAACCCCCTAGATCTCGTATTCGTAATTGACGAGCAATCTCATCTGCAGCCTCTAAATTAGTATTAAATGCCGTTTGTTCCAGATCACTACCCCGAGTAGCTCGGGAAGAATTAATATCTATCGCTGTTAAGGCTTCGGTATAATCAATTACAATAGATCCGCCAGAAGGCAAATATACTTCGCGTTGAAAAATAGACTTAATTTGAGATTCTATTTGATAAAGACTAAATAGAGGAAGATCTCCTGAATAAAACTTAATTTTATCCCTCAAATCGGGTCTTCCCAAAGCCGAAATTTGATTTTTAGCAATTTCGACTATTTGAGGGTTATCTATTAATATTTCACTAATATCTTTCCGGAGATAATCACGAAATGTACGAACTAGTACATCACTATTTTGATAAATTAAAAATGGGGCATTCCTTCTGTAGGATATATTTTGAATTTCTTCCCACTGTTTTAGTCTAGACACTAGATCCCACTGTAATATTTCTGATGATTGTCCTACCCCCGCAGTTCGTACTATTACACCCATTCCATTTGGAAATTCTAAAGAAGAAATCGTCTTCTTTAATTCTATTCGAATATCTTTATCAATGCGGCGAGAAATTCCGCCAGCACGTGGATTATTAGGCATAAGTACTAAATAAGTACCCGCTAGACTTATAAAAGTAGTTAAAGCAGCACCTTTAGTGCCCCGTTCTTCTTTATGAATTTGCACAATAATCTCCTGTCCCTCACCCAGCACATCTTTTATATTTAATTTTTTTTTTTGGTTATCTAAATCATAATTATCTGAAAAATATTCTCTAGCTACTTCTCTCAGAGGTAAAAAACCATGTTTTTCCATGCCATAATTCACAAATGCTGCTTGTAAACTGGGATCTATACGAGTAATTTTTCCTTTATATATATTATATTTCTTCTGTTCATTACTAGGATTTTCTATCTCAAAATCATACAATCGTTGGCCATCAACAATGGCCACTCGCCATTCTTCTTGTCGAGTGGCGTTGATTAACATTTTTTTCATTTTCATTACTCATTAACTTATGAATCTCTTAACTAAAACTAGGTTCTAAAATTATCTTCTGCTGTTTAATACCTAATAATTGCATTTCTCTATAAATAGGGTATAATTTTAATTTTTATGCTGTTTAGGTTAGGGTATTGAAATCGCAGTAGTACCTTACTCTCCTCCAGTAAGGAGGAATGTTTTTTAAAAAAAAATTGGGTATTAGCTATTAATAGTAGATTTTTTCATCTACCTACCTATTAGGTTTAACTTTTTTAATAGAACAACAATAATTACATTATACTATTTTAATTTTTATAATCCATGAATAGGAAACTGCGACGCTTCTCCAGTCACTGTACTGAAATTTTTATTAATGCGGAAGATACGGGAAGACGATTAGATAATTTTTTGCGATCCACATTAAAAGATCTCTCTAAAAATTTATTTTATAAGCTGATCCGAAAGGGATACATCAGAGTTAATAAAAGATGGGTACCACCTTCCTATAGATTAAAAACATGTGATCTCTTATCTATACCATTATTAAGTCTTAAAAAAGAAAAAGATAAATATTATCCTGTGAAAACAATAGAACTTATATCTAAGAAAATTTTGTATGACGATGATTATATTTTAGCAATTAATAAACCTTCGGGGATAGCAGTACATGGAGGAAGTGGTTTAAGTTACGGACTTATTGAAATATTACGTCTCTGGAAGCCAAATCATCCTTTCTTAGAATTAGTTCATCGTCTTGATCGTGAAACATCAGGTATATTACTAGTAGCTAAAAAAAAATCAGTGCTACGTTCCTTACATGAACAATTTCGGTTCCAAATGATAAAAAAAAAATATTTTACTTTAGTAGATGGTCTGTGGCCTTCACATTTAAAAACCATTGCTGTACCCTTACAAAAATACGAGATGAAAACGGGCCCACGCTTAGTACGTATTAATCACGAAGGAAAATTTTCTAAAACTCTTTTTAAGATAGAAGAACGTTTCTCTCAAGCTACTTTACTGAAAGTTATGCCGATTACAGGTCGTACACATCAAATACGGGTCCACACTCAATCTGTTGGTCATCCCATTGCTTTGGATAAGCTTTATGGAAATAAAAAATTTAATAACCAACTGATTGAAATTGGATTAAATCGACTTTTTTTACATGCTTCATCAATTATTTTTATTCATCCTCATACCCATCAAGAAATCTGCATAACTGCTCCATTACATGAGGAGTTATCAAAATGTTTATCCTTTTTACGTTCTGAAAAATAAGCCTTAATAAATCTGTCATTTGACTTTTAAAAAACATTTCTATAATAGAAAGGCGGATAGAAAAAATAATTAATCACTGGAGAAATTAATGGCAGTTCCTAAGAAAAAAATATCTCGATCTAAACGAGGCATGCGTCGTTCTCAGAAAAAAATCACTATTCCTCAATTGTCAATCGAAAAAAAATCCGGAGAACTTCATCTATGTCACCATATAACTTATGAAGGTTACTATCGTGGTCGCAAAGTAAAGTAGGAAAAATAAAATAAATAATATTTGCACCTTTGAGCTTCCCACTTACTTGTTCTCTAAGAGAGAAATTAAGAGTATAATAATTATGTGGTAATTAAATTTTTTGAAAAAAAATTTCTTCAGTACCAGTAATACCCTAAACGCAGGTAACTTATATGTATACCAAAATTATTGGTACGGGTAGTTATTTTCCGAAAAATGTTCTTACAAATGCTGAGTTAGAAAAAAATTTTGCAATGAGTTATGAATGGATAGTAACGAGAACTGGAATTCGGGAACGGCACATAGCCGGCAGAGAGGAATCAGTGGCATCTATGGGAACTAAAGCTGCCGAACAAGCTTTAGTTATGGCGGAAATTGATAAAAATGCTGTGGGCCTTATTTTAGTGGCTACTACCACCTCAAGTCATGCTTTTCCTAGTTCTGCTTGTATGATACAAAATTTGCTAGGTATTACTGAAGATAAAGTCGCTGCTTTTGATATAGCAGCCGCTTGTACAGGATTTATTTATGCTCTCAGTGTAGCTGATCAATATATCAAAACTGGTTATATAAAATATGCTCTTGTTATTGGAGCAGATATAATCGCTCGAACATTAAATCCTCTCGACCGGAGAAGTTTAATCCTCTTTGGTGATGGTGCAGGAGCGGTAGTTCTAGGTGCTAGTCCACACGCAGGCATTTTATCTACCCATCTACATTCTGATGGAAGATATGGAAAATTTCTTAATTTACCATTTCCAAATCGTATTAACAATGCTAGCAGTTATCTAACTATGTCGGGAAATATAGTATTTAAAATGGCCGTTAAAAAATTAACTTCTCTAATCGAACAAACCTTAAAAATAAATAACATTAATAGAGACTCTCTAGATTGGCTTATCCCCCATCAAGCTAATTTACGTATTATTACTGCTACTACTAAAAAATTAGGATTAAGAATAGATAAAGTTATTCTTACTCTTGAACGTCATGGAAATACTTCTGCTGCATCAGTACCATCATCGTTAGATGAAGCCGTGCGTGATGGTCGTGTACAACAAGGTCATCTAATCCTCCTAGCCGCATTTGGTGGAGGATTCACATGGGGATCCACTTTACTTTATTTTTAAAAGTAAAGTAATTGGGGAGTGAAATTTAGATAATGACACCCTTTGCTATGATGTTTCCAGGACAAGGTTCTCAGAAAAGAGGTATGTTAGCTGAGATGGCTCAAAATTATTCTCTAATAAAACAAACTTTTGATGAGGCATCCAATGCTGTTGGATATAATCTCTGGCATATAGTGCAACATGGATCAGCCAAAGATTTGAATAATACTATTCATACTCAACCTATATTACTAACTAGTTCAGTAGCATTGTTTCGTCTCTGGCAAGAACAAGGCAGAGATAATCCTACTATATTAGTAGGACATAGTTTAGGAGAATATTCTGCATTAGTTTGTGCTGGTGCGCTCTCATTAGAGGAGGCTGTTTGTCTGGTAAATAAAAGGGGACAACTGATGCAAAAAGCTATCTTAAATAAGAAAGTAGGAATGATAATAGTCATGGGTTTAAATAATGATCTGATTTTTAGAATTTGCCAAAATTCTGCCCAAGAAGATAATTCAATAGTCCAACCAGTAATTTTTAATTCTCACAGAGAAGTAGTAATAGCTGGAAATAAAAGTGCTCTTCTACGGGTAGAAAAAAATTGTAAAATTTACGGAGCAGTGGTAGTGTCATTACCTATAAGTATTCCCTCTCATTGTGAACTTATGAAACCAATAGCTAATGAATTTGCTTCTACTTTAGATAAAGTAACGCTTAAAACTCCCTGCTTACCGGTGTTAAATAACGTAGATGTAAGGTGTGAAAGTAATCCGTGCCAAATTCGTAGCTCTCTAATCCGGCAATTATATATGCCCGTACGCTGGAGGGAATGTATTGAATTTATTATAAAACAAGGAATAGTAATCTTTATAGAGGTAGGACCCGGGAATGTTTTAAGTAGCATTCTAAAAAGAAACAGTACTCATTTGACAACGATAAATCTAGATAATTCATATTTTTTTAAAAAAACTTATAAATTTAAAAAAAAACTTACATGAGTTTAAAAGGAAAAATTGCTTTAGTAACTGGAGCAAATAGAGGAATTGGACGTGCAATTGCCGCAAAACTAGCAGCACAAGGCGCTCAAGTGGCAGGGACAGCTACTCAGTTATCTGGAGCTAAAGATATTAGTACTAATTTAATTAAGAGTGGTGGAAAAGGTTATGTGTTGGAACTTACCAATCAAAATTCCATTAAAAATCTTTTGGTAAAAATTCGCATAGAGCTGGGAGATATAGATATATTAATTAATAATGCAGGAATTACATGTAATTATCTTATAATACATATGAAAGAATCCGAATGGCAACGAGTAATAACTACCAATTTATCTTCCATCTTTCGGTTATCTCAAGCCGTAATGCGATCTATGATAAAAAAAAGGTTTGGAAGAATTATTAATATCGGTTCTATTATTGGAGAAACGGGTCAGGTAGGTCAGACTTGTTACGCAGCTACAAAGGCGGGGATAAGTGGATTTACCAAATCTCTAGCACAGGAAGTAGCAGCCCGAGGCATAACAGTAAATGTGGTAGCTCCAGGCTTTATTGAAACTGATATGACGTCAAGATTAAAAGAAGAGAAAAGATCAAAAATTTTACAACAAATTCCAGTAGGTCGTTTTGGAAGTACGCAGGATATTGCTAATGCGGTAGCTTTTTTAGTATCAGAAGATGCAGCATATATAACAGGTGAAACCTTACATATCAATGGAGGAATGTATATGTCATAATGAATGATCCTCTTATCCAGGTAGTATCTTTATACCTAAAATAAACGACTAAGGATAATTAGGTAATTATTATCTCTTCTCTTTATATTAGAGAGAAAAATTTTTATAGGAAATAGTATGAATAATAATATCGAAGAACGAATTAAAAAAGTCGTGAGTAAACAACTGAAAATAAAACAGGCAACAATTCTTAATAACTACTCTTTTGTTAAAGATCTGAGAGCAGACTCTCTTGATACCGTGGAACTATTTATGGCGCTAGAAGAAGAATTCAATATCGAAATTCCAGATGAAGAAGCCGAAAAAATTACCACTGTACAAGCAGCTATAAATTATGTTAAAAATATTATTAATTAATCTCACTTGAAAATAACTATTATGGTTCTTAATCCTATTAAGATATCTAGAAAGAGAGAGAAATGATCATTAATCTTAAATTTTCCTAACTATCACCAAAAAGATGACAATTATGATATCTAATCAACTATTCTGTAAATAGAATATTTGCCAAAAAATCTTATTGATTCCAAAATGTGAAGATAGTTTTTTTTCTAATAAAAAAATAAAATGAGTTAATCATCGTACAAAAATTAATAATAAAGAAAATGAAAATTTTTACATCATTATATATATAATTATATGAAAAATGGTTTTATTGTCCTAGAAGGATTAGAAGGAGCAGGTAAAACTACTGCGTGTAATATTGTAGTAAAATTTTTAAAAGAAAAAGATATTAACAATATCATTGTTACTCATGATCCAGGAGGAACACCTCTAGCTAATAAGTTGGGTTCTTATATTAAAAAAGGTATTCCGGGTGAAATAATTACTGATAAAGCAGAACTTCTAATGTTTTATACCGCGCGCATTCAATTGCTAGAAAGGATTATTAAACCTGCTCTAGAGAGAGGAGCGTGGGTAGTTGGGGATCGATATGAACTTTCTAGTTGGGCATACCAAGGAGCAGGTAGAGGTATTAATAGAAACTTATTAAAAGTATTGCATCAAAACATATTAGAACATTTTTTACCAAATTTAACTTTTTATTTAGATGTAACTCCTGAAGTAGGATTAGGTCGCGTTCTCAAACGAGGAATATTAGATCGTATGGAGCAACAATCTATCCAATTTTTTACTAAGGTTCGTAATTTTTATTTATGTGAAGCAAAACGAGATATAAATATTAGAGTCATTGATGCTCATCAACCTCTCTCTGCAGTAGCTTCTAGTTTACGTCATATGTTGGAAATCTGGTGGAAAGAAGAACAAGAATAAGAACTACTAATTGGTATTCATGGTTAAATTTTCCTTATAGGCAGCTTATTAAGCAATATTATATGAAAAGAGCATGTCCTGCTATATTATTCCATGGTCCACAAGGACTAGGACTCAAGAGTCTTATATGGAAAATTAGTAGCTGGTTAATGTGTTCCTTTTCTAAAGAACTCCAAAGTTGTGGAATTTGTCATAACTGTAACCTTATGAAAGTAGGTAGTCATCCTGATTTGGTAACCATAGAATCATCTCCAAGTATAGGTATAGATATAATTCGTAACCTTTATGATAAGATTTTCCAACATTCTCAGTTAGGAAGATCTAAAGTAATTTGGATTGCAGAAGCCGATAAATTAACGGAAGCGGCTAGTCATGCTCTTCTCAAAACACTGGAAGAACCTCCCGATAACACTTATTTTTTTTTATATAGTTCTGATCCATCTAAGCTGTCAGCAATATTACGAAGTCGTTGTCAATCTTGGAAAATTATTCCTCCCATTGAATCTGAGGGAATACAATGGATAAAACTCAAACTGAATAGCCCCAGATATAATCATATTACTGAAGCTAATATTATAGCAGCATTGAGAATTGCTTCAGGTGCACCATTAGCAGCAGCAGATTTATTAGCCTCGATGTATTGGACCTATCGGCAGAAAATATATGAAATAATTAGGGATGTTTTAAATAAAAAACAAGATATTCTGAAAATATTACCCCTTCTTAAGAACGAAAATGTTAATAAGCAAATTGAAGGATTATGTACCTTATTTCTGGATGCAATAAAATTGCAATATGATAGTAATATTTTTATCATAAATTATGATTTTAAAAATTTAGTCCAGCAATTATCAATTTGCTCAGTTGAGATACTTTACGAAAGTTTTCGCAACTGGTTAATTCTTAGACATCTTTTCACACAGGTAATATCCGTTAATCGGCAATTATTATTGACAGAGCAATTGCTTAAGTGGAAAGAGTTAATAGATCATTCTAACAAGAGAGATAAAAAATATGTTTTTAGTAGATTCTCATTGTCATCTAAATAAATTAAATTATAACACTCTCCATAAAGATGTCGATGAAGTTTTAAAAAATGCTCTAGTACGAGATGTAAAATATTTTTTAAGTGTAGCTACCAGCTTCTCAGACTATCGAGAGGTAGTAAGATTAGTGGGTAATAATCCACGAGTAGCTTACTCGTGCGGGTTACACCCGTTAAACCTTGAGACAGAGGAGGAAAATCACGTATCTGATTTAAGCTCCCTAGTTACTGAAAATCATCAAGTAGTAGCATTAGGAGAAACCGGATTAGACTATT
Source organism: Candidatus Dasytiphilus stammeri (assembly GCA_041941785.1). Classification (GTDB taxonomy): domain Bacteria; phylum Pseudomonadota; class Gammaproteobacteria; order Enterobacterales; family Enterobacteriaceae; genus Dasytiphilus; species Dasytiphilus stammeri_L. The sequence goes on along the minus strand of CP145871.1, from coordinate 351,468 downwards.
ATTATAATCCAGTAAATAAAATCAAACAGCAACATATGTTCCGAGAACATATACGAATTGCTTGCAACTTAGGAAAACCATTAATAGTTCATACTCGAAATGCTAAGAAGGATACGATAGCTATCTTACAAGAAGAAAAGGCCGAACTCTGCAGAGGCGTAATACATTGTTTTACCGAAGATCTGGTAATGGCAAAAAAAATGATAGATATGGGATTTTATCTTTCCTTTTCTGGCATTATTACTTTTAGTCATGCTCAAGATTTACGTGAAATAGTACGTTATATACCTTTAGATCATATTCTGATAGAAAGTGATTGTCCTTATTTATCTCCCGTTCCATACCGTGGAAAAGAAAATCAGCCGGCATGGGTTCACGAAATTGCTAAATGCGCTGCCCAAATAAAGAATATATCTTTAGCAGAACTAGCTGAAGCAACTACTGATAATTTTAAAATTTTATTTGGTCTTCCTCTTATAGACTGACGCAGAGGAAGGGAATAAAATTGACTTAAAACAAATCTTTGGAATATATTAAAAGGTCATTTTTTTTAATTATGTCTAATTTTATTGGCGGCGAGAAATTAATTTCGAACTATTTAGAATAGATGGTACTATAATATTCTAACATTGTTGAATAACTAGGATAGTTATTAGTAATTTACCCAGCCAAACACAGAGATGTAAATCTATTTATTATATTTTTTCTTAGTAGTTGATATCGTAGCTGAGGAGGATATACAAGATAATTAAATGTCGTTATATTTTTTAAAATTTCTTCTGGTAAGAAGTCAATAAAAAGCATCCATAACTTTCATATCCATATGTCTTCCTCGCGTGAAATTTTTAAGGATTTCATAAGCATTTTTATCCCATACCTTTGCATAACAGTTTGCAGTATTTCTGCTTGAATTGACCAGTTTTGATTGAGTTTACTAAAAATTTTAGTAGATTAAGTTTTAACTTATTTATTCCTTGTAAAGTCGCTTTACCAGCGATTAGGGCATAACTCGTTCAACAATACCCAACAGCACATTAGGTCACTCTAGATTACCTTTAGAATTTTTAAAATAAATAGGATTTATGTAGCCCATGACTTCTCGAAAGCATAGGAATATAACGATATTGACTAGGTAGTTTTTTTATAACTGTAATGATTTTTGCCCACATGGAAAAATAACTTTATGTCTGACTGATTAGGATCATAATATAAGTTATTTATATCTTCGGAAGTACAGGCAAAATGAACAAATTCTTACCCTAAAGTAAGGAGCTAAATTTTAGATATTTTTTGCTTTAAAAAATATTCTACGTCCTTTACATCATGATTACTAGTTCGTTCTATTTTGTTGATAGTATCTGCATCGGATTCACAAAATAATTTAATAATAGAACTTAAATAAGAATTAGTCTGGGCGTGTAATTAGGAAAATTACTTAATTTCTACTCTTAACTTTAATAGATGATATTGCGTAAATATAGAAGGTCAAATATTGACTTTGTATGCATAACGTCCATCTCGAGGAGAAATAGCCGTAAGAACTGATAATGTCATTATTCTAAATACTCCTCATTATCACAATAGATATTATCTTGTTGTTACTGGAAAACGTTGCTTAATTACACCTCCTCCTAAACAAATATCACCAGTATAAAATACGGCAGCCTGTCCTGGGGTTATAGCATTTAGAGGATGATCAAATATCACGTTAATACTTTTTTTATCCTGACTGTAAATAAGAGTACATGGAACATCTGGTTGTCGGTATCGAATCTTAACAGTACAACGAATAATTTTATTTAATTCAGTATTATTAAAAAAATTAACATCTTCACAAATCATTCCTCTAGACATTAATTGTGAATTAAAACGACCTTGAGCAACAATTAATATATTACGTTTTACATCTTTTTCTACCACATACCAAGGATCTTTACTACTCAGTTTTATTCCTCCAATCCCTAATCCTTTCCGCTGTCCTATAGTATAAAACATACTGCCTTTATGATACCCTACTTTTGTACCATCCGTAGTAAAAATTTCTCCCTCATGTGCAGGTAAATAACGACTTAAAAACTCTACAATTTTTTTTTTTCCTATAAAACAAATTCCAGTAGAATCTTTTTTCTTAGCCGTGACTAAGCTATTTTGGAGAGCAATTTTTCGGACGGTAGTTTTAGTTAATTCTCCTAGGGGGAAAATAGTATACCTCAACTTTTGAGCAGTTAAAGAATAGAGAAAATAACTTTGATCTTTATTAGGATCTACCCCTCGTAATATATATTTATGACCGTTAACTTCTCCCTGTCGTACATAGTGTCCTGTTGCAATTAGATCTGCTCCTAGTTCTTCAAGAGCAAAAGTCATAAACGTGTTAAATTTTATTTCTTTATTACAGAGAATATCTGGATTAGGAGTACGTCCCGCTTTATATTCTGCTAAAAAGTGCTGAAAAACATTTTCCCAATATTCAGCAGAGAAATTTATTTTATGTAAAATAATTCCTAGTTTATCACATACTGATTGAGCATCTGCTAAATCTTGTGCGGCGGGGCAATAGTATTCTTTATCATCTTCCTCCCAGTTTTTCATAAATAATCCTTCCACCTGATATGACTGGTGTTTCAACAGCACTGCCACTACTGAAGAGTCCACACCTCCAGACATTCCAATTATTACTTTCTTATTTTTAATAATCATTAATATTATTGTTATAATCTTAAATACACACAAGTTTTTTTAGATTAAAAAGGAGGAGATCATGAACAATTTTACTGATTTAATATTTATTGTCTTCCTAATTACAGTCGTAAATGAAAATTTTTAAATAAAATATTCTTTTTAAGAAAAATTTTTAAAAGCTCTCCTATAATTAAAGAATTGATGATCAATAATAATCCTGTTAGAGAGAACAGTAACGGATATCCTATCATATTTCTAGGGTGGATGTAAAAATAAAATTATAGGAGATAGTAATAATGGATCTATTGTTGTGGATTTTTTTCGGATTAATGACTGGTATAGTAGCAAAATGGTTAATACCAGGAAAAGACGGGGGAGGAATTATAATCACTATCCTGTTAGGTATTGCCGGTGCTGTCGTAGGAGGTTGGATTAGCACTTTAGTAGGATTTAGAACAGTAAACGGATTTAATTTTGGTAGTTTTCTGATAGCCATAGTAGGTTCGATTATAATATTGTTAATATACAGAACTATAAAAAAATAACATAAAAGATATTTATTATCCGAGAGGCCTTTTTGTCGGAGGCCTTCTATATTAGTTTAATTATTAATAATCAGAACAACTTACTCAATTATTAGGGGGATAAAAAATGAATTATATCTCCATCTTGTACTACATATTGTTTTCCTTCAAGCCGGATTTTTCCCGCTAATTTTGCCCCTTGTTCTCCTTGATAACTAATAAAATCCTCCCACCTAATGATTTGAGCCCGAATAAACCTCTTATAAAAATCAGTATGAATTTTTCTAGCTACTTGATAGGCAGTAGCACCGGAATTAACGGTCCAAGCTCTAACTTCTTTTGAAGAGATAGTAAAATACGTTATCAAATCGAGAAGATTATATCCGGCTGTGATCAGATTATTTAATTCTGATTGTGGAAAGTTTAATTGTCCTAATTTTTCGCTGTTTTTTTTAGATATAGATGGTTCGAAATATTCTACAGCACATATTGTTATGGCCTTAGTTCTTTCTTTTTTAGCTCTCTTATATACCTCTTGTACATAAGCATTATTCTCTAAGAATCCTTCATTCACATTAGCTACGTAAATAACTGGTTTTAATGTAAGAAAGTTAAACTTTTGTACAACAGATTTTTCCTCCTCTGAAATTCTTAACATCCTTATTAGTTTACCCTCTTCCAGAAAGTGAGCAATTTTTTTTAATACTTTAATTACCAACTTTTTATTATCCATGCTTTTGTTATGAATTTTCTGTTGTCTTTCTATTGCAGATTCACATATCTCCAGATCGGACAAAGCAAGTTCAGTATTAATAAGATCAATATCTTCTTGCGGATTAACTCTTCCTCGTACGTGAATAATATTTTCATTATTAAAACAACGCACTACATGTAGGAGAGCTGTAGTTTCCCGAATATGATGAAGAAATTTATTTCCTAACCCTTTTCCTTGCGAAGCACCCTTAACTAGACCAGCAATATCTATAAATGTCATTATTGCAGGAGTAATATATTGAGGATTAATTAATTTTGACAGTCTATTCAAACGATGATCTGGAACTGACACTCTGCCTAAATGAGGCTTAATAGTAGAAAAAGGATAGTTTGAAATTTTAATACAAGATTGAGTAAGAGACTTAAATAAGGTAGATTTTCCTACATTAGGTAATCCTATTACCCCACATTTTAAAATCATTATTGCATTTATTTCCTTTTATTTAATTAACCTATTTTTTTCACAACTTGAATTCCTATTAATAAATATAATTATTAGCATTAAAGCTGTGCAGTCTACTCATAGCTTTCATGAGTCCGTCTTTAAAAAAGAGGATAATACAGTATATTGCTTCTTCAATAGTCCTTGTTATTAGTTTCATTTCAAAATCTGAGGGAGTATCTAGAACATAGTTAGTAATGTTATTCCTATCTGAAGGATAACCAATGCCAATACGTAAACGTGAAAAATTAGTAAAGTAACTTATAATATTTTTTAGTCCATTATGGCCACTGGATCCTCCACCTATTTTGAACTTAGCTCTTCCGGCCGGTAAATTTAAATCATCATGTACCACGAGTATTTGTTCGGGTATTATTTGATATAATTTTGCTAGAGCATCTATTGATTTTCCACTCCTATTCATAAAAGTATCAGGTATTAGTAACCATATATGATAACCTAATATTACTAATTGGGTAGTATAACCAAAAACATCTCTATCTTTTATCCAAACATTTTGATAATGATTCGCTAATCGTCTTACCAACCAAGATCCAACATTATGTCGTGTAGAAGCATATTTATCGCCCGGATTAGCTAATCCGACTATCAGTTTAATAATAATTTTTACCTAACTATTTAATTTTTCAACCAGTGAATTCATTTAATATTCAAACATAGCAGAGATAGATTCTTCATTGCTGATGCGACGAATAGCTTCTGCTAACATACCTGATAAAGTTATAGTGCGTATATGGGACATTTTTTGGATGGAAGTCGTTAAAGGTATAGTATCGCATACTACCACTTCATCAATATCTGAATCTTGTAAATTTTCTCCTGCATTTCCAGAAAATATAGGATGTGTAGCATAAGCAAATACTCGGTTGGCTCCTCTTGCTTTCAATGCTGCCGCTGCCTTGCACAAAGTACTAGCGGTATCTATCATGTCATCTACTAGAACACAATCTCGATTTGACACCTCTCCAATGATATGCATGACTTCTGAAGCATTTGCGGATGGTCGTCGTTTATCAATTATAGCCATCTCAGTATCATTTAATTTAGCTATGGCACGAGCACGCACTACTCCTCCAATGTCTGGAGATACTACTATAGGTGTGTCTAATCTAATTTGTTGCATATCTTCAATGATTATCCGACTTCCAAATACATTATCTACGGGTATATCAAAAAAACCTTGAATTTGATCGGCATGGAGATCTACGGTAAGGATGCGATCCACACCCACACAGGAAAGAAAATCGGCTATTATTTTGGCGGTAATAGGCACTCTTGCTGATCGCACGCGTCGATCTTGACGCGCATAACCAAAATATGGTATTACGGCAGTAATACGTCCCGCAGAAGCGCGGCGTAATGCGTCTATTACTACTACTAACTCCATGAAATTGTCATTAGTAGGGAAACAGGTAGACTGAATAATAAAAATATCATCTCCCCGGACATTTTCATTAATTTGAACACTAACTTCACCATCACTAAAACGTCCTACGGACACATCCCCTAATTTTGTAAAGAGACGATCGGCAATATGTTGTGCTAGTTCGGGGATAGAATTTCCTGCAAATAGTTTCATACACTGCACCAATTTTATTGAAAAATTCTCTGTTGGTTAGACAGATCTCCTTTCTCTGCATTTATAAGTACAAAAATTTATGTAATGGAGAAATATTTAATCCTTTTGACACAAAACCCTGTATTCCGGGAGGAGCTTGGGTCAAAAGTTCAGATGCGCTTAATTCAGTATCAAATTCTCCAAATATACAACTCCCAGTTCCTGTTAGGCGAGGATGAGTATATTTTAGCAACCAAGAAAATATTTTTTCCAACTCGGGAAAACGTTTTCGCACTATTAACTCACAGTCATTAGTAAATGGTTTAGTATGTAATAAATCTCGTAAAACCCGATAAGGACTGTTTCTTTTTAGTTCAGGATCTCCAAATACTTGTGCAGTAGAAATTATTACTCCTGGATCTATAATAACATACCATTTTTCCGGTATTTGAACTTTATGTAATTGATTTCCTACCCCTTCCGCAAAAGCTGCATATCCTTTAATAAAAAGAGGCACATCTATTCCTAGTTGTAATCCTAATATAGTGAGATCATCAATACTAAATTTAGTTTGCCATAAATAATTTAGTGCTAAGAGAGTAGTTGCCGCATCTGATGAACCACCCCCCAATCCTCCGCCAATAGGTAAGTTTTTCACTAGTTCTATTTCTGCCCCTGCATTCCGAGGTAATAAACGATGCTCCTTTTGGGCTTCCTTACGTAATAAATTAGCCGCTTTTATTATTAAATTATTCTCTCTTGTGATATGATTTATATATTTAGGGTATATATCTATGCTGCCGCTATTATTTATTCTAATTAATAGGCTATCTCCATAATCGAGAAATTGATACAGCGTTTGTAAATAGTGATAGCCGTTGGGATAACGACCATTAATATATAAAAAAAGATTTAATTTTGCGGGGGCAGGCCAACAAGTTATTGGATTCATAAAGAATGACTTAACTAACTAATATTAGTTATCTTGAAAAGATGACATCCATTACCATAATAGTAAAATTATATGGAATATATAAATTATTTGTAATTTTAGCAATCCTATAATTTATAAAATTTTAGGAGTATAAAACTTTGACAATAAGTAACTATACTCCTATGTAATGTAGTATATAATCTTTGTAACAAAGACTCAAGTCAATTTAATTTTAAAATAACCTGAAAAATTTTAAGGATTATATGTTTTGCAGTATGAATACTTTTATAATTGATAAATTAGAATTATTGCAAAAACGTTATAAAGAAGTAGAAATATTACTTATTACAGCAGGAAAGACTGCCGATTACGAACGTATTCAAACCTTATCCCGCGAATATCATCACCTCACAGAACTGAATAAAATGTTTAATCAATGGAAAAAAATGCAGGAAAATATTAATAATCTCGAGTTATTACTTGTTGATAAAGATATTCGAGAACTAGCCTGTGAGGAACTAAATAAAATAAAATATCATAATAAACTTATGGAAAAAAAAATAGAATTATTACTTCTTCCTAAAGATTTGAATGATGAACGAAGCTGTTATATTGAATTACGATCAGCTACGGGGGGAAATGAAGCCGCAATTTTTGCGGGTGATTTATTTCGGATGTATACCAGATATGTCGAATTAAAATTATGGAAGATAGAAATTATGAATTCTAGTGGCGGGGAAAACGGAGGATACAAGTATATTATTGCTAAAATACATGGAAAGAATGCCTATGGCCGTTTGAAATTTGAGTCGGGAGGTCATCGAGTACAGAGAATTCCAGCAACAGAATCACAGGGACGAATTCATACTTCTTCTTGTACTGTTGCTGTTATGCCAGATATTCCTAAATCTGAATTAATTTCACTTCAACCTAAGGATTTGAAAATAGATACTTTTCGCTCCTCTGGAGCGGGTGGACAGCATGTGAATACTACTGATTCCGCAATTAGGATTACTCATTTACCTACGGGTATTGTAGTAGAATGCCAAGATGAACGATCTCAACATAAGAATAAAGCTAAAGCACTATGGGTATTAAATACCCGCATTCAGGCAGCCGAAATGGCCAAACGTCATAAAGAAGAAACTGATAAACGTCGAAACTTAGTAGGGAGTGGAGAACGTTCCGATCGTAATCGTACTTATAATTTTCCACAAGGACGGGTGACAGACCATAGGATTAATCTATCACTTTATTGCTTAGAAGATATTATGGCGGGTCAATTAGATCTTCTCATAGAACCCATAATCCATAATGATCATTTAAACCGTATAGAGAATTTAAAGAATAATATTTAATGGATATCAAGATTTGGTTACAGGTTGCTCAACTGACGTTAGTTCACAGTAACGCTTCTAAGCGAGATGCTGAAATATTACTTGAATTTGTTATGGAAAAACCAAAAAGTTGGTTAAAAGCATTTGATGATGCTTCTATAAGGAGCAAGGAACTAAAAAGATTAAATTTTTTTTTAAATAAAAGGGTTCAGGGGTATCCCATAGCATATCTTATTGAAGAATGGGAATTTTGGTCCCTACCTCTAAAAATTACTCCCATAACCTTCATTCCTCGTACGGATACTGAAACATTAGTATCTCAAGCCCTTTTACACATTACTAATGCCAGCATGAGAATTTTAGACTTAGGTACTGGCTCAGGAGCAATTGCGTTGGCTATTGCTTGGGAGCGTTCTGATTGTTATATATTAGGAGTTGATTATAATCAATTGTGTGTATTCTTGGCACAATATAATGCTTGGAAACTAGGAATAAAGAATGCTACGTTTATCTATAGTAATTGGTTTTCTACCCTATCTGGAAAAAGCTTTCATATAATTGTAAGTAATCCCCCATATATTGACAGAACAGATATACATTTAAAATGTGGAGACTTACGATTTGAACCCACTAAATCTTTGATCGCTCAAAATAAAGGAATGGGTGATCTCAAAAAAATTATTTTTCAGTCTTCTAATTATTTAGAATATGAAGGATGGTTATTAGTGGAACATGGTTATCAACAAGGAGAACAGGTTCGTAAATTTATGATTCAAAATAATTTTGAACATGTTCGCACTTATTTTGATTTTTATAACAATGAACGAGTAACGTCGGGACAAAAATTAAATAGGGGTAATTTTTACCATAATTAAAGAATTATAGACGATACGAATGTGATTTGGATAATAATGTGAATATCTTCAACTTAATTAGTGAGGATCAACCATAACCAAATATTAGAAATCAGTTATACTTCTTGCATGTTAATTTCAGTAAGAATTTACTTCTAATCTGCGGGATGATCATTTAAGGTATGAGTTAAAGCTTCACTTAAATATCAACAGAATATGTTAAAAATGTTAGATAAATCGTGCACTATTTTAGTTCGGTGGATAATCAGTTCAGTCAGTAAAGTAAGGTAAAAAATAATGTGTAAAATTGATAAAGTTATTAGTAGAGAAATTATAGATTCTCGGGGTTTCCCTACGATTGAAACAGAAGTGCATTTATCGGAAGGATCTGTAGGAATAGCATCCGTACCTTCGGGCGCTTCTAGAGGATATCGTGAAGCTTTAGAATTACGTGATCAAGATGATCGTTTTTTTGGAAGAGGAGTTCTAAAGGCGGTAGCTACTGTAAATACACATATAGCAAAAGCTTTGAAAGGTAAAAATGCTATACAGCAGAAAGAGATTGATGAAATTATGATTAATATGGATGGAACTATCAATAAGTCCAAGCTGGGAGCTAATAGCATTTTATCGGTATCATTAGCTACTGCAAAAGCTGCTACTTCTTCTAAAGGAGTACCTTTGTATGAACATATTGCTGAACTTTATGGACAGTCTCATAACTATCTCATTCCGCTCCCTATGATTAATATTATTAACGGAGGTACACATGCACATAATAATATTGATATCCAAGAATTTATGATTATTCCGGTAGGTGCTAAGAACATAAAGGAAGCTCTTCGGATAGGATCTGAAGTATTTCATAATCTAGGCAAAATTCTTATTAGCAACGGGATGAGTACTGCTCTTGGAGATGAAGGCGGTTATGCCCCTAATCTTGAATCTAATATATCTGCTTTTAACTATATTAAAGAAGCAGTAGAATACTCTGGTTATCGATTAGGTCAAGATATTACTTTTGCTATCGATTGCGCTGCTAATGAACTTTTCGATGATATTTCAGGTAAATATATTCTGGTTGCTGATAAGTTAAGCCTAACTGCCCAAGAAATGACACATTACTTAGAAAATTTGACTCAACAATATCCTCTAGTTTCTATTGAAGATGGTTTAGAAGAGAATGATTGGGAAGGATTTTATTATCAGACTAAAGTATTAGGTAATAGTTGCCAAGTAGTAGGTGATGATCTTTTTGTAACGAATTCGAAAATACTTCAACAAGGAATTAAAAATAAACTAGCCAATTCTATTATTATAAAATATAATCAAATTGGTACATTATCTGAAACACTATCTACCATAAAAATGGCTCAGCAGGCTAATTATTCAGTTATTATTTCCCATAGATCTGGAGATACCGAAGATACAACTATTGCCGATTTAGCAGTAGGTACAGCCTCCGGGCAAATTAAGACTGGTTCTATGAGTCGATCTGAACGAATAGCTAAGTATAATCAACTAATACGTATTGAAGAAACACTAGGACAGGAGGTTCAATTTAGTAAAATTACAAAATTACAACGATCATAAAATTATTGTTTTTTTCTAATTTTGTTAGGATAATTATCCTAGATAAAAATAGTGAGAATTCATTTTCATAATTGAATTATGCTATCCTAAAAACTAGATGTTAGTATCTAATGGATAATAATATTTTTCAAAATATTACGGCTATTATTCCTGCCGCAGGCTTAGGACGTAGAATGAAATCTTCTTGTCCCAAACAATATTTAACTATTGGAAGTAAAACCATTCTTGAACATGCTATTAGTATATTAGTGGAACATCCAGCCATTCAACACATTATCATTGTGATAAATTCTGAAGATCACTGGTTTGAGTTACTTCCCCTCGGAAATAATATTCGTATTACTACCACGCTCGGAAAGATGACACGATCTCAGTCAGTTATGTCGGGATTGCAAGCTATCAAGCATACTACTGACTGGATTCTTATCCATGATGCCGTTCGTCCATGTCTACATCGTCAGGATGTAGATGAGTTACTAAAGATTACTACTAATCCCAATGGGTCACATTCTCAGGTAGGAGGCATTCTTGTTAATCCTGTATGCGATACCATAAAATGTAGCATAGAGGAACAATACATCATTTCTCATACCATTGATCGAAAAAATTTATGGCATGCATTAACACCACAATTATTTCCTTTCAAACTTTTACACAGTTGTTTACTTCGGGCCTTAGAGCGAGGGATAGAACTTACAGATGATTGTTCGGCACTAGAATACTGTGGTTATCATCCAACTCTTATAATAGGACATAGAAATAATATTAAAGTCACATATCCCGAAGACTTAATCATAGCATCAGTTTATCTCCAGGAACAACATAAACATGAGAAGATATTATAATGCGAATTGGGCAGGGTTTTGATGTTCATGCTTTCTATGGTGATCCACCGCTAGTTTTGGGTGGGGTAAAAATACCTTCTCTAAAAGGAGTGCGTTCTCATTCAGATGGGGATGTATTAATTCATGCATTAATAGATGCTTTATTAGGAGCATTAGCATTAGGAGACATTGGAAATTTATTTCCTGATAATACTGAAGAGTATAAAGATGCTGATAGTCGGGTATTATTACGTACTTCTTGGGACCTAATTATGAAGAAAGGTTATAAAATAGGAAATATTGATATAACTATTCTTACTGAAGTTCCTTTGATATCTCCATATGTTCCCGAAATACGCATCAACTTAATGAAAGATCTCGATTGTCAGAGTATAGAAGAAATCAATATTAAAGCTACTACTACCGAACAATTAGGATTTTTAGGACGTAAAGAAGGTATTGCATGTGCGGCCATAGTATTTCTTATAAAGAAATAAAAAGTATTACATATACTTTATATTTATAATTTTCTTTTTAAATCATCTCTCTATATTACTCAAATTAGTAATCTCATTCAATCATGAAGAATTATGATAGATAAAACGTTCCATTTCAAAAAATAGCTAAATAAGAGTAGTTTAACATAATAGTCGCTCGAAAAATTTTATAATCAATAATAAATATTGATTAACTTCTCTTTCTCTGAGATTAACATGGACTTATACTTGCCTCAATGTGAGCCTCATCACATCGACAATAAGAACTAAAATGGTTCAGAAGTAATTTTATTATTGTTAATATAATAATTATAGAGATCGCTTAAATCAAGGAAAACTTAAAATCTAAAATTTAAATCTGTCTTTCGTACAATCCTAGATGCTTATTATAACTTGCCAATATCATTGCTAAGTGATGTTGGTTGACTACCTGTAGATATCCTACATCTAGTTAGTAGATAATTATTTTTCTTCGGCATAGTTAGAAGATAAATTTTGAACCATTCGAAAATTATCATCCTTTGCGTTATGAAATATTAACCTCAGTAAATCAATTAGGAGGAATCAATAAAAATTTTTAGGGATTGTTTCCTTAAAATAACGGTAAGGAGAGAGCAACTTATGAGCCATACTTTGCTGGAAGTCTTGTACCAAAATAATCTAACATTAGAACTAGTCGAAACAGACATCTTAGATGACAATACCTTTATAAATGAAAGAGACAAAGAACTTGAAGATCAGTTAAGAAGAGAAGAGTATTTTGAGTATTTATCAACTACGGTAAATTCTGTTCAACATGTTTTAGATGCTACCCAACTTTATTTAGCCGAAATTGGATTTTCTCCGTTATTAACGGCAGAAGAAGAAGTTTGTTTTTCACGTCAATCCTCTTATGGAGATATTATTGCTCGTAAACGAATGATAGAAAGTAATCTTCGCTTAGTAGTCAAAATTGCGCGTCGATATTGTAATCGCGGTTTAGCATTACTAGACCTCATTGAGGAAGGAAACTTAGGTTTAATTAGAGCAGTAGAAAAATTTGATCATAACAGAGGATTTCGATTTTCTACTTATGCCACATGGTGGATTCGTCAAAATATAGAACGCGCAATAATGAATCAAAGTCGTACTATACGTTTACCAATTCATATTCTTAAAGAGTTGAATTGTTATTTACGGTGTTCAAGAAAACTATTGCAGATCTTAGATCATCCACCTAGAGCTGAAGATATTGCAGGGCATCTAGATAAACCTATTAATGATATTATTCGGATGCTTCGCCTGAATGAACGTATTTCTTCAGTGAATTCCCCATTAAGCCATGAATCCGAAAAAATGTTATTAGATATTATTACCGATGAAAAAGTATCTGGACCGGAAGATACTACGCAATATGATAATATGAAACAAAGCATTGTTAAATGGCTCTATGAACTAACTGCTAAACAACGAGAAGTATTAGCACGTAGATTCGGTCTTTTAGGTTATGAAGCATCTACTCTTGAAGACGTAGGTCGTCAAATTGGTTTGACTAGGGAACGCGTACGTCAAATTCAAGTAGAAGGATTGCATAGATTACGGGATTTATTACAGTCTCAGGGCCTGAATATAGAAGCTATATTTTGTTAAATACTTATTACTATACTTAATAGCGGTCGATTAAATCGACCGCAAATTATTATTTCTATTCACAGAAAAGATCTTAACTTATATATCCATTCCAGTGCCTCGAAGGGAGTAAGGTCATCGGGATCTAAATTTTTTAGAGTAGTCACGATATTATTGTCATCGTATTCTTTTATTAAGATGGAAGAATCATTTATATCTTCTCTTGACCAATCTTCCAATTGAGGAAGTTTATTCTTTTTAAATTCTAACAGCTTTTTTTTTGCACAATCAATGACTGTTTTAGGAATACCAGCTAGAGAGGCTACTGCTAATCCGTAACTTTTATTAGCTGCTCCTTCATGTACACTATGAAGAAATATAATAGTATCATTATGCTCCATAGCCTTAAAATGAACATTTACCATACACTTTATTTTATTTGGTAAAGCAGTTAGTTCAAAGTAGTGGGTAGCAAAAAGCGTTATGGATTTTATACTACATGCTAATTTTTCAGCTGTAGCCCATGCTATTGACAATCCCTCATCAGTGGAAGTACCTCGTCCAATTTCATCAATAATCACTAGACTATTTTTAGTAGCATTATTGAGTATATAAGCTGTTTCACTCATTTCTACCATAAAAGTCGAACGACTAGAAGCCAGATCATCGGCGGCTCCAATACGAGTAAAAATCTTATCTATAGGACCAATCGAGGCATATTCTGCTGGAACATAACTGCCACTATAGGCCATTAATATGATAAGGGCCGTTTGGCGCATATAAGTACTTTTTCCCCCCATATTAGGAGCTGTTATCATTAACATACGGCGTTCTGAAGATAGAGCTAAGGAATTAGCAATAAATGGTGTTTTTATTACCTGTTCTACAACAGGATGCCGGGCGTTCTTTAATTTTATGCCATAACTCTCTCTAAGAATGGGTCGGGAATAATTCAAGGTTAACGCTCGTTCCGCAAGAGTATTTAACACATCCAGTTTAGTAATAGCTTTAGCACATTTTTGCAACTCAGCGAGATGTGGAATGATCAATTTTAATAAATCATAATATATCATTGTTTCCAAGACCAGCATTCTATTTTTAGAATTAAGAGTTTTGTATTCATACTCTTTCAATTCCTGGAATACATAACGCTCGCAATTTTTTAAAGTTTGACGACGGATATAGTTAGAAGGAACAAGATGAGTTTGACTACGATTAATCTGAGCAAAATATCCATGAATATTATTATATTTTATTTTCAAGGAATCTATTCCTAAGTTTTTACGTTCTCTTTCTTCTAATTCCTTTAAGAACTTATTATCCCCTTCATCAAATACACGTAATTCATCAAGCTTAGCATTATAACCTTTTGCAATAAATCCTCCATATCTTATGTGAGGCGGAGCTTTATCAACAATAGCGCGATCTAATAACTCGCGTACTTCTTTGCATTCCACCATTTCTGATCTCAGCTGATTGAGCTGATCATTTTTTATAGTCGCAAGTAAATTTTTTAATTCAGGTAACTTATGCAAACAATTACGCATGCTCACTAGATCTCTAGGTTGAGTTCCTCCTAATGATAAACGTGCTGTAATGCGTTCTGCATCTCCCATTCGCGCTAGAAAAAATTTAGTTTCCGCTGTAATATTCTGTAGCATAGCTATGATTTCTTGACGGGTACGAAGGGTGTTTAAATTTCGTATGGGATACAATAGCCAACGTTTTAATAGTCGACTTCCCATATTAGTGGCATTTTTATCTAAGATAGCAAATAACGTGTTCTTTTCATTTCCTGCAATACTATGAGCAATTTCTAGATTTTTCTGTGTAGATGCATCTAGAAAAATAGTGTCCTGAGGATGATGCATAGTGATGATACGGAGATGAGGAATATAATCTACCTTATGAACTTTTTTTATATAGTTAAGTGCAGCTCCGGCACAACGAAGAGCTATTTCGGCATGATCAATACCAAAACCTTTTAAATCTTTGGTTCGAAACTGAAAATTTAATGCAGCACGAGCTATCTCGAGATCAAACATATCTACTGGTATTGTTGTTAGGACTGAGCAATTCGCAAGAATCTCGATGGGCTGAAAATTAGGACAATGAAGAACTTCGGCCGGAGTAGTTCTTTGAAGTTCTGCTAACATAGAAGCTTCATCTTGAGGTTCTACTAACCTAATATATCCTGCACTTAGATTTATAGTAGTATAACCAAATGTTCCTTCAGATTTTTTTTCTTTCCAGATAGCTGCTAAGAGATTATCTCTTTTATCAGGTACTAGGTCTTCATCGACTACTGTGCCTGGGGTAACAATACGTACTATTTTACGTTCCACTGGACCAGTTTTTCCTTTGCATGTTCGTCGATTACTCTCAGAATTACCAATTTGTTCACAAATGGCTCCTGATTTTCCCAGCCGTAGTAGTTTTGCTAAAAAATTATTTAAAGAATCTTGGGGAATTCCTGCCATTGGAATGGGAGGGTTATTATTAAATCGTCGGGAAGTAAGTGAAATATTCAGTAACTGGGCGGCAATTATTGCATCTTCGTAGAACAATTCATAAAAATCTCCAATTCTATAAAAAAGTAAAATTTTCGGAGTTTCTGCCTTAATACGAAAATATTGTTGCATTATTGGCGGATAATTCCCAATATCCATAGTTGATTTCCTTTTTTTTATTAATTTGTTATACTAACCTATAGCTAAATAGGAAGATAATAATCAAGTTGTCAATATTTTTGTGTCTCTTTAGTAATTTGGATAAATTCTGAAAAAAATTAACCATATCAAAATTATCCATCTAAATCTGAATATCTATCTCCAGATATCATAACCATAACAGACGGAATAAGAAGAATAAAAAATACTTCCTTCACTCTGAAGGTGAGTAATTACATCATTTTAGTAGAATTGAAATCATATATTTTATGTGATTATCTAACTAATTTAATTTTAGTGTATCTCTTTTGGGCATAGATTAAAATTACTTAATAAAAATTATTATATAATAGGAATTATTATAGTGAATAACGAAAATAAAGAAAAGGCGCTTTTAGCGGCCTTAGTCCAAATTGAAAAACAATTTGGAAAAGGTTCTATTATGCGGCTAGGAGATAATAGGTCAATGGAAGTGGAAACTATTTCTACGGGTTCAATATCTTTAGATGTAGCTTTAGGGGTAGGTGGACTCCCATTAGGTCGAATTGTAGAAATTTTTGGTCCTGAGTCCTCCGGAAAAACCACTTTAACACTGCAAGTTATTGCCGCGGCGCAAAGACAAAATAAAATTTGTGTCTTTATAGATGCAGAACATGCTTTAGATCCTGGGTATGCCAAAATTCTAGGGGTAAATATAGATCAACTTCTTTGTTCTCAACCGGATACTGGAGAACAAGCTTTAGAAATTTGTGATCTCTTAGCACGTTCTGGAGCGGTAGATGTAATTATTGTAGATTCAGTAGCCGCATTGACTCCAAAAGCCGAAATCGAAGGAGAAATGGGAGATTCGCATATAGGACTCGCTGCACGCATGATGAGTCAAGCAATGCGAAAATTAACAAGTAATTTAAAACAGTCTCATACCCTCCTAATATTTATCAATCAGATCCGCATAAAAATAGGAGTCCTATTTGGAAATCCAGAAATTACTACCGGAGGAAACGCGCTCAAATTTTATGCTTCTATTCGTTTAGACATACGTCGAATTGGGTCTATAAAACATGGGGATGAGGTAGTCGGGAGTGAAACTCGTGTGAGAGTAGTCAAAAATAAAGTGGCAGTTCCTTTTAAACATGCAGATTTTCAGATCCTGTATGGACAAGGTATTAATATTTATGGTGAGATTCTAGATTTAGGAGTTAAACATAATTTGGTAGAAAAATCTGGCTCGTGGTATAGTTATAATGGCATAAAAATAGGTCAAGGAAAAACTAATGCCACTGGTTATTTAAAAGATAATTCTTCTGTTGCTAATGAGCTTGAGCAAAAATTACGAGAATTACTTTTAAAAAATTTTTAGAAATCAGTGATAAAAATAAATAAAATAATGATTTGGACGGAAAAGATACTTCTCTCTCCGAGAGAGAGATTAATTTTTTCCAACGGAAACATATTCAAGTACTCTTATTCTAAGAATGTTTCTGTGTCACTATATTTAGTATATCTAGGATACTTATGAAGTATAAGAATTGTGCAGATATTCGACAAGATTTTTTAGATTTTTTTCATAGAAAAGGACATCAAATAGTAGAAAGTAGCTCTCTCCTTCCTAAAAAGGATGCTACATTACTATTTACTAATGCGGGAATGAACCAATTTAAAGATATTTTTATAGGTAGAGAACGTAGTATTTATTCGCGAGTAACTACTTGTCAACGGTGTATGCGTGCAGGTGGTAAGCATAATGATCTGGATAAGGTTGGTTATACTAGTTGTCATCATACTTTCTTTGAAATGTTGGGGAATTTTAGTTTTGGTGATTATTTTAAGCAGGAAGCTATTCATTTCGCGTGGGAACTATTAACTAGTCCTCAGTGGTTTAACTTATCTAAAGAAAAACTCTGGGTTACAGTATATGCTCCAGATAAGGAAAGTTATAATATTTGGAATCATGAAATTGGCATGCCACCTAGTCATATTATAGGTATTGGAAATAACAAAGGAGGATCATATTGTTCCGATAATTTTTGGCAAATGGGAGCTAGTGGCCCTTGTGGACCCTGTACCGAAATATTTTATGATCAGGGACCACATATTAAAGGAGAATTACCTGGTAAGAAAGTATCTCTGACCGGTAATCGTTATATTGAACTATGGAATATTGTTTTTATGCAATATAATAAACAACCCGATGGAAGTTTTCTACCATTGCCTAAACTATGTGTAGATACAGGGATGGGCTTAGAACGGATGGCTAGTGTTTTACAACAAGTACAAAATAATTATGATATTGATATATTTAGGAAATTAATAAAATTAATTTCCTTAGTAACTAATATTAATCTTAATCTCCTGACTGAGGAGAGCATCATAGCAGCACTCCGGGTCATTGCAGATCATATCAGATCATCCGCTTGTCTAATCGCCGATGGAGTTTTGCCCTCTAATGAGGGAAGAGGTTATGTATTACGTCATATTATCCGTCGAGCTGTACGTCACGGATATATGATAGGAATCAAAGAAAAATTTTTCTATCAATTAGTAGCTCCGCTCATTGAAACTATGGATTTCCTTAGTGAATACATAAAAAATCATCAAACTCTTATTGAGCAAGTCTTAAAAATTGAAGAAGAAACTTTTATGCATACCCTAGAAAAAGGTCTATCTTTATTGACTACCTCCTTATCTAAACTTCATAGTCCAATATTAGATGGTCAAACTGTATTTCGATTATACGATACTTATGGTTTTCCACGAGAATTAACGGCGGAAATATGTAAGGAACGGAACATTAAAATTGATGAAGTCGGATTTAATAAAGCTATGGAAATACAACGAAATCGTTCTCGACTATCTAGGTCCAGTTCGAAGACTAAACCCCTCACAATTATTAATAATTTAATTACTATCTTTAAAGGACATGATCAATCTAACCTAGAAGCTACTGTTACATCTATTTTAAGAGATGGCCAGATAAAAAATCATATAAAGGATAATAAAGAAGATTATCTTATTATTTTAGATAAAAGTCCATTTTATAGTGAATCAGGAGGTCAAATTGGTGATACCGGAAAATTATGGAGTAAAGATACCGAATTTATTGTAACTAATACGATCAAGTTAGGTACCGCTGTAGGACATCTTGGCAAAATATTTAAAGGATCTTTATGTGTAGGACAGAAACTAATAGCTCAAATTAATGAAGATCGTCGTGGTCAAATAGCACTTAATCATACAGCTACCCATTTATTACATAGAACATTGCGATTAATCTTAGGAAATCATGTAATGCAAAAAGGGTCATTAATCACAGAAAAATATTTACGTTTTGATTTTAATCATTTTCTAGATTTAGAACCCGAACAGCTCTTAGCTGTGGAACAACATATAAATATGCAGATACGAAAAAATATGCCAATTTCAGCAGTGGTAATGGGACGTGAAGCAGCTCAGCAAAAAGGAGCTCTTTATCTTCAGGATAAACAATATCCACATTCTGTAAGAGTGGTAACAATAGGAGACTATTCGGTAGAATTATGTAATGGTACCCATGCCAATAGTACTGGTGAGATTGGATTATTTCGCATAATGTCTGAGGACAGTGTATCATCGGGAATTCGACGGATAGAAGCTTCTACCGGACATAATGCATTGCAAGAAGTTCAGCACGAACATGAAATTCTTCAAAAAATTTGTAGGATGTTAAGAGCGAATAATAACAATATATATGAGAAAGTGCATGCCTTAACTAAAAATATAAGGATGCTAAAAAAAGAACTACAGGACACGAAAACAGAACAATATTCTCAAGAAATTAATTTAATAATAAGACAACTTATCAAAATAAAACATACTTCCTTATTAGTTAGCCAATTAATAAATAAAGACTCTAAATTTTTACGAGCAATGGTAATATTACTTCTAAAAAAATTAGGATCGGGCGTAGTAATATTAGCCACAGTTATAAATAATTCCATAGCCTTAATATCAGGCGTCACTAAAGATTTAACACCTTACATTAAAGCTAATGAAATTATAGAGATTATGGGCCCTAAATTAGAAGCTCAAGGAGGAGGAAAAGAAGAGATAGCTCAAGCATGTGGAAAAAATATCAAAATTCTTCCCCAAGTGTTGGAGGAGATAAAAATTTTGCTAATAAAAGAGCTGTCTTCCTATTAGGGATTAAACTTTATTTTTTCTAACAAAAATTCATATTATATAATATATAACTAGTTTATACAAACATCATATTATGATAATTTGTCTCTTATAAAAAGGAGAAATATGGAAGATGAGTTCTACTTCTATTAAAGTTCAAGGAGAGCAGAATGCTTATTCTAACTCGGAGGGTGGGCGAAACTCTTATCATTGGGAATGAAGTTACTGTTACCGTTCTAGGAGTCAAAGGAAATCAGGTTCGCATGGGTATAAATGCTCCTAAAAATGTTTCCGTTCATCGTGAGGAGATATATAAACGTATTAAAACTGAAGAAGGCAGTCAACGAGTTAGTATAATTAAACTGGGTGGAAATAATCTTCCCGAGAATTTGAAATTTTATAATTAAGAACTCGGGTAATGTAGTTACAACGAAATATGCAAAATTAGAATAACTAGTTAGCATTTAATTCTCCGTTTCTAGGGAGAAGAAGTGAGGTGGCCGAGTGGCTGAAGGCGCTCCCCTGCTAAGGGAGTATGTAGATAATACCTGCATCGTGGGTTCAAATCCCACCCTCACTGAAATTCTGAATGATAGTAATGCATCCGTAGCTCAGTTGGATAGAGCACTCGGCTACGAACTGAGAGGTCGGAGGTTCGAATCCTTCCGGATGCGCACTAAAAATACAGATATAATTTATTTTAGGAGAGGATAACTTTGATATCGGGTCTAGGCAGGATAATTCCCTGGATTAAAGATAATTCAGATCTCTTTCGAAACCTGAAAAGAGGAATAGAACGGGAAACACTACGGGTAAAAAGTAATGGGGATATTGCCACTACCTCTCATCCCTATGAGTTAGGATGTCCATTAACCCATCAGTGGATTACCACTGATTTTGCCGAGGCTCTGTTAGAATTTATCACTCCCACCGATATTAATATTAATAAACTCCTAATTATGTTGAGAGATATTCACCGCTATGTATCTCAGGTTCTGAATGAAGAACGACTATGGGCACTCAGTATGCCTGGTTTTATAAAAAAGGCAGATGATATTATGATTGCTCAATATGGCAATTCCAATTTAGGCCGAATGAAAACTTTATATCGAGAAGGCTTAAAAAAAAGATATGGTACAATGATGCAAATAATTTCGGGAGTACACTATAATTTTTCAGTACCTCTGAAATTTTGGCAGGCATGGTACGGTGTCAAAAACATGGATAGCGGAAAGGAAAAAATTTCTGCTGGATATCTTCAATTAATTCGTAACTATTATCGATTTGGATGGATTATACCATATATGTTCGGTGCTTCCCCTGCAATTTGCTCCTCGTTTTTACAGGGCAAGAAGAGTATTTTTTCTTTTGAACACCATGATTCCGGGATGTTGTATTTACCATTTGCAACTTCATTGCGTCTGAGCACTCTAGGATACACGAGTAAGTTACAAAATAACTTAGATATTAATCTAAATAATTTAAATAATTATGTTCATAGCCTTCAAACAGCTATTAACACATCTTCTAAGAAATATTGTCGAATAGGATTGAAGCAAAACGGTCATTATTTACAACTCAATACTAATCAATTACAAATGGAGAATGAGTTGTATGCTCCAATTCGTCCTAAACGTCTAAATTATGAGGGAGAAACTCTTTCCGAAGCGCTTACCCGACGTGGAATTGAATATGTAGAAGTACGCTCTCTAGATATTAATCCCTTTTCCCCTATTGGTATTGATGCCGAACAAATAAGATTTTTAGATTTGTTTCTCTGGTGGTGTTTACTAAGAGACGCAAGTGAAATTAGCCAAAAAGAACTTTTGTTAATACGTCAAAACTGGGAAAAAATTATTTTATATGGACGAAAACCTGGTCAAAAAATTAAGATAATCCAGCAAAATGGAGGAATTAATACTGTACTATCTATAAGCCTAGTACAAGCAGGAAAAGAACTTTTTCGAGATTTAAAAATAATTGCAGAAATTATGGATACTACAGAAGATAGTCATGAGTATCAGAATACTTGTGATTACTTAATCAGGATGGTGGAAAATTCAGAACTAACTTATTCTTCAAGAATTTTAAAATTAATGAGAGATAAAGGTCTAATAAAAATAGGTATTGCATTATCAGAAAAATATCATTCTCTCTTAACCAGAGAGAAATATGAAATTTTTAACCAAAAAGTTTTTGATAATGAGGCAATATTATCATGTAAGCGGCAGAATCAAATGGAGACATCAGATAATATCGACTTCGATACTTTTCTTGCCCAAAAAAATTCACAACATAAAAATGTGAAAACTTGAATTAAGCATTAGGATATATTACATCACTTTACTAATAAAAAAAATAGCGGGAGAGAAAGGTAGTTTTTGAATCTTCGGGCAGTGGCAGCAGTTATATTATTCCGTAGAGGGGAATAATAAAATAGTTATCTGTAAAATAATTTTTATGACACTCGATTTTAGAGACTTGATTTAAGTAATCAGATCTTCTGTAGTTATAAATCTAGTTTTTTTCCAAGAAAGAGATACTACTGGTCTGAATTTATTTTTATCTTG
The DNA here is from genome assembly GCA_041941785.1 of Candidatus Dasytiphilus stammeri. Lineage (GTDB taxonomy): Bacteria > Pseudomonadota > Gammaproteobacteria > Enterobacterales > Enterobacteriaceae > Dasytiphilus > Dasytiphilus stammeri_L. Next base: position 328,423 of record CP145871.1, on the reverse strand, counting down.
TAAGGGTACATTGTAGATCATTAGATATGTAAGATAAAAATCTAGATAAAATAATTTAAATCTTAAAAACAAATTACATTTACCAAAAAAAAAGAATTATTTTTATTCCCTTTTCTTAGGACCGAGCAAAAGGTAAAATAAAAATATATACTAATAAAAATATTAAAATTAACCAAGGTAAGTATAAAAATACAAATTATTACTTCGTGTTCGTAATTACGAATATCTTCCTATAGATAAAAAGTAATAGCGCCACATAAGAAAAATAGAGGATTTTGGAAATCTTAAAAAGTGTCTTATAAAGAAAAAATTTGATTTGAATCATTCATGAAAAATATAAATGCAAAATAAGTAAATGAATTGATTTATTCAAGATAGTACTCTAAATTTAGCTGCTTTAAGCACTAAATGAAATAATAATGTTAGTTAGGCGAGATTAGCTATTGCCTAGAGAGAGTAGAAGAGGAAAAATAAGTTATGATAATAGTTCGGTTAGCACGTCATGGAGCTAAAAAAAAACCTTTCTATAAAGTAGTGGTAACTGATAAGCGTAATCCGCGAAACGGAAGATTTATTGAACGCGTAGGATTTTTTAATCCTATAGCTAATAACAGAGATCAAGTACTGCTCTTAAATTTAGATCGAATTGTTTATTGGATAAATCAAGGAGCTCAACTATCAGAACGAGTGCATTCTTTAATAAAGAAACATAAAAATTCCCGTTGATAAAGAAAAGATATTTTGCTTACATGCGGAGGGAATACTTCTATGAAAAAACAACTTTATGAAGTTATTTCTTCTAATAATATTAACAATCTAGTCATTTTAGGAAAGATAAGTAGTCCTTACGGAATAAGGGGATGGCTGAAGATTAATTCGTATACTGATAAAAAAGAGAATATTATTTCTTATCAACCATGGATGATTCATTTAAATAATGAATATCATGAGATAAAATTGGAAGACTGGAAAACTTGTCCGAGTAGCTTGATTATTAAAATTAAAGGTTATAACACTGTAGATGAGTCAAGAAAGTTTATTAATACTAATATTATAGGTGATGCGAGTGTATTTCCTCTTCTAGAGAAGGGAGAATATTACTGGAGAGAACTTATAGGTTGCCATGTAATAACAAAAGAAGGATATAATGTGGGAACAGTATTAGAATTGTTCTCCACAGGATCTAATGATGTGCTAGTTGTTCATTCTTCTCTGATAAAAAATAACAAACAATTGTTAATTCCCTTTATCAACCAGGAAGTTATTAAAACTATTGATATTTTCTCAAGATATATTGAAATTACTTGGGAAAAAAAATTTTTTACCTGAAAATAAGATATATATAATATGTGGATCGGTATTGTGACGTTATTTCCTAAAATGTTTCAGGCAATTACAAACTATGGAATTACTAGTCGGGCCCATAAAAAGGGATTCCTAGATATTCACTACTGGAATCCTCGTGATTTTACTAAAGATAAATATCGTACTGTAGATGATCATCCATATGGGGGAGGAAGTGGAATGTTAATGATGTTTCCTCCTGTTCGTGAAGCAATTCAGGCGGCAAAATCATCTAAAATTCCGCCTCCTCAAGTGCTGTATCTTTCTCCTCAGGGACGTCAACTAGATCAATCCGGAGTCAATGAACTAGCAAAGAAAAAAAATATAATTTTAGTATGTGGGCGATACCAAGGAATTGATGAACGTATTATTCAATATGATATCGATGAACAGTGGTCAATAGGAGATTATATTTTAAGTGGAGGAGAATTAGCTGCAATGATATTAATAGACGCTCTTTGCCGTCTGATTCCCGGAGTTTTGGGAAGTAGCAATTCAGTTCAAGAAGAATCTTTTGTTAGAGGGTTACTACAACATCCTCATTACACACGACCCAAAATATTTCAAGGAATAAAAGTTCCGAATCTTCTATTATCCGGGAATCATCAGAGAATTGATCGCTGGAGATTAAAACAATCATTAGGACGTACCTGGATAAGAAGACCTGACCTTCTAGCAAAGGTGAGTCTTAATAAAGATGAAAAACAATTATTAGAAGAATTCCAGCACGAATGGATGAATAATAAATAAAAAAATCACTCCTATTACATAGGAGAATATCTATAAAGAGATGAGATATGTGTATTCTAAATCAAATAGAACAAAAACAAATGAATAAAGAATTTCCCTCTTTCCAAATAGGGGATTCAATAGAAGTAAAAGTATGGGTAGTAGAAGGGTCTAAAAAACGTTTGCAATCGTTTGAAGGATTAATAATTGCGATCCGCAATAGAGGATTAAATACTTCCTTTACTGTTCGAAAAATTGCTCATGGAGTAGGAGTAGAAAAAATTTTTCCACAGTATTCCCCGATAATTGACAGTATTACAATCAAACGAAGAGGTTCAGTACGAAAAGCTAAATTATATTACCTACGTAATCGTTCCGCGAAATCCGCTCGCATAAAAGAACGTCTTCCTTTCTAAGAAAGGAAGCCTACGTTTGTGAATTTTAGTTATTAACCATTATGCTTATTAAAAATCATTAATGGTAATAACCATTTTTCTGCATTTGTAATGATTTCTTGTATTTGTAATTCATTTAATGAATTACCCAATAATCGTTGTAAATACGGATCGTTGCTTTCTCCTCCCCTCTGGGAAGAATTTAACCATGTTCGAAAAATTTTTTGACGAGCTTTAAATTTAGTTATTTTGTCATAACAAATATTAGCTGTTTTAACATTAAAACTAGCTTTGAGCCATGCGCTACTACTCTGTGGCAGTAGTAACAGAGGTTTGCTTAGTCCTAGTTGATAACCCTTAATAAAATATATCAGCCACTCATTTGCTTCAGTTCTAGTAAGACTACTAAAACACCATTGGGTATTATTTTGACCGAACATTCTACTAGTACCCGCATTATTTATAACACAACAGTAGATTAGATGTTCTAGCCATAATCTTAACCCATCTTGTAAATTAAGAGGTCTAGGCCGCCAACGTAGTAAACCATCATCTTGGACCTGTGATAAATACCCTAATAAACGTATTCCTCCTGAAAGTGGAAAATTAATTGGTTTTCGGTAGATGGCAGTACAATAATACTGTCTTATTTGCTCTGCTAAGTAGTTTAATCTTGTCTGTTGTTTATCCCAGTAAATTTCTTCAAATACAGTGTTCTCAGTAATGGTTTGCTCCGCTAGATATTGATTTTGTAAAGATTTGATATTTTCGCCCTTAATTAAAGCAGATAATAATTTTTTATTAATTTCATATCTTTTGCTTCGGCCTACAGCTAAAGACCTATAATTAGACTTAGGGATCCATTCTTCTGTGGTAAGAAAATTTACTCCTAAACTATTCTGTAAAAAAGCCCGTACGGGATGGTGCCAGAAAAAAAGAAATTGTTGGATATTTAGTTCCTGTAATACATAATTTTTAGAACAAGACTTATTTTTACAATTTTTTTGATTAATTCCAGAGATCCTAGGTTTCATTGGATCTCGTAAATATAACTGCTCGGAAAAATGACTGGTATAACCTAACTTAGTATGTATCCATACTAAGTGTTCTCTAACTAGTTGAGCACTTCTATCTAAGTTGATAGGGGAAGGGGATGGTAAAGAAAAACTTTGTGATATATAATTTATTAATTCTCTTACTAGAACTGAGGGTAACTGGATTTTATTGTCCTGGAAAACATGATCCACATAACTAATATAAAATTTGTTACGTGCAGATAGTAAAGATTCAAGAAATAAATATCTGTCCTCCTGACGTATATTCTTATCTCCTCGCTGAGGAAATGATGACATTAAATTAAAACCTACTGTAGGACTACTACGAGGGTATACTCCTTCATTCATACCTAAAAGGCAAACTATTTTAAATGGTAAGGATCGCATAGGACTCAGGGAACTAAAATTAATACCTTGAGTCAAGAATTTTGCGTTAATCTTGATATTATCAAGTCGGCTGATGAATTTATCACATAATAACATACAGTGAATATTATCAGGATAATATGTTCCTTCTAATAACATTTTACGCCACTGATTTTCGAGAAATACACATAACCTCTCAGTATTTTTATCCTGGATCAAAAAAAAATCATTAACTAAATCTCTACATATTGTCATCCAGTGACTTATAATTCGTTTCTCTGATAGGAATTTTCTCCAATGACATAATTTTTTTACTATTCGATAGATTTTATTTGCTAATTTAATCTCATAATTATCGAAATTTATCATTTCTTCTTCAGGAATCAATGAGGCAGAAACAGGATCGGATGAATTAAAATTATCATTGTTTATATTGGTCCATATAAAACTATATTTCTCTGCCTGGGAGCGAATCTTACATAAATCATTTTCATTAATATTAAAATTAAATATTATTTCTGGAACGTCCAATATTGAAAATATATACTCGGAACTAAAAGTATGGATTTTAGATAATTTAAGTAAATTAATAAAAACATGTAATAGAGGATACGTTTTAACCATGCTGACATCACAAATGTAAAAGGGCAACGAATATGGTGAAGACATTGGTCCAAAAACTGCTTGAATAAATGGATAATAATCATCTATATCTGCTACCATTACAATTATATCAGTGGGTGTTAATGTGCGGTCTTTATTCATAAAAGTTACTAAATTTTGGTGTAATATTTCTACTTCATGATGCTTATTTATACACCTATGAAGACTAATCGAATTATCTTGCGGTTTTAGTAATCTTTTTTTGTGACTATTACTGAAAGTGTCAGGTGTAATACCTAAAATACTATTGTCTTCTAATTCTAATATATCACGTTGAATTAAACTGAGTAAATTTTCTCCTTTGATATCAACAAACGCCTCTATTTCATCTGTCTCTATTTTGGATAGCCAATACAGATAATCACTACCTAATTTCCCCCAGGAAGCAAGGAGAGGGTTATGAGATCGTCGTTCTGAATTGAATAAAGAATATTTTAGTTGTCCAAACAAGACTTTACTTTGATCTTTACGGTTTTTCCAGTTAATAACACCTAACATAGGTGAATCAATAATATCCATCCAGTAATATCGACAAGGATTAGTGTTCATTAAATGAATATCCATATATTTACTGAGAGAATGTAAAAACTTCAGATATAATGGACTAACTGTTGAAATTCCGACTATAAAGATTCGTTCAGGTAAAATTGGATACTTAATGACTTTTAATTTGGAGATAAATAGCTGATACACATTCGCTAAATATAAAATAGGTTGATATTGCTCCTTATAATTAGATACTAAAGTATACCAAAGGATAGCTTGCCACTGTTGATCTTTATGATCCAGTTTAATTAAATTGCCCTTGGTCCAACTACTTATCCATTCCGGTCGATAAATCAAGTAATGTTCATACATTTCAGCAATCTTACAGGATAATTGAAAAATTTTTCTGGAAATTGTTATTTCTTGTTCTAAGGATAGGTATGCTTTAAATATTTTAAATTCTTTTTTCTTAAGTAATAAAGGAAGTATTTCTAATATTTTCCAAATCATAGTATCTTTATTTAATAAAGTAGTTTCTGATATATCAGGTAACACTTTTCTCACAATAGTCCAGATAAATTCCTCCGGAAAATAAAATTTAATATTTCCTGCTAATCCCAATTGTTTGGCTAATGATATTTGTACCCATTGTGCAACATCGTTACTTTGCACTAAAATAGTTTCGGAAATTAAAGGATTATTTAAAGGATTATTTTTCCAATGATATGCTATCAGCTGAGTGAGAAGTTCTAGGTGATTAGAATGGTATATACGAAACATAAAATTACTATGTCTAAGAATATTAGGTTATATTGCTACTTGAGCAGGCAGTTTTGGATAGGGATCATATCCAATAATTTGAAAGTCACTAAATAAATAGCCAAAAATAGACGAGGGCTTTCGCTTAATTATCAATTTTGGTAGCGCATGGGGGGTGCGTTTAATTTGTATTTTTGCTTGTTCTACATGATTAGAGTAAAGATGGATATCGCCTCCAGTCCATATTAATTCTCCCACTTCTAAATTACATTGGTGAGCCACCATCTTCACTAACACTGCATAACTGGCAATATTGAAAGGTAGCCCCAAAAATATATCACAAGAACGCTGATAAACTTGGCAAGAAATTTTATTCTCTATAATATAAAACTGAAATAGCACATGACAAGGAGCTAAGGACATTAAATGTAATTCTCCTACATTCCACGCTGATACTATAAGTCTCCTAGAATTTGGTTCTTGTTTAATCTGTTGGATCACTTGGCTAATTTGATCAATTTTATCTCCCTTAGTTGTCTCCCAACAGCGCCATTGTTTACCGTAAATTGGTCCTAAACTACCTTTATCGTCGGCCCATTCATCCCAAATTGAAATCTGGTGTTGATTTAACCAATCGATATTAGTATCGCCTTTTAGAAACCATAATAATTCATATATAATAGATTTTATATGGCATAACTTAGTAGTCACTAAGGGAAAACCCCTTTTTAAATCAAAACGCATTTGATATCCAAAGATTGATCGGGTGCCAATCCCCGTACGATCACTTTTACTTGTGCCTTCTGTTAATACTTTCTTCATTAAGTGAAGATATTCTTTCATGGCATATTTTCTCCTTTGCTATCTTGAGACGAACTATAATATGACCTGACAATAATTAGTAAACCTACTCATGGGAAGATAAAACAATTTTTCCTCGAGTGGATATATGGCTCTCGGTAGAATTCTACTCTAATACAAAAATACCATATATTATTAAAAATAATCTGGTGGATGTTCCTATAGGTCCTATTTGACATGTAAAAATTTTTAATATATTATATAATAATACCCCTTAAAGAAAAAATTCATACAGTTGTGAAGGATGTCAAGAAAGACCTTGTTCTCTTTCTAAGACCGAATACGGAGGAGTACTAACCAATATAATATCTTCGGTATAAGCCCGGGTAAATATCATTGCGGAACGAGGATGTAGAGCTATCCGCCCCCATAATGATCTGTTAATAAATTTCCTATTCTCCCTGCTGCTCCTAGTAACAAAGTAACTAAAAGAACCATAAAATCTGATCCCTGGAAAATTTTTTTTTTTCGAAACATCTGAGAAAAACAAAAAATAACACATTTTTGTCCTCTTAATTTCCCAGGAAAAGACATGCGTCCTTTCCAAATTTGAAATATCTGCAGGTAATTGTGTATAAAAAAATAAGATTGTAAAGTACATATCCAATGTGTTCTCCGCAAATTCTTGCTAAAAACCTATATATTAAATATTATATTCACGCTCTTTTTTTTTCGAAAAAAAAATTATTCTCCTTAATGCAATTTTGAGCGTAAATATAAAACTTATTAGATACATAATTCAATAACAATAAATCTCTACCTGGTCCACTGGAAAAAAAAACTGGGGAAAAAGATGAAAGAAATAAACAGTTGGTGCTCAATTAAACTATTATTCTATGCTTCTAGATAAGAATCTATTGTAAGATAGAAAAGATATTTTACGAATTAATTATGAAGATACATTGTTGATGTCGCGCCTTGCAGGATTCGAACCTGCGACTTACGGCTTAGAAGGCCGTTGCTCTATCCAACTGAGCTAAAGGCGCTTCAATTAAAATTGTTATTGCATTAACTCTCTTCTATAATACGAATAGATTTCCTTGAGTCAACTGGATATTTTATCAAATATATATTAAAATGATAGCAGAAATTATGGACGGTCAAAAAATTGCTCAGCAAATTCATAAAGATCTTGCCCACAAAATCCGAAAAATAAGAATTTTGGGTCATCGAGAACCATCTCTAGTAGTTATAAGGATTAATAATGATTCTGCTTCTCAAATATATGTTAATAGTAAGCGACGAGCATGTAAAGAAGTAGGTATTCGCTCCTATTATTATAATTTACCAATTTCTACCTCAGAATATGAAATTATTAATTTAATAGAGCAACTGAATAAGGATCATACTAAAGATGGTATTTTAGTTCAACTACCTTTACCTAAAAGTCTTAATAGACTTAAAGTACTAGAAAAAATTTGTCCTGATAAAGATGTTGATGGTTTTCATCCCTATAATATAGGAAGACTTTGTTTACGCAATCCACTATTTCGTCCCTGTACTCCTCAGGGCATTATTACCATGCTCAAATACTATAATATTCCTCTTTCTGGACTACACGCAGTGATAGTAGGTGCTTCCAATATTGTTGGACGACCAATGATCCTGGAATTATTACTATGCGGTTGTACTATCACAGTTACTCATCGGTTGACTAAAAATATAGGACAGTATATAGAACAAGCAGATTTATTAATAGCCGCGGTAGGAAAACCAAATTTTATAATGGGCAATTGGATTAAGCCCGGATCAATAGTAATTGATGTAGGTATTAATCGTTTAGAAAATGGTTTATTGAGCGGAGATGTAAATTTCGAACAAGCCCGAAAGCATGCTCGGTTCATTACTCCAGTACCGGGAGGGGTAGGACCACTGACAGTAGCAACGTTATTACAAAATACGATCCAAGCATATGAAATTCATACATCTTATTGAATAAATAATTGAAAAAATAATTTTTAGATTTTCTTTTATCTCTCTCTTAATAGCTATTGATGCACCGCTTAATATACCCCTTACCTAACTTCACTCTTATAAGATATAAACTTATAATCCTAAGAGGAACTGGATAATGAATTATGTACATATCATTATCCATGCTTAAAATTATTTTCCCTAATATAAAACTATAAATATAATTTCAGTTAATAATTTATTTATATCAGAAGATAAAATCTTCTGAATCCAGTATCATATATAAATTATTTTATGTACTTTTTATATTAAGTATTCAATATTTAATTACCTCAATATTAGATTTATATTGATTAGAACGTTAGGAAAAAATATTTTGCATATTGATATTAAGAGTCTCATATCCCAATATGGATATTGGGCACTTTTTATTGGGTGTTTAACTGAAGGTGAAACAATAATTCTGTTAGGAGGTATATCTGCCCAAAAAGGATTACTTAATTATGGTTTAGTCGTCTTAGTCTCTCTTCTAGGAGGAGCATTAGGAGATCAAATATTATTTCTACTCGGATATTATTATAGTAATAGCAAAATATTTAATAAATTTAAAAATACAAAACAAATAATTTGGGCTAAACAAATTCTTTATAAACACCCAATAATGTTTATTATTGGAGTAAGATTTATGTACGGTTTTCGGATTGCCGGGCCTCTTATTATAGGAGCAAGCAAACTACCAAAATTAAGATTTTTCATCTTTAATTTATTGGGAGCGTTTCTGTGGTCATTATTTTTCGTAACTTTAGGTTATCTAGGGGGAGAAATGATTCTTCCATGGTTACATAATTTTGATCGCGATATGAAGTATCTCATTGTTTTGGTGATATCGCTGGTGTTTATATGGATAACTCGTCAGTTTCTCGGTAGAAAATAGCATGGGATAAGAATCTTATCTTGTAAGTAAGATGGAAAATTATTCAATTTTCTTTTTTCCTTACTCCACGCATCGCTATACAAAAATTATTATGAGTGCGGGCAGTGCGTGGAGTATAGTTCTAACTATTGACTATAATATAACTACCTCCGATTACTTAAAATACGCAGAATCATTACAAATAGATTCACAAAATCAAGATATAACGTCAATGCTCCCAGAATGGCATAACGACGTAAAATATCAGGGTTAGATTCATCAATCTGATTACCAATATTTTTTAGTTTTTGGGTATCCCAAGAAATTAAACCAACGAATATCACCACTCCAAAATAAGATATACCACGCATTATCGTAGTACTGTGTAACCAAGTATTCACTATAGAGGCCAGTAATAATCCTACTAACGCCATAAAGAGTATACTTCCGAGGCTAGTAAGATTACGTTTGGTAGTATAACCCCACAAAGTCATGGCCCCAAACATTCCACTAGTTATAAGAAAGGTGCTAGCAATAGTCAAATAAGAATAAAATAAAAAAATACTAGATAATGTGAGCCCGGTAAGTACCGAGTAAAGCATAAATAAACCTGTAGCCATTGTACCAGTCATTTTATGTACCATACTGGAAAGTATCAATACTATCCCTAACTGAAGAATAACTAATAAAAATAAATTAACTCTGTTGGAGAAGATAAAAGCTAAGACTGACCAAGAATTAGCCGCATACCAAGAAACGAAAGCAGTTAATAGCAGTCCGCATGACATCCATCCATAAACGTGAGCTATATAAACTGGTTGAGTATCACGGTGGTGAATAATACTACCCGATTTACGATGATTATGTTCCATATTTCCTCCTGGCTAAATAAAGAATATTTTATCAAACTGTAATTAATTGAGTACCGGAACCATACTACATCCACACAATTTTGTAATTGAAAACTTCCTTCAGATGGGAAGTAATTTTTACAAAAAAGATCCATTATGTAATAATATTATTACATAATGGGGAATGTTTAATTTAGAATATCTTGCCTATTATCTACCACTGTATTATATTACATAACTATCTTGGTGAGTATTGATTAGTATGATTGTAAATAAAATTATTTTTCTCCGTCATGGAGAAAGCGAATGGAATAAGATAAATTGTTTTACCGGATGGTATGATATTCCCCTATCTGAAAAAGGACAAGCTGAAGCAAAATTTGCAGGGCAAGTTTTAAAACAAGAAGGATGGTATTTTGACTATGCTTTTACCTCGTTCTTAAAACGAGCTATTCAGAGCTTGGGTATTATTTTAGATGTGTTGGACCAATCTTGGTTACCAATAGAAAAAGCTTGGCAACTAAACGAACGTCATTATGGCGCATTGCAAGGTATGAATAAGGAAGAGATGACTAATAAATATGGGGAAAAAAAAATTAACCAGTGGAGACGAGGATGGAATTATATTCCTCCGGCTTTGACAGACCAGTATGAAAAATTTTCTGGACATGATTTTCGATATGCTTATTTAAATAATTTTCCGTTAACGGAAAGCCTAGAATTAACTTCTAGAAGAGTGATTGCTTACTGGAAAGAAGTAATTTTTCCTCGTTTTAAACTGGGTCAAAGCATTATTATTACTGCACATGGTAATTCTTTACGTGCTCTTCTAAAATATTTAAATTACTTAACTGCAAATGACATAATATATGTAACGATTCCTACAGGAATACCAATAGTATATGAATTTAACAAATACTTTCAACCTACTAGATACTATTATCTCTTTAATGATAGTCAGTTAAAATTTTAAAAATTATGGATAAGTCATATAACTTAAAATTATAAATTAATATGATTTAAATTTTTTTAAATAACTACTTGTATAGTATAATTAACCATTTACAATATTAAACTCTCATAATAAACATTAATCATATAGCAGATGTCCTCAAATAACCAGCTCCTATTTTACCAACTTTTAAGTAAACGACAGTTGAAGAATCGTTTGTTGGTAACAAAACGTGACGGACATACCGAATATATTAATTGGGATAAGATTCAACAAGTTATTATCTGGGCTGCGGAAGGATTATATAATGTATCTGTGTCTCAAGTAGAATTACATGCTCATATTCAATTTTATGATGGCATGAAAACTTCTCAGATCCAGGAAACAATTATTAAATCCGCCGCAGATCTTATTTCTATTGAACATCCGGATTATCAATATGTAGCAGCCCGACTATCTATTTTTCATCTTCGCAAAAAAGCTTTTGGACAATTTGAACCACCCAAGCTATATGATCAAGTAACTCGTATGGTCAAGAAAGGTAAATATGACTCGAGTCTTCTAGAAGACTATACCAAAGAAGAATTCGAAGTTATGGATAATTTTATTGATCATTGGCGCGATATGAATTTTTCATATGCGGCAGTTAAACAACTTGAAGCTAAGTATTTAGTACAAGATCGTGTAACTGGTAAAATATATGAAAGTGCTCAGTTTTTATATATATTAGTGGCGGCTTGTCTATTTTCCGAGTATCCCCGTAAAACGCGCTTGGATTATATACGACGTTTTTATAATGCTATTTCTACTTTCAAAATTTCGCTTCCCACTCCTATTATGGCCGGGGTACGAACTCCTACACGACAATTTAGTTCGTGTGTATTAATAGAATGTGGGGATAGTTTAGATTCAATTAATGCTACTGCTAGTGTTATTATCAAATATGTTTCTCAGAGAGCGGGACTAGGTATTAATGGGGGCCGAATTAGAGCCATGGGAAGTCCAATTCGGAGAGGAGAAGCGTTCCATACCGGATGTATTCCTTTCTATCGCCATTTTCAGACTGCTGTAAAATCATGTTCCCAAGGAGGAGTGAGAGGAGGAGCAGCCACCTTATTTTATCCCTTATGGCATTTGGAGATAGAAAATTTACTCGTCCTTAAAAATAATCGTGGGGTAGAAGATAATAGGGTACGACATCTCGATTATGCAGTACAAATTAATAAATTAATGTACCAGCGACTCATCAATGGTGAATATATTACTCTATTTAGCCCATCGGATGTTACCGATCTATATGAGTCATTTTTTTCTGATCAAGAAAAATTCGAACGTTTATATGTTCAATATGAACATACTCCCTCCATCACTAGAAGAAAGCGTATTAAAGCAGTAGAAATTTTTTCCCTTCTCATGCAGGAACGTACAGGTACCGGGAGAATTTATATTCAAAATGTTGATCATTGTAATACACATAGTCCTTTTGATCCTCGGATAGCTCCAATAAGACAATCTAATTTATGTTTAGAAGTATTATTACCAACCAAACCATTGTCGAACGTTAATGATCAAAATGGTGAAATTGCTTTGTGTACTCTTTCGGCTTTTAATTTAGGTGAAATTAGTCATTTAGATGAACTGCAAGAGCTATCAGTACTGATAGTACGTGCACTAGATGCTTTATTAGATTATCAAAAATATCCTATTGTAGCTGCCCAGCGTGCAGCAATAGGGCGACGTTCATTAGGAGTGGGGGTAATTAATTTTGCTTATTATTTAGCTAATCATGGAGTACGGTATTCTGATGGAAGTGCTAATCATCTCACTCATAAAACTTTTGAAGCTATACAGTTTTATCTTTTAAAAGCTTCTAATGAATTAGCGAAAGAACAGGGTGTATGTCCTTACTTCCATGAAACTAATTATTTCAAAGGAATCTTACCAATTGATACATATAAAAAAAAATTAGATGAAATTGTTAAAACACCATTATATTATGATTGGGAACAGTTACGGAAAAATATTAAATCCTATGGATTACGTAACTCTACCCTAACAGCGTTAATGCCTTCAGAAACCTCTTCGCAGATTTCTAATGCCACTAATGGTATTGAACCTCCACGGGGTTATATTAGTATCAAAGCATCAAAAGATGGCATTTTACAGCAAGTGGTACCAAAATATAAAACCCTGAAAAATTTTTATGAATTACTATGGGATCTGTCAGGTAACGAAGGTTATCTAGAGTTAGTAGGCATAATGCAAAAATTTGTAGATCAATCTATTTCCGCTAATACCCATTATGATCCTGCAATGTATCCATCTGGTAAAATACCTATGAATACATTACTAAAAGATTTATTAAAAGCCTGGTCATTAGGGATAAAAACTCTATATTATCAAAATACACGCGATGGTGCCGGAGGATTTCATTCCCCCTTAGTTTTAGTAGGTTTAGATAATTGTGAAAGCGGAGCATGCAAAATTTAGGAGAATTCATCAGCATATGACTTACACTATTTTTTCCCAAACTAAAAATAATCAACTTAAAGAACCCATGTTCTTTGGACAACCAGTTAATATTGTTCGATACGATCAACAAAAATATTCTTTTTTTGAAAAATTAATTGAGAAGCAACTTTCCTTTTTTTGGCGTCCGGAAGAAATAGATGTTTCAAAAGATCGAATTGATTTTTTTAAACTCCCTGAGCATGAGAAAAATATATTTCTCAGTAATCTTAAATATCAAACTCTACTTGATTCTATTCAGGGTCGTAGTCCTAATATATCCTTCCTACCTTTAATTTCATTACCCGAATTAGAAACCTGGGTAACTACTTGGTCCTTCTCAGAGACTATTCATTCTCGTTCTTATACTCATATAATTCGTAATATCGTTAATGAACCAGGAAAAGTTTTTGATGATATTGTCACTAATGAACATATCATAAGAAGAGCTAAAGATATTTCCGTTTATTACGATAATTTAATTCAGATGACAAGTTATTGGCATCTGCTTGGAGAAGGTAAACACCAAGTTAATGGTAAAACTATTATTATTAATCTTAAAACCATTAAAAAACAATTATATCTCTGTCTCATGAGTGTAAATGTACTAGAAGCAATACGTTTTTATGTTAGTTTTGCTTGTTCTTTTGCATTTGCAGAACGTGAAATGATGGAAGGTAATGCAAAAATTATTCGATTAATTGCCCGGGATGAAGCACTTCATTTAACTGGTACACAGTTTATGATAAATCTCTTGCATTCCGGACAAGATGATAGTGAAATGTCACTTATAACTAAAGAATGTAGAGCCGAGTGTTACGAATTATTCGTACAAGGAGCACTTCAAGAAAAAGAATGGGCCGAATATTTATTCCAGAATGGATCTATGGTGGGATTAAATCAAGAAATATTATGTCAATATATTGAATACATAACAAATTTAAGAATGCTAGCCGTAAATCTTGAGATGCCCTTTCCAAATCATTCTAATCCGATTCCATGGATTAATTCTTGGCTTCTCTCTGATAACGTACAGGTTGCAGCACAAGAAGCTGAATTAAGTTCCTACTTAGTAGGACAGATAGATTCTTCCGTAAGTACAGAGGAACTAAGTAAAATTAAATTAGATTAATGAGTTTTGATGTATTATTAAATTAATAAGGTATAGGATGAGCGTACTTTATAAAAGTAATTACTAATTGTGGAATAAATCCTAAGATTATTACTAATATTGTTAATATAAACACCGCTATGTTAACGCTTAGGCGTCCAATAGTTAACGGAGTGTAATCTGGTGATATATTTTCCATTGGTAACATTGGAGATAAGTATAAATATACTATAATTCGTAAATAATAATAAATACCTATTATACTCCCTATCAGAAATCCTACCATTAACCACCAAGCGTGCATTATTATTATTAACATAATAAGATAAAATTTTCCGATAAATCCTAAAGTCATGGGAATTCCTGCTAATGATAACATCATTATGGTCATCATTATCGATAGAACTGGAGATTTCCAAAACAGACCACGATAATCATCTAGACTAGAAGTTTGATTTATACTAGAGATCAAAGTGATTATTCCTAATAATCCTAAGCTACTTAATAAATATCCAAGTAAATAAATTTCAGCTGTTTCTAGAGGAAACAGATGTTGATTAATAAAAATTAATGATATCCACAAATATCCAAAATGAGCTATAGAAGAATATCCTAAAAATCTTTTAAGATTTTTTTGATAAAAAGCTAGTAAATTACCGATTACAATAGATAAAAATGCCATTACTTCTAATACAATTCGTATTGCCTCGTGATCGGTAATAGATACTAATATTAAAAATCTAGCAATAGCACTAAAAATTGCTATTTTAATACTAGTAGCTAAAAAAGTAATTACAGAAGTAGGTACTCCTTGATATACATCTGGAGTCCAGAAGTGAAAAGGAACTAGGGATAGTTTAAATCCTATACTGGTAATTAATAACGATAAACCTATCAGTAATAACGGATATTTATTTAAATACTCTGGAGTAACTTCACGTCCTATTTCGTAAAAAACTAGATTACCAAAGTGTCCATATATGAGAGCAATACTAAAGAGAAGAAAAGATGTTGATATAAAAGATAGCATACTATATTTGATGCATGCTTCTATCGAGAACTTATTATGAGAAGCATAACCAATTATTCCTAATAAGGGTACGGTCATAAGTTCTATACTAATAAACAGTGAGGCAAAATTATTAGCGCTTGCTAACAAAATTCCACCGAGAGATGCTATTAATAATAATAAGTAAAATTCTTCTGGTTCAGGATAAAAAGTCAGACATATATTAGAGAATATGACCGTCGCAAAACTAGAAATGAGTATCAAAATACTAAAAAATATAGAATAACCATCTATAGATAGAAAGGGAATAATAACAAATCTTTCTGTATACCTACAATATATTAATACGAAGATAGACAGCAATAAACCAGATAACGTCAATATCAAGCTGCATCCTGAATTGCGTCTCGATATTACCATAGAGATAAGAACTAGAATAATCATCGCTCCGATAATGAACATCGGAAGTAAAGATAATATCATTTTAATCTCGATATTCATTTTTTATTCCTAATTACTACTAGTAATTTTTGAGTGTTATTATGGAATATTAATATATGACCAACTAGAAATATTGATAACCGGTTGGGGATAAAAACATAATCCTAATAGGAGACACATAAGCAATCCCAGGATAAAAAACTCACGAATTGACATCTTTTTTAATCTTAAAGAGAGATTGGGATATCCAAAAAAAATACGCTGTATCATTATTAATGAATAAACTGTGGCAAAAATAATACCAAAACTAGCAATTATCGTAACTTTTGGAAAGAAACCATAACTACCGAATAAAATTAAAAATTCTCCGAGAAAATTTCCAGTACCTGGTAATCCCATAGTAGCCAGAGCAAAAAATATTGTAAATGCAGGTAGATAATTGATATTATGCCACAACCCTTCTATTTGGCACATATTTCGGGTGTGCAAACGTTCATAAAGCAGTCCACATACAATAAATAATCCTGCGGCCGAAAGACTATGGGAAATCATTTGAAGCACGGTTCCTTGATATGCTAAAGAGTTATTAGTATAAATACCAATCACTAAAAAACCCATATGAGACAGAGAGGTATAAGCTACCAGACGTTTAATATCATTTTGATTAAAAGCCATCCAGGATCCATAAAAAATACTTATTATTCCTAACATCATAGCAATAGGTGCAAAGTTGATTGATGCCCGCGGAAATAATAAAAAACTGAACCGTAATAATCCATATCCGCCTGTCTTTATTAAAAGACCAATTAAGTCTATCGCTCCTGCAGTGGGAGCGAAGCTATGTGCATCTATCACTGCTCCATGGAAAGGTACGAGAGGTAATTTAACTGCAAAAGCAATAAAAAAACATAGCATCAATATATATTCCAATGTGTATGACATTTGCGCATGATGCAATAACTGTAAATAACTAAAAGTCCATAATTTAGTAGCTGCATAATGTGATAAACCAAGAGCAATAATGGCTATTAATAGCAGCAGGCCACTAGATTGGGTGTAAATAAAAAATTTAAGAGCAGCCGTAATGCGTGATGTTTCAGAGAATTCTTTATGACCCCATAAAGAAATCAGAAAGTACATAGGAATAATCATTATTTCCCAGAAGCAAAAAAATAGAAATAAATCTTGCGATAAAAAGATTCCGATGACTCCACATAAAATTAACATCATGTTAAAATGAAACCAACCTGGAGAGTCTTCTAGTTCTCTCCATGAACATAAGACTGCCATCATACCAAGTAAACCGCTTAGTACCACCATTAAAAGTGATAACCCATCAATAGAAAGATGCACATTAATGCCAAATCTCGAAATCCAGGCCATAGAGTATTCAGGCTGCCAGAATGATAATTCTTTACCATATTGCATGAATGCATAATTATTTTTCCACAATATTTCAAATGATAAAATTAAAATTAAACCGCAAACTATTAAAGATATCCACCGTGGTACTTCTGTTGCAATACGTGCTAATGGAAAACATAAAATACCTCCTATAATAGGAAGAATTATTAACCAGGGCAAAAACATGAATGTATTCTCTTTTTTTAATTTTTCTAAATATTAGGAATAAATACTAACAAAATTTTTTTGTTGAGGATAAATTTGATCTTATTTACCCACCTGTTAACGTTTACATAAGTAATAATACGGTTATAATTAACATTAAACCTAAAATTATTTGGCTAATATATATTCGCAGGAGCCCATGATTCTCTATTTTAATTATTTCTCTCCCAACCATGTTAAACAACATGTAAGGAAGGTTATTAATGATATTTTGGAGAGGATCGCGTAGCACTAAGATAGCAATTTTTCTGTAAGGTAAGACCACAATGTGATTAAATAACCAGTCAAATCCCCATCCATTTAGTCCAGCCGTAATAAAAAAAGCTCCTAATCTACTTTGCGCCATATATCTTCGGAGGCCCAAATTTCTTCTAGATAACCATAGAAAAATAGAAATTCCAATACCTAAAAGTACTATACTGACAGTAAGTAATTCTAATCCTAAAGAAAGAAAAGTTTTACCAGATCTAATTTTCTGGTTAAAGTTCATAAAAGGAGGAATCGATAGTGTACCTATAAAAGTAGAAAGTATTACTAGAACTAGTAAAGGTAAGTAAAAGGTTAAATCTCTGTCTAATATTCTAACTTTAATTTTTTTGGGACCATAAAAAATTAGAAAAATCATGCGACAAGTATAAAGGGATGTTATCAAAGTACCTAATAAAGCTATTATCAAGAAGTTTATATTTCCGTGATCCAAAAGTGATAAGAAAATTTTTTCTTTACTAAAAAATCCCGCTGTACATAATGGTAAAGATGCTAGTGATGCTCCTCCTACTAGAAAGCAAATATATAGAAAAGGTATACTTGTACGTAATCCTCCCATTTTCAAGATATTTTGCTCATGATTACAAGCTAAAATTATTGCTCCGGCACTGAGGAATAATAGTGCTTTAAAAAAAGCATGAGTCACAAGATGAAAAATAGCTGCCTCCCATGATTGGGACCCTAAAGCTAAAAACATATATCCTAATTGACTCATAGTAGAATAGGCCAATAATCGCTTGAGGTCCGTTTGTACTAAAGCTGTACATCCCGCGAATAATAAAGTTAGTGCTCCTATAATTCCTACTAAATTTAATATATCGGAATTAAGCATAAATAAAATTTTTGTTCTGACAATTAAATAAATTCCAGCAGTTACCATGGTAGCTGCATGGATAAGAGCAGATACTGGTGACGGACCAACCATAGCATCGGATAACCATGTATGGAGTGGTAATTGTGCAGATTTTCCTATCGCACTACATAATAATAAAAATGTAGCCCATTCTAATAATATTTTATTATCTACTGCAAGTTTTGGAGCATTTATAGCAATATCTTGAAAATTAAAACTACTGCCTAAAAAACCTAGCATAAAAATAGCAAGTACTAAACAGATATCACCAATACGAGTAATGATAAATACCTTAAGAGCTGCGGCTCCATTAGATCTATTAGTATAGTAAAACCCTATCAGAAGATAAGAACATAAACCTACTAACTCCCATCCTAAATACATGAAGAGTAAGTTATCTGCTAAAACTAATATGCTCATGCTGGATATAAAAAGATTAGTATAAGAAAAAAAACGTGAAAATCCTTCTTGACCCCGCATATACCAACAAGAAAAGATATTAATAATAAAACCAATTCCTATAACTATGGTTAACATCGTTAATGAAAGTCCGTCTAACAACAGATTAAATTTTACGCTAAAATCTTTAATACTTATCCAATTCCATAATGTGAAGTGATACTCTCTTGGTTGGTAGTGAAAAAAATTAAGTCCAATCCACATGGTCACTAAAAATGCACTTCCTATACAAATAGTACTGACCAGAGCACAAAATTTGTTATTCAATCGTCCTACAGAAAATGCTAATAATAAGAATCCTAAAAATGGAAAAAAAATAGGTAGAATGAGAAGTGTCATCCGTGTAACCCACTAACTGAATCAATATTCATATTTTTATAATGATGATAGAGCTGAAGTAACAGTGCTAATCCTATGCTGGATTCCGTAGCTGCCACACTAAGAATTAATATATACATAATTTGACTTTCTGCTTGATTCCAAAAAGTTCCCGTTACTATAAAAGCTAATGCTGATGCATTGAGCATAATTTCTACACTCATCAGCATAAATAAAAGATTTCGACGCAAGATAACACCAGTAATGCCAAGAACAAATAAAATTACTGATATGGTAAGTGCTATTTGAAAAGATATCATGATAGAATAATTCTTTTACCTACTTAGATCAGCTATAAAATATCACTCGAACATTCTTAACGTACTTTACAGCCAATTTTAAAGGCTACAATTAGACCAGCTAAAAGTAATAGAGATATACTTTCGATTAACACTATATAAGTGCTAAACAATAATTTTCCTATGGCTTGAACATTAATAATATAGGGTGGTAAAGGATAGTTAGGGATGTGTTGTATAAAAAAAAATATTATCCATACCCATGTAGCCAAAACTATTATTCCCAGAAATAATAATTTTTTAGTGATTGGGGGTCGTTCGATATTACATTTTTTATCTGAGTTCACTATCATGACTACAAAAACAAATATTACCATAATAGCTCCTGCATAGGCAATTATCTCCAAAGAGGCAGCTAGATCTGCCCCCAACGAGAATAACATGCCTGCAATTGCTAATATTGTAATTAGCATGCATAATAACGCATGCATGGGGTTCTTGTTTGTTATTAACAGTATCGTCATTAGTATGGATACTATTCCACATATATAAAAAGATAGTACCATGAAACATCAATCCGATTAAAATTAAGGTAATAAGCTTTTAACATCAATAGGTAGAAATTCATTAGACGCTCTACCTTTATTTTTACCCTGGATGGTTATCCCAGAAATATTATAAAAATTATAATCAGAATATTTTCCAGGTCCACTGATAAGCAAATCTTCCTTTTCGTATACTAAATCTTGTCGTTTAAAATCTGCCATTTCAAAATCCGGAGTTAACTGAATGGCAGTAGTAGGACATGCTTCTTCACATAAACCACAAAATATACAGCGAGAAAAATTAATCCTAAAAAATTTAGGAAACCAACGTCCATCCTCTTTGGTATCTTTTTGAAGGGAAATACAATCTACCGGACAAACTACAGCACATAGTCCACATGCTACACACCGCTCCTGTCCCTCGTCATCACGAGTGAGAATAATTCTTCCCCGGTAACGTGGAGGTAAAAATACTTTTTTGTCCGGATATTTTATTGTTTCTCTTTTAGAAAAAGCATTTTTAAAAATTAGGTATAAACTACGTATTTGTGTTGCAAAACTTAATAATATATATCTTAACATTTAAGTAAATTATCCCCTTACTGTGACTGATAAAGTATTAACATGCCAGTTATTAACAAATTAAATAAGCTGAGTGGAAATCCAATTGTCCATCCAAAAGATATTAATTGATCGTAACGTGGGCGAGGTAATGAGGCTCGTATCAAAATCAATATTATAATAATAAGAGTAGTTTTTAGTAAAAACCAAATGAATGATGGTAAGAATGGTCCTAGCCATCCTCCCAAAAATAAAGTTACTATAAGCGATGATATTGTAATCATGCCTAGATATTCACTGATAAAAAACAGACCAAATTTTATTCCAGAATATTCCAAGTGATATCCATCAGCCAATTCTTGTTCTGCTTGGGGTAGATCAAAAGGATGTCGATGACAAAGAGCTATTCCGGATATAAAAAACATTATAAATCCTAAAAACTGTGGGATAATATTCCATAAATGTTTTTGATTACGAACGATATCCGAAAGATTGAAAGAATTAGCTTTTGCAACTACCCCCATTAATGATAATCCTAGAAATACTTCATAACTAATAGTCTGTGCAGCAGCTCGCATAGCACCTAAAAGGGAATATTTATTATTACTAGACCATCCGGCAAAAAATATCGCATATATAGATATATTAGCCATCATCAGAAAAAATAATATTCCAATGTTCATATCAGCGACTACCCAGTTACTACTCACAGGTACAATAGCAAAAGCTATTAATAAAGTGCTAACTGAAATAATTGGCGCAATAATAAATAATAAAGGATCTGAAAATGGAGGAATCCAATCCTCTTTAAAAAAAATTTTTATCATATCCGCACAAGGTTGTAGTAATCCTAACCATCCTACTCGGTTAGGACCATAGCGATTCTGGAATAAACCCAACAATCTTCGCTCACAAAAACTCATAAATATACTACATAACAAAAGCACTACTAATATGACTAGAGCTTGAATAATATTCCAAGTTGTTCTACTAGTCATTAGTAGTCAATTATGGTGAATCTTAGTAAGATAATCTATTTTTTCTCCATTCAAACATAATGGAACGCCAGGAAAACCTAATGGTAATCCTATCAGACCTGAAGATAAGTGATCAGACATCTTAACTGGTAACCGAAATACCATATTCATAACACTTAATTCCACTATATTTTTTACCCTTAACCCTAATTTATTAGCATCTATGATATTCAACATAATATATGTTGACGGCATACATTTTTTGATGATGGGGGTACGTTGAGACATTTCTTCACTACCAAATAAATGGTAGTATGGTACTATTTTAAATATTTCTGTGTCATTGTTAGAGCATCCCAATGAACTATCAAAAAAACTAAGATTTTTATCTTTCTTGGTCTGTATCAGACGTTTTCCTGGATCACCATGACGCAATGTACCACCAATTTGATTCTGAAATTTATTCCATGCCTGGGGTGAATTCCATCCTGGATACCAAGCAAAAGATATATGTTGTCTTTCAACAAACGGATTATTTGTTCCTGAGAGAGAAAATGTTAACATAGAATCAGGATCTTGAGGTATCGGTTTCTCATGAACGTTAATATTAGCTAGAATTGCTGATCCTCCACTATATTGTTGTGATTTACGTACTATTTTCTGACCATGGATACGAACTTTTCCATCGGGGCAAACATCTTTAATACCTTTTAATTTTGGACAGGACTCTATACATGCGTGAATTACGTCATCAATATTGAACCATTTGATATTACTCGTAGTTAATTTACATTTTAATAAATGTAACCATCGCCAACTTTCTTTAATTTGAAAACTCGAATTATAATATGAAGGTTCATAAACCTTAAAAAATCTTTGAGCTCTTCCTTCATAATTTACTACGGTTCCAGTACTCTCAGCAAAGCTCGCCGCTGAAAAAATTATATTAGCTTTAGCAAGAGTTTTCGTATTCTGATGATCTATAACAATAACATTTGATATTTTAGTCAGTACTTCATCCATGAGATTATGAGGAAAAATTCGATACAAATCATTTTCCATAATTAACAGAGTATCTGATACTCCATTTTGGAATTGTTCTATCGCCGTTTCTAATGGTTTAATATTACTCGAAAGTAAACCTACTCCTATACTATTTACTTCTGGTGGTAATAAAATTAATCCTACTTCAGATTCTGAATTATTATTTAGCGCAGTCGCTATGTTAGCGGCCGCTTTTATAATTTCGGTACTTCCAGCATTACTACCCGAAATAATTAAAGATTTTTTAGCTTGTTGTAAGGTATTAGCAATCCAGTTCACTTGATCGCTAAGAGTAATTTGTAAGAAAACTTTTGGAGACTTAGGGTCTAATGTATGAGCAATAGCATATCCTATTCTAGCTTGTTCTTCAGGTGAAGCATAATATCTCCAAAGCGCAATATCATCCAACCGTGTAGAATCAATATTAGTTAGAAATAACGCAGCTAAATTTTTCTCATTTTTATCAGAATTTTCTTCTTTCAGAGACTTATTTTTTACTGCTTGCCGTACCGACAGAGCAAGTCTAGGACTAGTTTGAGTAAGATCTTCACCCAATACTAATATAACATCATAATTTTCTATTTCACGTAATGTAGGTGAATAAATACCACTTTTGCATAAGATTTTTAATATGAGTGATAATCTTGTTTGTTCTGAACGTGTCATACCTAGATAAAAATTTTCTTCTCCCACTAATTCCCGAAGAGCAAAATTATTTTCGAGACTAGCACGAGCAGATCCTATTCCAATAATGTTTTTAGCATTTCTTAAGATAGTAGTAGTTTTGTTCAATATCTCTAAAGTATTTAACTCTAATGTGTGATCCGCGCGAACTGAATGAGGCCATCTAGGGCGATCTAACAAATTGACATAACCATAACTGAAACGTCCACGATCACATAAGAAATAGTGATTAATGGCACCATGATAACGATTATCAATTTTTACTATATTGCCATAACGTTCTCCCGGACTAGTATTACATCCCACACTACAATGCGCACAAATACTCGGAGCAAATTGCAGATCCCATTTTCGATTGTATTGTTGTGAGGCAGTTTTATCAGTAAAAACCCCGGTAGGACAAATTTCAACTAAATTTCCAGAAAATTCGTTCTCTAATATCCCATCTTTGACTCTGCCAAAATAAATATTATTATGGATTCCATATACTCCTAAATCATTACCATGAGCATAATCCTTATAAAATCTTATACAACGGTAACATACAATACAACGATTCATTTCATGAGATATAAATGGTCCAAGATATTGATTGTAATGGGTACGTTTATTAAATCTATAACGTCGTTTATAATGACCTGTCATTACTAACATGTCTTGCAAATGACAATTGCCTCCTTCTTCGCATACTGGACAATCATGAGGATGATTTATCATTAACAATTCCAAAATATTTCGTCGAAATTCTTTTACTTCTGGATCTTTAATAGAAATAAAAATATTATCGACGGCTCTTGTCATACAAGCCATAATTATATTACCCTGATAATCTTGAGCGTTATGATATCTTTTTACTGCACACAAACGACAAGATCCTACACTCCCTAAAGCAGGATGCCAACAAAAATACGGAAGATCTAGGTTAAGTGATAAACACGTATGCAATAAATTTTTCGATCCATCTACTCCATATTGAGTGCCGTCTACATGGATAACAGTCATATTACATCCTACTCCTCTAATTAGGAAATTATGTTTTTATTGATATGAGGTACTATCCATTCTCTGAGGAGTAATATTTTTAATTTGTGAGTCATGCTATTCCCTCTTCAAATTCATTTTTAAAATATTTTAAAGCACTTCTCAATGGTTCTATTGCTCCCGGAGCAAGATAACAAAAACATTTTCCAGCTCCTAAAAGATCACAAATTTTTTCAAGCATTTTCAGGTCTTCTTCTTTACCCTGTCCTTTTTTCAGGCTTCGCAAGATCTCTACACTCCATGGTAATCCCTCTCGGCATGGAGTACACCAACCACAAGATTCTCTAGAAAAAAATTTTTCTAAATTATATAAAAGTTCTACCATATTAATTTTATCATCTACTGCTAACGCGATCCCTGTCCCTAACCGACTTCCGACTTTACTTAAAGTAGTAAAATCCAGAGGTAAATCTAAGTGATGAGGAGTAAGAAACGCAGTACTTGATCCTCCGGGTTGCCATGCTTTTAATTTGAATCCTTTCATCATGTCTCCTGCATAATATTCAAGAACTTCGCGAGCGTAAATACCCAAAGGTAATTCCCATATTCCAGGATTTTTTACTCTACCTGAAAAACCCAGTAGTTTCGTTCCCATATCATAACTGTGGTTGATCGCAAGACCTTTATACCATGCCACTCCATTTTCCATAATAGAGGGTATATTACATATCGTTTCAACATTATTAATACATGTAGGTTTTTTCCATAGTCCTGACGTAGCAGGAAAAGGTGGTTTAGAACGAGGATTAGCACGTTTTCCTTCAATTGCATTCATTAATGCTGTTTCTTCTCCACAAATGTATCTTCCCGCCCCTGTATGTAAAATGATTTTTAAATTAAATCCCGAACCCATAATATTTTTTCCAAGGAATCCCGCTTCGCAGGATTCGTAGATAGCACGTCGTATATTACCAGCCGCAATAATATATTCCCCGCGAAGAAAAATATAACCTATAGTCGCTTTTAATGCATAAGCGCTTATTATCATTCCCTCTAGTAGCAGGTGAGGTAAATTTTCTAACAAAATACGGTCTTTGTAGGTTCCCGGTTCCATCTCATCTGCATTACATATGAAATAACGTATATTACTGGAATATTCTGGAGCGGGCATCAAACTCCACTTGATACCCGTAGAAAAACCCGATCCTCCACGTCCCTTAAGACCGGATTGTTTCACTATATTTACCACCTCATCAGCACTAATTTTTAATAATGTTTTTTTGGCCGCCGTATAACCATTTTTTCTACAATATTCCTGTATCCATACTGGTTGTTTATCCTCACGCATTCTCCAAGTTAGAGGATGTGTTTCGGCGACTGGATAAAAATTATTCTTTTTTTTCATGGATACTGTTCGAGGATAATATCTAGTACATCAGTGGATACAGGACCGTAAGTATCATTATTGATCATCATCGTGGGACTTCTATCACAATTACCGAGACAACATATTGGTAACAACGTAAAACGTCCATTTGCGGTAGTTTGTCCTTTTGTGATCTGGAGATATTCTTCAATATACGACACTATTTTTTTATAACCATTAATATAACATATACTACTATCACAATATCGAATAACATGCCGTCCTACAGGACATCTAAAAATTTGACTATAAAAAGTAGCTACTTCTTCTACTTCAGTAGTTGAGAGCCCTATTATTTCCGCTATCTCCTCTAGAGATTCATCTGAGATCCACCCTCGATATCTTTGTACTATTTTTAGAGCTTCAATTACAACTGCTCTTGGGTGAGTTTTATAATTTTTTTTTTCTTTTTCAATCTTTTTGCGTTCAGTATCAAAAGCATTCTTCTTGTTATAAGACATATTATCGATCCACATCGGACATAACAAAATCAATGCTCCCTAAATAAACCACTAAATCAGATATTAAACTTCCCCTAATTACCGAAGGTATTTGTTGTAAATGTGCAAAACTAGGAGTTCTAATTCTAGTACGATAACTCATGCTAGTACCATCACTAGTTAAATAATAACTATTAATGCCTTTGGTTGCTTCCACCATCTGAAAAGATTCATTCACAGGCATTATAGGACCCCAGGAAACTTGCAAAAAATGAGTTATAAGAGTTTCGATATGCTGTAATGTAAATTCTTTTGGGGGAGGAGTAGTTAAAGGATGATCAGCCTTAAATGGTCCTAAGGGCATGTGATTAAGACATTGTTGAATAATTTTTAAACTTTGACGTAATTCTTCTACTTTAAGCATAACTCTGGTATAGCTATCACTTCTTCCATCCCCTAGAGGGACTTCAAAATCAAAAAACTCATAACCTGAATATGGCCGCCACTTTCTCACATCAAAAGATACCCCAGTAGCACGTAATCCGGCTCCGGTTATTCCCCAGTCAAGAGCTTCTTGTTTACGGTAAGAAGCAATACCTTTAGAACGACTAATTAAAATAGAATTCTGTAATGCTGCTTTGATATATAGATCCAACCTCTTTGGCATCCACTCTAAAAAATTCTGTAACAAATGTTGCCACCCTTGCGGTAAATCATGAGCTACCCCTCCGATTCTAAACCAAGCCGGATGCATACGACACCCTGTAATAGCTTCTACTACATCGTAAATTTTCTGACGATCAGTAAAAGCTAAAAAAACTGGTGTCATAGCACCTATGTCTTGAATAAAAGTAGAAATATACAATAAATGACTATTAATTCTGAATAATTCTGAAAGCAAAATACGAATTACTTTCACTCTGTCCGGTACTTTGATCCCTGCCATTTTTTCTAATGCTAAAATATAAGGCATTTCATTAACACAACCTCCCAGATATTCGATACGATCCGTATAAGGAATAAAGTTATGCCAGGTATGTAGTTCAGCTATTTTTTCCGCACCACGATGGTGGTAACCAATATCGGGTACACAGTCGATAATTTGTTCTCCATCAAGTTGTAGGATTATCCTAAAAGCTCCATGGGCAGAAGGATGATTTGGTCCAAAATTTAGAAACATAAAATCTCTCTCTTCATTGCCACGTTCCATTCCCCAATTTTCTGGAATAAATTTCAATGCTTCCATTTCTATATCTTCTTTTATTTGAGTTAGATGATAGGGCTTAAATTCTGTAGCTCTAGCCGGATAATCTTTTCTTAAGGGAAAACCACTCCATTTGGATGGCAACAGAATTCTCGTGAGATGAGGATGACCTAGGAAAGTAATACCAAACATATCCCAAATTTCACGTTCATACCAATTTGCATTAACAAATAAATTGGTCAATGACGATATCTGGAGATTATGCATCAATAAGGCAACTTTTATCATGATATCTGCATTTCTTTCAATGGAAAGAAAATGATAAAATACAGTAAAATCAGCTGGAGGTAAGTCATGTCGGTGAGTTCTAATACGCTCATCTATTGCATGAAGATCATATAGCATTAGATAAGGATCTCGAACAATATTACGTAAAAAATTCACTATTTCTATAAGTTTATGACGATCGATCCAAACAACTGGAAAATCCATGCAAGTGTTCTGTAATTTCAGAATTGCTCTGCCAAAATTATTATATAGTTCACTAATTATTTGATACTTAT
Organism: Candidatus Dasytiphilus stammeri; assembly: GCA_041941785.1. GTDB lineage: Bacteria > Pseudomonadota > Gammaproteobacteria > Enterobacterales > Enterobacteriaceae > Dasytiphilus > Dasytiphilus stammeri_L. The sequence goes on along the minus strand of CP145871.1, from coordinate 299,816 downwards.
AATTATTGACACCCTCCATGGGAAAGAAATTATTATAGTTATTATTTTTTTTATTCACAATAATCTTAGAGCGCAGCTATTTTTATTATATTATTTATGAAATTTTATCAGGACTAGGTAAAGTAGTAACTGCCATGCGTTCTGGTCTTTTTCTATTACGTTCTGAGAGAAAACTGGGTCGTCGATAAAAAGATTTACCTTCTGGATCTATCATCCACGAGAGAGGACGAGATTCCTTAGTGATTACCTTTTGCAACAGTAAAAGAGCTTGGATATAAGCTTCAGGTCGAGGGGGACAACCAGGAATGTAGATATCTACTGGTAAAAACTTATCTACTCCTTGAACTACAGAATAGATATCGTACATTCCCCCAGAATTAGCACAAGATCCCATTGATATAACCCATTTAGGAGCTAACATTTGATCATAAAGACGTTTGATGATAGGAGCCATTTTGATAAATGGAGTGCCTGCTACTACCATAAAATCAGCTTGGCGGGGAGATGCCCTCAAAACTTCAGATCCAAATCGGGCAATATCATGCACAGCAGTAAATGCAGTCACCATTTCCACGTAACAACATGAAAGACCAAAGTTATACGGCCATAATGAATTTTTACGACCCCAATTTACTAATTTATGAAGAACTTGTTCTAATTTTCCCATATATACATTCTGATGAACTACTTCTTCTAAATTATCTCTCTCTTGATCAGAAAAATTTTTTGATAAATTTTCTTTTGATTTTATTTTAGTAATTGTATAGTTCATCTTAGTGCCTGGAGACTTAATATGATTCGACGAGATTATAACTAACGTATATTAATAAATTTGTTGTAAATAGAAGGGCGCATTAATATTTTCCATTTAAGAGCCTTATTATGTACTAAATAAATTAAACTAGATATTAGGACTACACTAAAAATAGAGACTTCAAAAAATCCTAGCCACCCACTATCCCGAACAGTAATAGCCCAAATATATAAATAAAGTGCTTCGATATCAAAAATTACAAATAATAAAGCTATTAAGTAAAATTTAGCCGAAAAACGCAATCTAGCACTCCCTACGGATTTAACTCCCGATTCAAAAGGAATATTTTTACTATAACCTCTACTTTTACCACCCAATAACCAGGAGATGCATAGAATAATAGTGCATATTCCTAAAGATACTATGCAATAAATCATAAATGATCCTAAATTTATCATATATTTTAATCCTCCTCATTGGAAATATTACATAAATTATTGAAATATATATTTTCCCGTCATTTATCTCCTGTTCACTGTTCCTAGAAAATAACAAATATATTCTCCAATGTATTCTTCTAATGGACTTTAGTGCTCATAAAAAATCGTTAATCGACAGAATATCATTGATATATAGAAAATTCTTTAATTTATCTAGTAAAGATTAAGGTAAATAAAAATTTTTTTTCGCATACTTAATTTTATTAATATTTACGATGAATTTAAAAATTATCTCTCAATGTTAGATAGACTAGTAACATTATTATGAAATAAACTTCTTTTATATTATTAAATATTGCCTAATATGTAAATATTAATAGAGGAGAGCAATAGTAAAATATATAATCTATACTATGGATAGAATTATCATTCTAACTAATTAGAAAATTTCAGGTCAAATATTACTGCCCTAGGGAGAATAAAAATGTCAGCAGATAACTCTATAAATACTATCCATGAAGAAGCAAATATGCATTTCAAGACCATTTCATGGGATGCAATATTTGCCGGTTTAATATCTACCTTAGTAATAGAGCTTGTATTATTAATATTAGGCACTGCAGTAGGTGCAAGTTCTATTTTTCCTTTGAATGATACTAATCCGCTTGCTAATATAGCAATGGGTCCAATAATATGGACATCAATTAGCATGATGATTGCAATGGCAATAGGATCATATCTATCGGGAATGCTTGCTGCTCGGGAAGGAGTTCTACATGGTATGTTGGTGTGGGCAATTAAAACATTAATTTGTTTAACTTTAATATGCATACTTTTTACACAAGTTATCAGTGGAACTATGAGTTTATTAGGAACAGGTTTACAAGCAGCTAGTAAAAGTGCGTCTGCTATTGCTGTCCAGGCCTCTAAATTAGCAAGCAAAAACTTACAAGAGAATAATAACATTAACTTAGATGATTTAAAATCGGAACTAATTAATACTATGCATGTTTATGAAAAATCATTAACACAGAACTCTGCATCTGATCAAATATTATCTCCCTCTCAATCTCCGGTTTTTACATCTAAAGAATCTATAGATAATGATATTATTCAGTGGTTACAAGCTTTTCTCCAAGGAAATAAAAGTTCTCTCCAAACTGAAGATCGAGAAAATTTCAAAAAAATATTAAAATCACATTTCCGAATAAGTGATACTCAAGCAGAAACTTTAGTACAAAAAGTAGAAGAAATATATCATACTTGGAAAAGTAAGGTAGGATCTACGGCTAAAAAAGCAGCATATAAAACTGCTAATACGATATCCAAAGCAAGTTGGTTTTTATTTTTTCTAATAATAGTAGAAGCTATAATAGCTGGTACTATGGCTCAAGTAGGATATCGTAATAAAAATTTCTTTTATAATAGATAATAATTAAAAATTAAATTTTCAATAAAAAAACAGGTGAATAAACACCACCTGTTTTTACTGAATTTGATCTTTTTTAAGATAAAATTATTGTTTTAAATTTAATGATATTCCTGTCCAACGATAAAATAAATCGTTTGTAGTGGTTATGGAAAACTGATCTAATACTCTAATGATACTCTGATCTAAAATATCCTCTATCCTTTTAGGATTATGATAAAATGCCGGTATAAGAGGCATGATTACTGCCCCATTTTCAGCGACCATAGACATCAATCGTAAATGTCCTAAATGCAGTGGTGTTTCTCTTATACATAAGACTAATCTTCGCCGTTCTTTTAATATCACATCTGCAGCTCGAGTAAGTAAACTATCAGTATAACTATGAGCAATACCAGAAAGAGTTTTCATAGAACACGGTACAATTACCATTCCATCAGTTTTAAAAGATCCAGATGAAAGAGATGAGGCGATATTACGAACATCATGTACACTATCCGCCAGAACTTTTAAATCTTGTAAAGAATAATTAGTTTCTAAATTTAAAGTCTGACGAGCAGATAAACTCATTACTAAATGAGTTTCTACTCCATGAATTTTTTGTAATATTTGTAATATACGTACCCCATAAATTATTCCTGTTGCCCCTGATATCCCTATAATTATACGTTTCATAAAATTACACCTCTAATCGGTAATAAGCTCCTTAGTCCAGTTTAAATAGTATTTTTGGACAAAAAGTTATCACACTCCTTGAGCACAACAGTTATATTTTATTGAATACGTCCTTAATTTCCGAAAAAAATTTTTAAAAGATATTCTCTAATAAAAAAATCTATATTATTCGTTTTTAAAAATTTTTCGTTATTATAATATTGGACCGTATTTCTTATTAATATCAGCTAGCACCCGCGCAACACTATAAAACGAACCACAAGTAAGCACAATATCATTCTTATCAGCTTGATGCATTGCATAACTCCACGCTTTTGAAATTGTATTAAAAATTTTAGCTTGTGGTAAATATTTCGCTAACTTAAGGGCGGATGTACCTCGCACACCGGGAGTAGAAGCACAATACCAATAATCAATTTGATTAACTAAATTGTTTATTATACCCTGTATATCCTTATCACAGAGAATGGCTATTACCGCATGTTTTTTGCCCGCTCGTCTAGTACAGGAGTAATGCTCGAGTTGTTTAGCCAACCGATGGGCAGCCTGTGGATTATGAGCCACATCTAGAATAACCTGAGGTTTAAGGTCAATAATTTGAAATCTTCCTGGTAAAGAGATAGTAGGTAAAGAAGAAATAATAATCTTTTTACTGATCTCTAAAGAAGAATAACGTAAAGCTGCTATTGCCGTAGCCGCATTTTCTACAGGAATTTTAGGAAAAGGTATATCTATAATACAATCTTTATCATCATAAAAACTCCATTTATCAGAATTCTGAATATAGATCCAATGATAATTAACTATATACAGAATAGCCTTCCTTTTATAGGATTCTTCAGTTAGAATATTAATAGAATTATTGAATTCACCAATAATAGCAGGTTTGTGTGCCCGGAATATTCCCGATTTTTCACGGCCAATACTGACTATATCTGTGCCTAATAAGGTTGTATGATCTAAACCGATAGAAGTAATTACTGATATATCAGAATCAATGATATTAGTAGCATCAATACGACCTCCTAATCCTACTTCTAAAATCACTACATCTAAAGTAAATTGGGTAAATAAATAGAGTGCTACTAATGTAGTAAATTCAAACCAAGATATTGAGATATTATTACAGGAGGCTTCTATTATTGAAAAAGCTAATGTATATGCTTCGTCTTCTAACTCATGACCTTTGATACGAATTCTTTCAGTATAACGTAGTAAGTGAGGAGAAGTATAAACTCCGGTACGATAACCCGCAGCTAACAGTATCATTTCCATTGTCCTGCAGGTCGTCCCTTTACCATTCGTTCCTCCTACAGTGAATATTATAGGAGCTGGTTTAAATAAGTTGAGTTTTGTCGCGACTTTTCTAATCCTATCCAGACCTAATGTTATTTGAGGAGAATATCGATTTTGTATAAACTTCAACCATGTAGTTAATGAAGATGATGCGTTAGGTTGATGCTGTTTCAAGTAGTAGTATCCTCTTTAGAGAGCTATAAATAATGGATCTAATGTAATTTTAGGTAAAAGAAAATGTTCTGGATAATCAGTAGATACTAGATATAATCCTTCTGCCTTGGCTGTGGAAGCAGCTAAATTTCTTTTTTTAGCGGCTAATATTTGAGATATCCATTCTTTTGGCTGTTTACCAGATCCAATTTCTATTAAACATCCTACAATATTGCGCACCATATGTTGCAAAAAAGAATTAGCTTTCATATCTACTATAATATAATAACCATATCGAGATACATTTAGATACATAATATTACGGTAAGGAGTTCTTGATTGGCAATGTAATGATCGAAAAGTAGTATAATCATTTTCTCCCAGTAAATATTGTCCGGCTCGATGCATTACTTCATAATCTAGAGGGAGAGGATAATGTAATACTCGTGAATTTAACAGTGCTGGTCTTAACATATGATTATATATCACATAACGATAATGACGAGAAATAGCACTAAATCGAGCATGAAAATGAGATGGAACATTTTTTACCCAGCGGATCGCAATATCTTTTGGAAGATAACTATTAACTCCTCTAGTCCAAGAAACTATTTTACGGCAGGCAGTAGTTTCAAAATGTATTATCTGTCCTAAGCTATGTACTCCCGCATCAGTCCTACCCGATCCTACTGTGCTAACAGAATGATTAGCTACCATTGTTAATGCTTCTTCTAAAGCAGTCTGCACCGTAGGTACGTCATGTTGTCTTTGCCAACCAAAATATCTTGTACCATCATATTCAATACAAATTGCCACTTTCTTCCTTACTTGCACACACAATACTTTTATCTCTTAAGTAATATTTACGGTTAAAATTTTAAAACCACGGTAGAATTGATAACATCTATATATCTTCGGTTCATATATTCGATATTATATTACCAACCGGATTTAGGAATTGGTACTAGGATCATTATCAAAATAGATAGATTCTATCATCTTTACTTATAATTTTCTGTAAAACAAAAAAAATTTATTTTATCTAGAAATATCACTTCTAGATTTCTACTTTAGCTCCAAGCTGCCATTCTTCTTGGTTCTGAAAAAATATAATATCGAAATAATATTTTTTTACTCCTCTTACTAAGTAAGAAAATTTTCTAGTAGTTAACAACGGATAATTTATCCTGCTTATTACTATAGGATGAATTTAGCACAGAATAATCTCGCTCTAAACAGAAAAAAACATATTTATATGGATAATGAATTTGTGAATACTATAATAATTTTTACTCTGACAACTTTGAGAAGAAGTAGCTTCCGTATCGACGCTACATTTATCGTTTCCCTTAGTAATTCGTCTCCATTATATTATCTCTATTTAGTTATCAATGGATTACTCACTAGTTTAACTATTTCAGTTCCACTAACAAACACTAATTCATGAAAGTATTCTCTTGGGAATAAAATACTTTTTATTAGCTATTCGTTATATTATATTCTTTAACCTTATTAGCAGATATTACTCTTTATTAAATAAAACTGAACAAATAGCATTACATAAAAAGTCCATATTCTGTGTTGTCATCCCAGCTACATTTATTCTGCCGTTATTTAAAAAATAAATGCCAAATTCTTTACGCAAACGTAAAACATGTTGTGAAGATATCCCACTATAAGAAAACATTCCATGTTGCTGAGTGATAAAACTGAAATCTCTTTGAATACCTTTGTTCTTTAGAGAAGTGACAAACAAAGACCGCATTGTGTTGATACGATCCCGCATCCATGAAAGTTCATTCTTCCACATGTTTTTAAGATTATCATTTTTTAATATAGTACTAACTATAGCTGCTCCATGAGCCGGAGGATTAGAATAATAAGTACGGATAATAGCTTTTAGCTGACTCAGGACCCTATCTGCTACATTATTATTCTGAGCTATCAATGTTAAACTTCCAACCCGTTCATTATATAACCCCATATTTTTAGAATATGAACTTGCAACCAACAATTCTTCATTATACTTTGTAAAAAGTTGCATCCCTATTGCATCTTCTTCTAAATTTTTATCAAATCCCTGATAAGCACAATCAAAGAATGGTAAACATTGATTTTTTTGACACAAAAGAGCCAGTTCCTTCCATTCTTCTCGATTAGGATCAATACCAGTTGGATTATGACAACAGCCATGAAAAAGTACTATATCTCCTGGCTGAACTTTATTTTTCAAATACCATCCTAATTTATCAAATGATAAAGTATGACTAGGAGATTCACACCAAGGATATTCGCAAACTTCTAAACCAGCAACCATAAATATATTTTTGTGATTAGGCCAACTAGGACTACTAATCCAGATACGCTTATTTTTAGTTTGGGTAGCAAGTAAATCTGCTGCAATCCTCAAAGCACTTGTTCCCCCGACCGTTTGGACAGTTCTAATACGTTTTTCTTCGAAAATTTTATTTTTTTCCCCAAATAATAATGCTTGAGTATAAGTAGAAAAATTAGTCATCCCCTCGATACTCAAATAATTTTTACTATTTTCTTGCTCTAACAAAATTTTTTCTGCTTTTTTTACGCTTTTTAAAATGGGAGTTTGTCCCCTTTCATCGGTATACACACCAATACCTAGATTAATTTTATTACTTCTGGGATCTGCATAAAACTGTTCGGTTAATCCTAAAATAGGATCCTGAACACCACCTTCTATTTTTTCAAACATATTATCAATTCCATATATCACTCAACCCAAAAATATTAATTATATTGGAAATATTATAAACTTTGACAGTCTTAATTTAAGTTGAGTTAATTAAATAACATATAACTTGATATTCCAAACTAGTAAAAGCAATAATCAAAGTTTATATTCACCGTTATAGTAATAATAACTTTATATTTATCTCCTCAAAAAAATTTTTTTACCCCTTAGTTAATTTTTTCACTCTACAAATCACAAAAGATATCTTTATTATTTTTCCTTGGTAATATTTTCCTTTATTAAGGAACGTACTTACTATTTTAAGTAGATTATGTTAATAGAAAAGAAAACAGGAATATTATTTTTATTAATTTTTTTTCTTAGCACTAACGGGATTAATTAAATGCCTTTAATAATCACACACAAGTGTATACAATGTGATATTTGCGTTCAAGAATGTCCAAGTAATGCCATATCAATGTCGACAAATTTTTATACCATCAATAGCCAACGATGTACTGAATGTATAGGTATTTATTCTAGTCCTAATTGTCAAAAAGTTTGTCCCATTAATAATGCTATTATTAGAATTAAAACTAAGAATTAGTTTCTATAATTACTGTTGCCAAAGCATATTCTCTTTCATCTGTTATGGTAACATGAATACATTTTACCCCTATATCTTCTGCTATTAACGCTACAGTCTGCCAACATTTTAAATGTGGTTGACCATAGTAATCATGAAAAATTTCAAACTGTTGGAATATTTTTCCAGATCTGAGACCAAATGCTTTTGCAGCCGCTTCTTTAACTGCAAAACGTTTGGCAAGAAAATTAACGGGATAACAATTTTTATTGAATTCCATCATTTCATAATCCGATAATATTCGGTGAGAAAATTTTTCTCCGTATTTAGATACTATTTCTGCAATTCTTTTTATTTCAACTAAATCAGTTCCGACCCCTATAATTCCCATCCTTCTTCACTTTCTCATTAAATTTATCGGATATGGTATTTAGAATCATTATAGTGAATAATGATGACGACTAATTACTTAACTTAATTAAGTGTAGTTAAATATAAGTTAGTACTACTCTAACTACTAGTGATATTTATTTCCTATTCCTTAGGATAGGATCATACGTATTAGGTATAATTTTTAGTTCATCAGGACCTATTAGGATAAATATCCTGCCTCTTCCTTAACTAATTTCATAATATCTGTTATTTCAAGATCATATAATTGTCATCTATAAATAGATGAATATTTCTAATATACTCCCAATAGTTAATTGCTCTCTAATGAGAGTAAAATTTTTCTTGTTGGTAAAATGATTTCCTCCTCTGGACATTCATTTTGAACTTTAATCCATAATTTTAAATATACTTTTAACTTCATTATTTTTTCTATCTCGCAACGCGCTTTTATCCCAATATTTTTTATCTTATTTCCATTTATTCCAATAATAATTTTTTTATGACTTATTCGATTAACCATTATCAATGCATAAATAACACAATAGTCATCTTTGTTTACATAAATTTTTTCAATTTTAACCTTCAGTGAAGAAGGTATCTCGTCACCTAGCACTCGAATTAATTTTTCTCTAATTATTTCCGCAATAGTAAAATTTATAGGTTGGTCTGTGAAAAATTCTGGACCATAAATATGCTCTGATAAAGGTAAAAAATTACGGGTAATTTTGGCTAGTTTATCTACATTAAAACCTGTAATAGCAGAAATAGGGATAATATCTATAAAATTTTTCTGCTGATTTAAAAATTGTATATGAGGTAAAAGCAAACTTTTATTATAAATAATATCAATTTTATTTATTACCAAAATGACGGGAATTTCTTTATTTTGGAGCAAACTTAATACTCTCTGATCTTCAGAAGTCCATATGGTTCCTACTACCATAAAAATAACTACAGATACATCCCTCATAGTTCTCCGGGTAATAGAATTCATTAAAATATTTAAGATTTTTTTGTTAGAATCACACCCTGGAGTATCTATATAGATAGATTGGTAACAACCTTCTGTAGCTATCCCGATAATCCGATTTCTAGTAGTTTGTTTTCTATTAGAAGTTATAGAGATTTTACGTCCTATCAATCTATTCAATAAGGTAGATTTTCCTACATTAGTTCTACCAATTAGAGAAATAAAACCACAATAAGTCATATTACTTTTCATTCAATACCTAACTTCATAAGCATTTTTTCCGCGGCTATTTGTTCCGCTTTACGACGACTAGATCCACTCCCAGTAGCCAGATCATTGATATTACTTACTTTACAGCAAATAGTAAAAATTTGATCATGGGCTTCCCCATGAACAGCCACTACTAAATAAGTGGGAAGGGGCAAACGTTGACTCTGTAACCATTCTTGTAATCGAGTTTTAGGATCTTTCTGTTTATGTCCTGGTCTTATATGTTCTAATCTTGATTGGAACCAATGGAGAATGACTGCTTCTACAGTAGCAATATTACTATCTAAGTATACTCCCCCAATAATGGCTTCAATAGCATCAGCTAAAATAGAATCTCGGTATTCTCCTCCACTTTTTAGCTCACCTGCTCCTAAATACAGATATGCACCTATATTAAAGGTCCGTGCTATTTCAGATAAAGTAAACTCGCGTACTAATGTCGCCCTCATTCTACTCATTTCTCCTTCATTTTCTCTAGGAAAACGATGGTAAAGAGCATTAGCAATAACATAGCTCAGTATAGAATCACCTAAAAATTCCAAGCGTTCATTATGTTGACTGCTGGAACTGCGATGAGTCAGAGCTTGCTGTAATAAAAAATAGTTTTTAAAATTATATCCTAATTTTTCTTGAAGTGTTTTCATAACTCTCATCTTCATCAAATACCAAAATTTATCAGCCTATAGAAAATTATTTAATGATTCCAATTCGATTTACACGAATTTCACTAGGTGGCCAGTGGCAATTTTTTTTATTGATACTCATCCAGATCAATATTGCTTTTCCCACAATATGGTGTTCGGCTACAAATCCCCAATATCTACTATCTGCACTATTATCGCGATTATCTCCCATCATAAAATAGTAACCTTTAGGCACTAACCAACTTGCTAGAGGATGATTAGGTTGTTTATAAAAAACATTTGTTTGAACAGGAGGTAGCTGGGGAATAATAAAAATTTTATGTGTTATATTATCTAAAGTTTCTAATCTTTCCCACATACGTAAACTGTTTCCAAGAAAATCATTAGGGGAAATCTTATAAAAGCAAGTGGTCACTATTCCTTTCGCTATATTAAATGTTTGTACAAAATCGCTAATTTTCAGAGGAGAATAATCTATATGTATTCTTTGAGATTTTTTAGGATCAATAAAACTTGATTCTATCATGAGTTTTTTCTCTCTTGGATTGTAGGTAATCAAATCTCCAGGTAATCCAATAATTCGTTTAATATAATTAATGTTAGGATTCTTAGGATACTGAAATACTACAATATCTCCCCTTTGGGGATGTCCAGTAAAAACTACTGTCTTATTATTAAGAGGATTTTTTAATCCATAAGAAAATTTGTCTACCAATATATAATCTCCGATAAGTAATGTAGGCATCATCGATCCGGAAGGAATCTGAAATGGCTCAAATATAAAGGATCTTATTATAAATACTAGTAATAACATCGGAAATAGGGAACTATAATAGTCAAGGAATTTATAAATTGAAAATATTATTCCTTCTCTTAAATAAGGAGAATAAATAAATTTAATTAATTTACATTTTTGCAGCAACCAAATAATGCCGGAAAAAAAAGTCGTTCCTACTAATATTAAGGTAAATTTAGTCGGCATGAATTGAACTGTTATCTATCCACATGTAACATTTGACGAAATAATTCTGGAGGAATTTCAATATTTCCTAAAATTTTCATACGTTTCTTTCCCTGCTTTTGCTTATGCAAAAGCTTTTTTTTACGACTTATATCACCCCCAGAACATCTAGACAGCACATTTTTTCTTAATTGTTTTATAGTAGAACTCGCAATAATCTTAGTTCCTATTGCCGCTTGAATCTTAATATCAAATTGATGACGTGGAATAATAGTTATTATTTTCTCTAATAATTGATGAGCTAACCATGTAGTATTCTTACGATGAATGATCATAGATAATGCATCTACATGCTTTTTATTAATTAAAATATCTAAACGCACCATATCGGCTACTTTAAAAGACTTAAATTGATAATCCAGAGATGCATAACCGCTAGAAAGAGATTTAAGTCGATCTACAAAATTATTTATTATTTCAGCCAGTGGAATTTCATATATTAATTCTACTTGATTCATCTTATAATATATTAAATTCATTTGAATACCCCGTCGCTCTATACAGAGACCCATAACATTTCCTAAGTATTTTTGCGGTGTAAAAATACGACATTCCGCTACTGGTTCTCTTACTATCGATATTTTATTAAATAGGGGAAGTTGATTAGGACAATCGATCTGAACTATTTCTCCGGTAGTTGTTTCTATTTCATAAATCACTGTAGGAACAGTAGTAATTAAATCTAAATTATATTCTCTTTTTAACCGCTCTTGAATAATATCTAAGTGTAACATACCTAAAAAACCACACCGAAAACCATAACCTAGAGCAATAGAAAATTCCGGTTCATAAGAAAATGATGCATCATTAATGCTGAGTTTAGCTAACGCATTACGTAAGGACATATAGTTCACGCTATTAAGCGGAAATAATCCAGCATAGGTTTGTGGTTGAATTTTTTTAAAACCTGGAAATTTTTTTTTTGCGGGGTGTTTAACTAGTGTTATTGTATCGCCGACAGGGGCACTCATAATATTTTTAATTGAACAAGCTAACCAACCAACTTCACCACAATTTAAAGAATATCTTTCTCGTGGCTTCGGAGTAAAAATACCTAGACGTTCAACTTGATAAGTTTGGTGACTATTCATAAGAAGAATCTTATCCCCTTTACGTAAAATACCATTTATAATTCTTATAAGGGATACTACTCCTAGATAATCATCAAACCAAGAGTCAATAATAAGGGCTTGTAATGTTTCATTTGGTTTTCCCTGTGGGGGAGGGATGTCAAGAATTAAGCGCTCAATAACTTCTACTACTCCTATTCCTGTTTTAGCAGAACAGCAAATCGCATTACGAGCATAAATTCCTATAATATCTTCAATTTGTTTTGATATTCTTTGAGGATTAGATGTAGGTAAATCTATTTTATTTATAATTGGAATGACCTTTAAATTCATATCTAGAGCAGTATAGCAATTAGCTACAGTTTGTGCCTCGACGCCCTGAGTAGCATCGACTAATAACAAAGCTCCTTCACATGCTGCTAATGATCTAGAAACTTCATAAGAAAAATCTATATGACCAGGTGTATCAATAAAATTAAGCATATAAGTTTGTGCATTTTTAGCAGAGTATTGCAAACTTACACTTCTAGCCTTTATAGTAATTCCTCGCTCTCGTTCTAAATCCATAGAATCTAGCACCTGACATTCCATTTCGTGTTTAGATAATCCTCCACATAATTCAATAAAACGATCTGACAAAGTGGATTTGCCATGATCAATATGAGCAATAATGGAAAAATTTCTAATATTTTTCATTGTTCGTTAGTCAATTTGAAACTCCGAGAAAATTATCTTTGGTGATCAAAAGAATATCAAAATATTTTAACTTCCCTAGCCTCGCTAGACTCCAGTTCCTTATTAATTGAGATTGATAAGATAAAGCAATCATCATGAGCTAATTCGGATGTCGCCCAATAAATATCTTAACATTAAAAACACAACGAATCAGAAAAATATAAATTTTGAATATTACCCTTAAAGATCTTTACTCCTAATTTTAGGAGTATCTGATTGAGATAAAAACCAAGTAAATCTTGATCTTTCTAATCTAGAAAAAAAATTAATTCCTCTCAGAATGTGATAGGTTATCGGATCATTAAGGATATTAATTCTCGGATATATTATCCTTGCTCCGTGAAGACTAATTTGTCTACCAATTTCCGTATTATTATTTTATTTCTTTTTTCAGAGAGAAAATTTATAATATGTGTTGCTACAATTGGTCCAATATTCTTAATTTTTAAGAAAGTTTTTAAATCTGCGGATACAAATCTATCCCAAGAACCAAAATAATGGGCTAAATTAAGAGCAGTGACCACTCCCACTTCCCGGATACCTAATGAGTATATAAAACGAGAGAGGGTAGTCTTTTGGGATCTTCTTACTGACGTAATAATACGCCGTGATAATTTTTCTCCCATATTATCTAAATTTTCAATTTTTTGAATGGTCAGACGAAAAATATCAGCAGGAGTTGATACATAATTATTATTGACCAATTGATCAATAATTCTATCTCCTAGACCTTTTATGTTTAAAGCTCGCCTAGATACAAAATGTTTTAAAAAATGTTTTTTTTGGGAGGAACAAATTATTCCTCCAGTGCAACGTACTAATACTTGATTAATAGTTTCCAATTGAGAATGACAAACAGGACAGTTAGATGGAAGAATAATTTTTTTTCTTTCTAAGAAAGGTTTTTCTTGGTGGTTAACTTTTATTATTTGAGGTACTACATTTCCTGCACGGCGTACTACAACTTGATCACCTAGATACAAGTTCAAACGTTTAATTTCATTAAAATTATGGAGTGTAGCATGACTGACTACAATACCACCAACTTCTACTGGTTGTAACTGTGCTACAGGAGTAATAACGCCTGTACGACCGACTTGAAATTTTATATTGTGTATATAAGAAAATGTTTCAGGGGCAGGAAATTTAAGTGCTACTGCCCAGCGAGGCACATGTGGACGATTCCCAAGTTGGTTTTGTAGTTTCTGGGAATCTACTTTGATCACTATTCCATCAATATCAAAATCTAACTTAGATTTGAGATTAGATATACGGTGATAGAAAATCATTATTTCTTCTAGAGAAAAGCAAAGACAAGTATAATCACATATCGGGATCCCAAAGTCTTTTAATTTTCTCAATGTTAAAAAATGGCTATCCGGTCTTTGAAATCCTGTCAATACTCCAACACCATAACTGTAAAATGAAAGAAAACGGTGAGCCGTAACTTTTGGATCTATTTGTCGTACTGAGCCTGCTGCAGCATTTCTAGGATTAGCAAAGAGTTTTTTATTATCTCTACAACCTTGCTGGTTAAGTTGTTCAAAACGACTTTTAGTCATAAATACTTCGCCTCTTATTTCTATCTGAGAAGAAGTACTATTAGTAATTGGAATTTTTATATTATGAGGAATATCAGTAATTGTACGAATATTGTTCGTAACATTTTCTCCAGTAGTACCATCTCCTCGAGTAATAGCTCTAATTAAAAATCCATTCTTATAAATTAAATTTATAGCTAAACCATCAAATTTTAGTTCACAGCATAACGGAATTCTGTTAATTATATTTAAACGTGCTTTAATTTTGGTAACAAATTCTAAAACGTGATTTTTATTAAAAACATTTTCCAGGGATAACATAAAACTTTCATGTTTTACTGTCTCAAATATATCTAAATTAGTGGAGCCGACTCTTTTTGTAGGAGATATTTTACTCTCCATTTTATCCGAAAAAATTTTTTCTAAACATTGTAATTCTAACATTAATTTATCATAGTCTGCATCCGATATTTCTGGATCATCGAGCGTATGATATTGATATTGATGATGTAAAAGTAAGGTACGTAAATAATTAATTTTTTTTTGGATAGATTTCATAACTAGGAGAATGTTCTCTCTCCTCTAACTTTCTACAAAAGTAGATTATAATTGGATTATATAATCAATAAATAGTAGCTTACGTAAGCGTTAATTGATATTAACATAAAAACTTTATTTACAAATGTACTTTCCTTAATTTTTATTCTTCTCGTAAAGATAACTTAAGTTAACTTTTAACATCCTAACTTTGGCTATTAGTTACTAAGAAAAATAAATGAGGAAATTATTTCTATTAAATAGGATTCTTAGGAAGATACCAAAATTTATTGTCAAATATTATTTTTATTACCGCGTTTATTTTAAAACTTTCATGTTAAAATGCCTAGGCAGAAGATTAGATCCGTAATACTACTCTTTTGATGTCAGTAGTAATATTTGTCTCAGGTATTAAATCATAAAAAAAGTCATGGAACGCCAGAAAATAAAGGGTTTCATAAATATTATTTTTAATCTCACTCTCCTTCAGGAGAGAATGAAACTTATGATTCATATCAATTATTCCTTGCCATAAAATATATTTTATTATATTAGTAAATTTTTATAACTTGAATAATGATGACATCTCATATAATTTGTTTTCCATAAAAAAACTATGAAACTTAACAGTTTTATTTTAAAACAATATATATAAATCATTAAGAATTAACATTGTGAATATAAATATTACAACTTTACTAAATGGTAATTATGTTCTTTTAATTTTTTTTATTCTCGCCTTAGGTTTGTGCGTAGGTAAATTTAGGGTGGGCTCTATTCAGATTGGTAATTCTCTTGGAATTCTATTTGTTTCGCTAATTTTAGGACAACATCACTTTTCAGTCACTACGGAGACCTTAAATGTTGGTTTCATATTATTTATATTCTGTGTAGGAATAGAAGCAGGACCAAATTTTTTCTCTATTTTTTTTCGGGATGGAAAAAATTATCTTCTTCTTACTATAGTAATGATTTCTACCGCTCTATTCACTACTTTTATTCTAGGATATTTATTTCATTGGGATACAGGTATTACGGCTGGTATATTAGCGGGATCTTTAACTTCTACTCCGGTATTAGTAGGGGCTGATGATACACTTCGTCAAACGGTAATGAATTCTCATACCTTAAAATTAGCCCAAAGCCATCTTGGTTTGGGATATGCGTTAACTTATCTAATAGGATTAGTAAGTTTAACTTTTGCTGCTCGATATTTACCAAAATTACAACAACATGATTTATCAACTAGTGCTCAACAAATCGCTCGTGAAAGAGGACTAGATAGTGTACGTAAAGTCTGGTTACCAGTAATTCGTGCTTATCGAGTAGGACCCGAATTAGTAGCTTGGGCGGGAGGAAAAACACTCCGAGAATTAGGTCTGTATTTAAAGACTGGTTGTTATATTGAACGTTTACGTCGTAATCAGATACTTGCATGTCCTGATGGAGATGCTGTGTTACAAGTAGGAGATGAAATTTCTCTGGTAGGTTATCCAGACGCACATGCTCGTCTAGATCCTAGTTTTCGTAATGGTAAAGAAGTATTTGATCGTGATTTGCTCGATATGCGCATTGTTACTGAAGAAATTGTAGTAAAAAATCATAAGGTAGTTAATAAACGATTAAGAGATCTAAAGCTTACGGATAATGGTTGTTTTCTAAACCATGTCATTCGCAGTCAAATTGAGATGCCTCTAGATGATAATATTATCCTTAATAAAGGAGATGTATTACAAGTCAGTGGTGAAGCCCGTCGTGTTAAAACTATAGCAGATCGTATTGGTTTTATTGCTGTGCATAGTCAAGTTACCGATTTACTAGCATTTTGCTGTTTCTTTGTACTGGGCTTAACATTAGGCATGATAACTTTTCAATTGCACCGCTATACTTTTAGCATTGGTAATGCTGCCGGTCTTTTATTTGCAGGAATTATGCTAGGTTTCTTGCGAGCGAATCATCCTACATTTGGCTATATTCCTCCCGGAGCTTTAACTATGGTTAAAGAATTTGGTTTAATGATCTTTATGGCGGGAGTGGGTTTAAACGCGGGAAGTAGTTTAATCCATGGAGGAGGAGCAGCTATAGAAATTCAGATGTTAATATCTGGTATAATTATTAGTTTATTACCAGTATTAATTTGTTTTTTCGTAGGAGCTTGGATTCTACATATGAATCGAGCTCTGTTATTTGGAGCTCTTATGGGAGCTCGTACTTGTGCTCCAGCTATGGAAATTATTAATGAAGCTTCACATAGTAATATTCCGGCTTTAGGTTATGCCGGAACATATGCTATTGCTAATGTTATGCTTACCTTAGCAGGTAGTTTAGTAGTCTTCCTCTGGCCTTGGCATATAGTGTTACTGAATTAATCAGGATCCGCGGGACCGAGGATAATTATCCTCTTTCCTAGTGAAAATTAGATGATAGAACATCTTAACCGAACAATCTTTCTTTTCTTTAATGCTAATTATTATACTCCTCATTGGAAAATTGTTAGCACTATATATTTAGCCAAATATTTAATTTATATTATTCCACTAATAGTAATCTTTTTCTGGTTTTGGAGTGCAGATCATTCTATTTATTATTATCGTAAAATAGTTTTTAAAAGTATACTTGCTATAGGTATAGCTTTATTAATTTCTAGCTGCATTAGAAAATATTTTCCACATCCTCGTCCTTTTCAACAAGGAATAGGTTATTTATTTATAAAACACTCTTTAACCACTTCTACTCCTAGTAATCATGGAACAGTTATATTTTCTTTTGCTCTTTCGTTTCTTTGGTGGTCAAGGTTATTATGGATGGGGGTAGTATTATTTATGATTGGAATTGTCGTAGCATGGTCTAGAATATATCTAGGATTACATTGGCCACTAGATATGATCATAGCACTTTTTGTAGGGTTAATTGGTTGTGGTTTATCCCAATATATATGGGATATATGTGGAATCAAGCTTTTCCATTGGATATTAAAAATTTATCGGTATTGTTTTGCTTTTCCAATCCGGAAAGGTTGGATTAAATCTTAAATTCTTCCTATAGAGGATAGGAGTGGGGAAAAATTTATTATTTCAATTAAGATTTTTGATAAAAAACATTAGGTCTCTACAAAGATGTAAAATTCCTATATTGTTTTTAGCACTCACTAAGTAGTACTTATTAACTTTTAATATTGACGAAATTTTTTGTGCAATTTCTTTAGCATCTTGCGAGGTATTACATAAATCAATTTTATTAAAAACTAGGAAGCATGGCAACTGTGAAAATTTACGACTATAGTTATGAAGTTCCTTAATTACTGTTAATGCATTTTTTAATGGATCGGACCCATCAATAGGGGCAATATCAATTAAATGTAACAATATTCTACACCGCTCTAGATGTTTAAGAAAATGCACTCCCAGCCCAATACCTTGAGATGCTCCTTTAATGAGACCTGGAATATCTGCTATTACAAAACGAAAATTTTTATCTATTTTTACTACTCCAATACTAGGTACTAAGGTAGTAAAAGGATAGTTAGCAATTTTGGGTTTAGCTGTAGATACAACACTTAAAAAGGTAGATTTTCCTGCATTAGGACATCCTACCATCCCGACATCAGCTAACAACATCATTTCTAATTTTAGAAATCGTTGTTCTCCTTTTTTTCCTAGCGACCTAAATCGAGGAGTACGATTCCTAGAAGATTTAAAATGCATATTACCCCATCCATTACTTCCGCCTTTAGCAACAAGAATTTGTTGAGTAGGTTGAAGAATCTCTCCTATAATTTCATTAGTATTCAGATCAGTAATTCTCGTTCCAATGGGCACTTTAACGAGGATATCTTTACCGGTTTTTCCTGTTCTATTCCTTTTTTGTCCTGATTTACCATGCTCTGCCGATAAAGATCGTTTTAAACGAAAATCAATGAGAGTATTCATATTGTCATCTCCTATAATATAAACATTCCCTCCCTTTCCTCCATTTCCTCCATCAGGACCACCTTTGAGGATATATTTTTCTCGATGAAAACTGACACATCCATCTCCTCCATTGCCAGCAATAACACAAATAGTAGCTTCATCCACAAACTTCATCTGAAATACTCCGAAATGCTATATCACTAGCTTATTATTTGGTTCTCTTGTCCTATTAATTACAATCAATAATATTAATATATTTTTTTTTATCCTTATGATCATGTCCCTTACTACATATTTCTATTTTGCCGGGTACCAAAGCAAATAAGCTGTGATCTCGTCCACATCCTACATTTTTACCGGCATGAAATTTGGTACCTCGCTGGCGCACAATAATAGTCCCCGCTTGGACTAGTTCTCCCCCAAAACATTTCATACCCAGACGTTTGGCATGGGAATCTCGACCATTCCGAGTAGAACCTCCCGCTTTTTTATGTGCCATTATAATTCCTTATTTTTAATTGGTAGTTATATCAGTGATTCTTAATGAAGTTAACCACTGCCGATGACCTTGGATCTTTCGATAGTTTTTTCGACGTTTGAATTTTAATATTTTTATTTTGTCTCCCCGCAAATGACCCAGTACTTCCGCTGTTACAGATATCCCGTTTACAAAAGGAGTGCCAATTAATATCTCCGAATCCTTAACAATCATAAGAACCTGACTAAATTCAATGATATTTCCTGCAGGGATATTTAATTTTTCTATCAATAGTTCTTGTCCCTTACCTGCACGGTATTGTTTACCGCCTGTTTTAAAAACAGCATACATAAAACCTCCCTTAAGAATTAGATGCTTCCTATCTGAATGAGATATTTAATTAGAGGATAGATACTACGTAAATCTAGTGGAAGATACAATTTTTATTCTTCCGATAATATTATTCTAAATTTGTTGGCAACGTTTTAATCTTAGCTCCTAGGATCTCCAATTTTTTTTGGATGTTTTCATATCCTCTGTCAATATGATTAAAATTTTCTATGACTGTAGTACCTTCTGCTATACATCCCGCAAGGATTAGACATGCGGAAGCACGTAAATCATAAGCTTTAACACGAGTTCCATACAATTTGTTTACCCCATTAGATATCAAAGTATTATTTTCTACTTTAATACATGCTCCCATGCGAATTAATTCAGGTACATGTAAAAAACGATTTTCAAAAATATTTTCCTTAATTATTCCGGTACCTTTAGCTATTATATTTAGCAGTGTAAAGAGTGCTTGTAAATCTGTGGGAAAACCTGGATATGGAGAGGTGTGAATATTAACTGCGTGTGGCCGTTTATTATGCATATTAATTTCGATCCAGTTATTACCGGTGATTATATCAGCCCCCGATTCACGTAATTTCTTCAGTACTATTTTTAATAAGTTTGGTTTAGTATTATGACATAAAATATGACCTCGCGATATTGCAGCTCCTACTAGAAAAGTACCCGTTTCTATCCTATCAGGAATTATATTATAACAACCTCCCCTCAAACGTGTCACTCCTGTGATAGAAATATTATCTCCTCCTACTCCAATAATTTTAGCTCCTAGACAATTAAGAAAATTAGCAGTATCTACTATTTCAGGTTCACTAGCAGCATTTGTAATAGTAGTATTACCTACCGCTAGAGTTGCCGCACACATTAAAGTTAATGTTGCGCCTACACTTTTTTTATCCATGCTAATATGAGAACCTTTTAATCTTCCGTTGACTACAGCATTTATATAACCTTCTTCTAAGGAGATAGTTGCTCCTAGTTCTTGGAGTCCTGACAGATGTAAATCTACCGGTCGGTTTCCTATGGGACAACCTCCGGGAAGAGCTACTTTAGCTCTACCAAATCTAGCTAATAATATTCCTAAAATCCAGATAGATGCTCGCATATTTTTCACTAATCTAGTAGGAGCAGAATATGTAGTAATATTTCTAGGATCCAGAAATACTATATGATTTAATCTTTTATTCTTTACACCTAAATGAGTTAGTAACTTAATTGTAGTTTCTACATCTCTAATACACGGTACATTTTTAATGTATAACGGTTCTTCGGCTAATAAAGAAGCAAATAAAATTGGCAATGCAGCATTTTTTGCTCCTGATATATAAATTTCTCCTTGGAGTTTAGTACCACCTTGTATATATAATTTATCCATCTTCAATTTTACTTAATTTTTCTATCATATTTTAGATAAAAAAAATTACTTTTTTTGTGAGAAAAAACATAATTTTTAATTATAGTAATTTATTAGGTTATAAGTAATAAAATTAATAGGTAGACGAGATTAGTTTTTAGGTCGATGATTTTATTATCACTAATGATAGTTAGTAATCTTGCTAAGATAATGATATTTTTTGTTTTATGTGTTCTGTAATTTATCTTAGTTAAAGAATTGTGAATTAAAC
Organism: Candidatus Dasytiphilus stammeri; assembly: GCA_041941785.1. Classification (GTDB taxonomy): domain Bacteria; phylum Pseudomonadota; class Gammaproteobacteria; order Enterobacterales; family Enterobacteriaceae; genus Dasytiphilus; species Dasytiphilus stammeri_L. Next base: position 278,227 of record CP145871.1, on the reverse strand, counting down.
ATTCTAAATGTGTCGGTGATTAACGCTCCAGTTAATATTAGATAAAAATATTTGTCTAATTATCCTAATAATCTGTGAATTATAAGTATGAAAAATATCTTTCACTAGAAAGAATTCGAATAATTTTGTTAATTCTCCTTGAGAGGAGGATTACTATTTTATCTTTCTAATGCATTTTATGCACTCCAAATTAATTTTCTTTGAAGTCAATAACATTCTTCCTCCATAAAACACCAAAATTATTTAAATTAGAAGAAGTTGATTGATTGAATCTTTTATTCTAACGTTTAGAAAACTGTGGACGCCTACGGGCTTTTCGTAATCCTACTTTTTTTCGTTCTACCTTTCGTGGATCTCGAGTCACAAAACCCGCTTTGCGTAATACCGTCCGAAGAGTAGAATCATAGTTAATGATAGCTCGCGTAATTCCATGTCGAATGGCCCCCGCTTGTCCCGATAAACCTCCTCCTTTAACAGTAATGAAAAGATCAAATTTATCGAGCTGTTGAATTAACTCCAAAGGCTGTTTCACCATTATTTGGTTTGTTGTTCTACCGAAATATTTTTCTATGCTTCGTTGATTAACACTTATGTCACCCTTCCCTAAAGTGAGAAAAACACGGGCTGAAGAACATTTGCGTCTACCAGTACCATAGTATTGATTTTCTACCATATAAAATTCCATTAAATATCTAGTATTTGAGGTTGTTGTGCTATATGAGAATGTTGACATCCGGCATAAACTTTCAGTTTACGAAACATGAGACGTCCTAAAGGTCCTTTAGGTAACATACCTTTTACCGCGTACTCAATAATTCTCACTGGATTACGTTGAATCATTTCCTTGAAAGAAAATTTTTTAAGATTCCCTATGTATCCGGTATGATGATAATAAATTTTATCGTAATATTTATTACCAGTCACCTGAATTTTATCAGCATTAATAATAATTATATAATCTCCTATGTCCACATGGGGAGAATATTCGACGCGATGTTTACCTCTTAAACGTCGAGCTACTTCAGTTGAAAGACGTCCTAAGATTTTTTGACTAGCATCAACTAAATACCAATTTCGTTTTATAACGCCTGATTTAACGACCAGAGTTTTCATAAAACATATATCCTTTATCTTAATTAAGATACAGTAGTTAAAATGAAAAAATATAATTTATAATAAATTTCTAATTGAGAGTTTATAATCTATACAATTATATTTTTCTTCATCTTAATTGCTGTTTCACAAATACTTCCCCCATCTTAATATCTTCTTCCAAGAAAGGAATTATTGTATTTATCTCTCTTTGCTCAAAAAAACTTAAAGGTTCTAAATTTTTCAATTGAGATACTCCTTCTTGATCTAAGACAAAGGGCTGAGAAAAAAATTTTGCATATTGTCCATTTCCTTCTATATACGCACATTCTACAATATTCTTATCTCCATTTAGACCCCTGAATAAAGAGATTATAAATTGGGAAGCTGCAGATGCCATTGACAATGATGCTGATCCCTGTCCATCTTTTGCATTAACTACTTCGGTTCCTGCCTTTCGCAGTTTATTAGTTAAACTAATAACTTCTGCTTCGGTAAAACTCACTCCTGAAATTTGTGATAACAAAGGTAAAATAGTAACGCTAGAATGTCCACCTATTACTGTGACCTGTAAATTATTACAGGAAATTTTTTTATATTCGGAGATAAAATACCGTGATCTAAGTAGATCTAAGGTAGTAATACCAAATATCTTTTTTTTATTATAATAACCATATTTTTTTAATACTTCAGCTATAATACAAACAGTAGTATTTAAGGGATTAGTTATTACTGCTATCATAGCTTCTGGACAAATTTGAGCTATTTGTTGACTAAAATTATAAATCATTGCGGCATTGATGGTGAATAAATCAGATCTATTCATCCCTGGTTTACGTGTTACTCCCGCGGTTATGACTACTATATCTGCACCATATAATGTGTTTATAATATCTCGGCTACTGTGTATCTTTACAGTCGTAGGAATATGACTCAAGTCTAGTCCTACTCCCAATATTATTGGGTTAATATCATACAGAAATAATTCAACCTCTTTTTTTATACTCGATAGTTCTCTCTTCAAGAGAAGACAAAGTCCTTGACCAATACTCCCTGCAGCTCCCAGAATGGAAATTTTCATATTCTAATTTCTCTTCTATACGTTTATTATATGGATTTTAAGACTCAAAAGCTTTACGTAATTTTTTCATAGCATTTTTTTCCAGTTGACGAACCCTTTCAGCTGACACTCCATATTCTTCCGCTAAATCTTGTAATGTTTTTTTAGCATTATTATCTCCTAGCCACCGGCAACGTATAATATGTTGGCTCCGATAATCTAAATTGACCATTGCATTATATAGCTTTCTAGATGCATGATTATCCCAATTATTTTGTTCAATGATTTCTGCAAAATCCGAAGTTTTATCTTCTAAATATAAAATGGGAGCCATTACTGTTTTTTTATCTGCCGTATTTTCATCTACACCTAGATCTAAAGTCATATCCTGAGCGGACATCCGTGATTCCATTTCACGTACTTCCTTACTTGATACTCCTAATTCACGTGCGACTATATCTACTTCAGTTTTATTAAACCAACCTAAACGTTGTTTGGTTTTACGTAAGTTAAAAAATAATTTTCTTTGGGCTTTGGTAGTGGCTACTTTTACCATTCGCCAATTACGTAATACATATTCATGTATTTCAGCTTTAATCCAATGGACCGCAAAAGAAACGAGCCGGACTCCTACCTCAGGATTAAATCGTTGTACCGCTTTCATTAAACCAATATTGCCTTCCTGAATAAGATCAGACTGCGCTAGACCATAACCAGAGTAATTTCTAGCTATATGCACTACAAAACGTAAGTGAGATAAAATTAAATTTTTAGCAGAATCCAAATCACCTTGATAATACAATTTTTTTGCTAAATTTTTTTCCTCTGTTGCAGATAACATTGGCCAAGAGTTTGCAGTTCGGATATAAGACTCTAAATTTCCTAATGGGGCAACGGCTAAAAGTTTCATTTCTTTAATCATTTTTCCCCCTTAGTATTGCTGAATTTTATTCTATCTTTTTATGTATTAATCATTAGCAGACTCTATTAATAATAGCAATATTGATGAATATTATGAACTTATATCTTCCTATTTTCTCTTTTTTTATTTATCTAAACGAGACATATCAGTCAATAATTTTATTTTTCCTCTCCGAATAACAGAAGAAGATTAACATCTTATTAAAATTATTTCCAAAAATTTTTCCATTAATAATTTTTATCTAGTAAAATTCTCTCCTCCAATAAACAGTAAAATTGTTTTTTTTGTAAAAGAGTCCTAATATATTAATTACGATTCTCTATAGAGAATTGCATAAATTTTAACAATGCAAAATATATGATTTATTTTTAATTTATTATGAGATATATCTCCGGAGAAAATCTAAATGATTTAGCCTTCTTTCTAAGAAGAGATCTTAATAGTAGAAAAATTTTCATGTTGGCTGATAATTATCTTCCTTTTGAAAAAAAGTTATATATATTTATGATAAGATTGACTTATCTAAAATAAAAAAATTATGAAGCAGTTTGCGAGATAACTAGGAGTGAAATAAGATTAATAATCAATGACACGTTCAGTTAGAACTATTAGAATTATTGGAGGATTTTTTCGAGGGAGAAAATTAATCCTGCCTCCTAATCATTTATTACGTCCGACTCCTAACAAAGTACGTGAAACACTTTTTAACTGGATAACACATGCCTTTAATCTTAAAAATGCAGATTGTCTTGACTGTTATGCGGGAAGTGGTGCTCTTGGTATTGAGGCTTTATCACGTAATGCTCACACAGTAACTTTACTAGAACTACATAAATCTTCCGTAAGACAAATAAAAAAAAATTGCAGAACACTTGGAATATCTTTACGTACTTCTAAAATAAGAGTAATTCAGACTAATACATTAAGTTGGTTATCTCAAAACGGTACATCATTTAATATGGTTTTTATAGATCCTCCATTTCAGAGTCTATTAGTAGAGATAACTATTAAACTACTAGAAAAATATAAAAGACTAACCAATGGCGCCTGGATTTATATCGAAAATTCTATTTATCAACCAGTATTAAACTGTCCTTCTAATTGGTTGCTGTATAGACAAGCATTTACTGGTAAAGTATCTTATAGTTTATATTATCGCCGTTAATTTAGATTGATTACTTTTTGATAGGTAAAAAAGGTAAAATAGTCACATTATCACCTCTATGAGGAATACGTTTACTACTCTTTTCGGTCACCATATCAATGCGAATAATTGCCTGTACCGGTATATAACTACGAGTAACATTAGTAAACTCACTTTTTATTTTTTCTGCTCCTGGATCTACTAAGACCGACGATGGTGTAGTGAAGACAAAATTACCTATTTCTATAAATCCAAATAAACTACTATTGGCTAGTTCACGTACATAGAGCTGATAATTTTTACTATTATTCATAAACTGTATGCGATACACTACTTGTTCACTAGTCATGGAATCTCTCTATATCAAAATGTTTTTTTAAAATATAAAAGAGATAATCTAACTATCTATGCGATATTAGATATCTTTTTTATCTAAAAAAATTCGTTATCTAGTAAGAATATATATTTATACTCTCATGATGGAGAGAGTACACAATTATGCTACATTTTTCGATATTTTGGATACTATATCTTATTCTTTATCCTCTTTTTATCTAAATATCCGGAAATATATTACTTCTTAGTCTTTAAGACTAAAGTTTGATATTTTTCTTCCCAAGAACATAATATTTATTTTGGTCATTATAATTATTCCTTTAGTTATTATATTACTGTAATAGTTAATAGACACTAGTTCTTACGCTAGTAGCAATGAACGTACCTCTCCTATTAGGAGGATCTTATAAACAATCCTAAAAATTATAATTTTTTCATAGAATGCAAGTGTAATTCTTTATAGTTAAGAAAAGAATACATACTGATAATAATATCAGAAATTTGTATAAATTATTCTCATCTCTTATCTATTAAGTTTGACTTAACTCTCTATTAGATTCCTTGTATCTTAATTCTACTGCTACTTTTTTCTTATTTGAAATAAAAATATTTAATAAATTTTCTGTCACTTCAAGATATAATGAAAATTATAGATCATATCTCTCTTTTAATCTGGAACCCATCGCCCGCTAATTTTATTTAATAACTTAGATTACTTTATGAAAATGATAGTCACTGAAATGTGATAAGGAACGTATTTATTTTCAGATAATAAAAATTATCTGATGAATATTATTATTTAATGATAATTATGTTTTTTTGTATAAATTTTTAATAATTTTTATCATCTACCTATATTCATTTATTCAACACATGATTTTACGATTATCCATATCCATTCTTTTTATGGTAGGCAGAGTTGAATTCCTTAAAATCCTATGATTTAGAGGAAAAGATAACTAATAATATTGTACTTAAATCTATATTTTATATCCTAAACCTTATTTAGGATAAATGATAAATAATTGTTATTGATCATTGTATTAGTTATTATCATCTGTAATTTACCCTACCGTTATTTATTATAGGGGAGAAGATATGTGATTCCCGGGATACTTATTAGTACCAAAATTATTAATTTAAGATTAAAAATCTTTGATCTATATGATCTGCTAATAAAAAGCTAAATTTAGGGTCTGAATTTTTATAAAAAATCAATTATTTTAGATAAATGTGAATTTATGCGAATGGAATATCAAAAATATCTTTTAATATTCGGATGAGCTAATCTCATTTCTTTGAGTTAGTTCTTTGCATAATAAAAGTCCTAATAAAAATATCGTATATCCATTTATGTTATGTCATAGACATATTATTGTTATTATTGATAGTTTTAATTAAAAAAATTGCTGTTACGAGTATGCGTACATTATGGGAGCAACTAACTTGCCGAATCCTTCTTTTATCATTACATCAAAATCATTGCGCAAGTAAAACTACTTTTATCTAAAATAGATAAAAGTTATTATAGAACCACATCATTTTTTCTCACGTGTACTGCCACTTTCTAACTGTCGATAAGAGTAATAACTCCTAATATTCTTCACATGTAAAAATGCATCAATTCATGCGATTACCATATTTATGATATTCCTCGTGTTCTGCACCGATTATTAAGAAATAAATTTTTGCTCTTATTACTTATTACTACCTAATTGGATAATTAAATATTGTAATGACTTAAAAGTGCATCAATTTGGGGTTTTCTTCCTAAAAAACGTTTAAACAATATCATGATGTCTTCGGAACCTCCAGAGCTAAGAATCTTTTCCAAAAAATCTTTTCCAGTCTCTCTATTAAAAATCCCTTCTTTTTGAAATCTTGAATAAGCATCAGCAGCCAACACTTTAGACCATAAATAACTATAATAACTAGATTCATAACCATCTGAAAAAATATGACTAAAAGCATGCTCCATTCGATACCATTTCGGATACGTTATAACACTTACCTGTTGTTGGACTCCTTTTATTATATCAAATATTTGTTGACGAACATTTTGGTAATATTTTACTTTCGTATGTAGAAGAAAATCTATTAAACTTAATTCTAATTGTCGTAAAAGAAATAACGATCCTTGATAATTTTTAGCTAATACTAAATTATCTATTACTTTTTTGGGAAGTGGATGTCCAGTTTGATAGTGCTCAGATATTAAACTTAAGACTTGTGGTTCCCAACACCAATTTTCAAGAAATTGACTAGGAAATTCTACTGCATCTAAGGGTACACCATTGATACCAGAAACTCCTAAAATTTCTACTTTCGTCAAGATAAGATGTAGTACATGACCAAATTCATGAAATAACGTAATAACGTCTTCATGAGTGAGCAACGCAGAAGCTGTGGAATTTACTGCCGGTCGAAAGTTAGTGATTAAATAAGCAACTGGTTTTTGTATTTTTCCATTACCTCTTTTCATTCTATTTACACCTACATTCATCCAAGCACCATTCTTTTTATTATCTCTCGAAAAAAGATCAAGATAAAAACTTCCATAAAGTTCTAAATTATCTCCCAAAATATCAAAAAATCGTACATCTTGATGCCAAAGATTAAGATGATAACGTTCTTTAGTAGTAATTCCAAAAATTCTTCTCACTACTTCAAACATTCCATATAAAACTTTTTCTAAAGGAAAGAAGGGACGAATATTTTCCTCACTAATTCCATACAGATGTTGTTTTTGTTTTTCACTATAATAAGCAATATCCCAAGGTTGTAATTCATGAACATTATATTGATTTTTTATGAATTCTTTTAAAGAAAATAATTCCTCTTGTCCTTTAGATTTGATACGTTTAACTAGTAAATTTAAGAATTTAATGACTTCTTGGGAATTAGGCGCCATCTGACATACCAGAGTTTTATCTGAATAGCTATCAAATCCTAATAATTGTGCTAGTTCATCGCGTAGCATTAATTCTTCTTCAATAATTTTACTATTATCCCATTTTCCAGCATTTGGTCCTGTATCAGAAGCTCGCGTATTATACGCCCAATATATTTCTTCACGTAGCCTTCTATTCTTACATCTAGTAAGAACTGATTTATACGTAGGTAAATCAAGAGTTACTAACCACCCCTGCAGATTTTTTTTATTAGCATTTTCTTTGGTCAAGGATAATGATTTTTCAGATATTCCCTCTAGTTCATTTTTATTAGTAATTAATTTTTGCCATGCCTGGGATCCATCAAGAACATTATTGCTGTATTGTAAGCTTAAATCTGAAAGACGTCCCACTATTTCCTTATAGCGTTTTTTTTTATTTTTAGGTAATTCAATACCTGACAATTGAAAATCCCGTAAGGTATTATCTATAGTTTTCTTTTTTTCAATAGTAAGTTGATAGTAATCCTGGTTATGTTTAATATTTAACCACGCATTGTAAAGTCCTTTATGTTGTCCTACCCAGGTGTCATAGTCAGCAAGTAAGGATTGGCATATTTCGACAATTTTTCTTAATTCCATAGTATTGTTAACTGCATTTAAATGTTGCAGTGGGGTCACAATACAATTTAAATCTGAAGATAAATCTTCTAAGGGAGAACATAAATTTTTCCAAGTATAAGAATTATTTTGTGCCATAATTTTCTTGATTTTTTTACGGCAATAACATAAAAAAATATTAACCGCAGATAGCATATTTTCATTGTTAATTACTGAAAATTGAGGAAGAAGAAAAGATTCTAACAGTGGATTACTCATTGATAACTCCTCTTATAAATTATATAATCTAACCTAGATTTGATTACGTTTTTATTTAAGTAACTTACATTACTTGATGTTTTTGATAAAATTTATTATTTAAATTTCAATCTAAATAGGATTAACGATGAAAAAAATTATTTACTGTCAGTATCTTCAAAAAAAATCAGAACGGCTAGATTATCATCCTTATCCTGGTCCCTTAGGCAATCTCATCTATAATAATTTTTCTAAAGAAGCTTGGTTCCACTGGTTAACCATCCAAACTAGAATTATAAATGAAAAAAAACTGAATATGTTAAAAGATGAAGATCGAAAATTTATCAAAGAAAAAATGATGAATTTTTTTTTTATAGAATACATGTAAGCTTGCTTTACTCCTCTAATTTGAATTTACTCATTATTTATTGACCTCTTCTTTAAATACGTTTCCAAACTAGGAGTAAATCTGTAATTAAATATTGAATATTTTCTCATGCCATATGAAGACACATTATTATGCCATACCAATTAACTTGTAAAATGGTTCTAATTTTTGCTATATTTTACGGTGGATGAGTAATGATTCATTTATATATTACCCAGAGTAAGGAATACTACAATATTTAAAATTATTAAGATAAACACTGAATTTTTCATCATTTAGTTTCTTTTTTTAAAAAAGAGTCTACTACTTCCAATAAAAATGTCGTTTTGTAAAATTTATGTCCATAAGATGAGGCAAAGCGGGATGAAAAAAATATGCTACTTCGAATTTTTCTATTCTAATAACCACCGTGCTATATGATATGCTGTTCTAAACGTACTCCAATACTTAATCTCCGCGACGCCATATAAGTAGTATTATCCTCATCAATAATTTCGCATTAGATAAGAATTATCCCGTAAAGTTAGTCACCTCGTTTGTTATCTACTTTTGTTCTAATCATATAATCCGAATGACTGCTTAAGTATTTATTACCGCCTCCAAAATATTATCAATAATAATCATCCTATCATTTAATGGAGATGATAGCCGTTATAGATTCCTGATTTTTGATAAATAATATTTTTGGTATTATTAGTAATTTTGTCAAAATTTCATTATCTCTAAAACTATCTATGATACCTGCCTATTATTAATAATCTTCGGAGCAAATTACTTAATTTAATAGGTAGTTCCACTAATTAAAATATTATCTGCTCGAATTATAAATGATAAAATTGCATGTTATCTCGCTGCAATTACACAAGGCTACATTATATAACAAATTTGTTCTTCTAAGTCCATTAGCGCGTCCTGTAATGCAAAATAAGTTCATGTTTCTCGACGGATATAAAATATCTCTGCCCTTAATTTACCGACGCAAGATAATTTTTTGATCAATAGTATCCAAACTTCAGCAAAAAACCAGCTGAACTACCAGATTTTTAGCTCTTTATGAATAACGTTTTTTACGTGCTGAGTATAAAATTAATTTTTTGTTTTTTATATCTATGTCTATTTTAGATTATATTAGGCTCATCAGTTATTTTTATACTTTTATAACATACCGCATATTATAAAGTTCCCGTACTTTTACTTTTATCCTGGAGTACACGATTAGCAAATATTCTTCTATTATAAGCTTTATGAATAATTGCTCTTTGCTCTTCTTGTGGAGTTAAAAAAAATAACTATATGTGCGCCTATAATATCTCCGGACCGTACACTAGAAAATCTAATTTTTTTTCTTCAGAATGATTATTTCTATTTTTGGAAAAAAAAACGGCACATTCTTTTAAATTATAAACCAGAGTGTAAGCAATTAATTTACCCATAACTCAGGCTGTTCCCGAAGGGGTATCTTTTTTATGACGATGATGTAATTACATTATTTCAATATCGATTTTTTCTCCTAGTATCCGGGTGCTATGTTCTAACAACATTAACATTAGGTTAATTCCTATACTAAAATGAACTGTATATACAATGGCAATATCGTGAGAGGATAATTTAAAAATTTTAATAAAGCATTCATTATTAAAATCAGTAGTTCCAATAATAATATTTTTTTAAACTTGCGGCATATTTCAATATGTTTGAATGTTGCTTCCTGCATTGTAAAATCTATTAAAAGATTAAAATTTTAAGGTAGAAGGTGATCTTCTATATTCACACTAATCTTACCTATTCCAGCAATTGATCCGAAATTTTTACCAATAACGGAACTATTGTTATCCAATGCTCCGCTTATATACATTTATCCTGTATCTTCTTTTATTTCTTTAATAATTTGTGTTTCCATACGTCCTGCAGCAACCGCGATAGCTACCTTCATATCCTCGTCCTATAACTCTAATAATATTATGTAATAATTCTTAAAGAAGATTATTTCTGATGTAATATTAATTACTACTCTTCTTTAACTCTTTGGGTAATTCAAAGATGATATTTTCTTTTTTTCCTTGAATTTCTTCTATTTTATTTATATTAAATTTCTTTAAATATTGAATTACCTCATTTACTACATCTGCTGGAGCAGATGCTCCGGCAGTTATACCAATAGATTTGACTGAGGGGTGGTTCAACCACGCTTGATGGATATCGCGGACTGAATCAATTAAATGTGCCTTTTTTCCTAGTCTTTGAACTACTTCAACTAGACGAGTAGAATTAGATGAATTATGTGAACCAACTACTAATACCAGATCGGATTTATGTGCTAATTTTCGTACTGCTTCTTGTCTATTAGTAGTAGCATAACAGATATCCGTTTTACGAGGTTCTCCTATTTTAGGAAAATACTGTCGAAGGGCATTCACCATATCTGTAGTCTCAGATACGGACAGAGTAGTTTGTGTCATAAAACATAAATTATATTGGTTTTTTACCTGTAAGTTAGCAATATCCTTTATGGATTCTACGAGATATATTCCTCCTTTAGGATTTGTATATTGTCCTAAAGTACCTTCTACTTCTGGATGACCAGCATGACCAATTAGAATAGCTTCTATTCCTTGGACACTAGCTCGTTTAACTTCATTATGCACTTTTCGTACTAATGGGCAAGTAGCATCAAATAAAATTAAATTTTTCCTATTTGCTAATGTACGTATTTCCTTTGAAACTCCGTGAGCAGAAAATATTAAAATTGATCCTTCCGGGATTATCGATAAATTTTCTATAAAAATAACCCCCTTTTTTTGAAGATTATTGACTACATGAGTATTATGTACTACTTCATGATATACATATACTGGTGGACCCCATATTTCTAGGACTCGTTCTACTATATTTATAGCTCTTACAACTCCAGCACAAAATCCTCGGGGATTGGCTAAAAAAATATTCATTTTATTTCTCTATAGCTATAATTTAATCTTAAAATTTATTATCTATAATGATGCTATTATTAAAAATAAACCACTCCATATAGCGATATCTGCAATATTCAGGGTTATCAAATTCCATTTGATAATAACCAAATTAATGAAATCAATTATGCCTCCATATATAATCAGATCATATAGATTACTTAATCCGCCACCTACCACTAGTGCTAAAGCTATATTATTCCAATAACGATCAGGATTATTTGCCTTCATTGCTATAATTAGCAGTAAAATTACTATCACAAGGAGATCTATAATTATTAAAATTTGGCGGGATAATTCCTGTTGAGGGAGCAGAGTTCTAAAAAAACTTCCATAATTAAGAGTATAAAAAATATTTACTCCCGGTAAAATACCTACTTTTTCTTTCAGAAAAAAACAATGTCTGATCCATTGTTTACTAATCCAATCTATCAAAATAATACTGAATGTTAGCCATAAGTAACGCAGACTAGAATGAATTATTCTATTACTCATACAAAAAAACGCTTTTCACCTGAACCCGATATATTTATTACACAACGACTGCAAATATTAGGAAAATTAACGTCTTTTCCTATATCTAGGGTATAATGCCAACAACGCATACACTTATTACCTGGAGCTTTAGATAACATGAATTTTAAATTTTCAATTTTATTGCTTTTATATGCTTCTGTTGGAGCTATTGCATAGCTGAAAATTTTAGTATTAGAAGTCATTAAAAAAAATTTTAATTCTTTTCCTAATATTTTTAATTTTTCTTCTATTAAACCCGATGCATATAACTCAATGACTGAGGAGAGGGATGCCTGAATTTTTTTATCAGCTCGCATCTTTTCCATAACTTTATTTACTTCATTGCGAAGAACAATTAATTCTCCCCAAAAAGAATTATTTCCAAGATGATCTTCATTAAGATCATTGTACCCTTGCTCAAACCATTCTTCTGTGAATACGTATTGAGCACGCTGGCCAGGCATCACACCCCAGATTTCATCTGCTGTAAAAGATATAAGAGGAGCTAACCACCGTACCATAGCCTCAACTATATAAAACATAGCTGTTTGACCACTGCGACGTAATAAACTATTTTTTTTACTCGTATACTGTCGATCTTTTACTATATCGAGATAAAAAGAACCTAGCTCTATAGAGCAAAATTGCATTAAATTTTGTACTACTTTATGAAATTCATAATTTTCATAAGCAGTAATAATATTTTTCTGAGTGAAGTGTACTTTTTGTAACATCAAGCGATCCAACGCTATCATATTTTTAATATTTACTTGCTGTGTATCAGGATCAAAATCATTTATATTGGCTAGTAAAAAACGTATAGTATTACGAATACGACGATAAATATCTACCGAACGATTAATGCTCTCTTTAGATATCACTATTTCTCGAGTATAATCTGTAGAGGCAATCCATAATCGTAGAATATCACTACCAAATTTATTCATGATTTCTGTAGGACTAATAGTATTTCCTAAACTTTTAGACATTTTTCTTCCCTGACTATCTACTACAAAACCATGTGTTAATATTTTTTTACAAGGATTTTTATTATTTAAAATGGTGGAAATTATTAGGGAGGACATAAACCACCCTCGATATTGATCGGATCCTTCAAAAAAAAGATCTACTTCTTTTTTTTTCGTCATATTAAAAAATTTTTGCAGTAAAATTATATGAGTAGAACCAGAATCAAACCATACATCTAGGGTATCTAATACTTTAATGTATTTTTCAGCATCTTTTTTTCCTATCAGATATTGGGAACTTAAATCCCACCAAGCTTGAATTCCTTTAGATTCTACTAATTGAGCAACTTTTTCGATTATACACACGGTATCTGGATGTAACTGACCATTATTTTTTTCAACAAATAATGGAATGGGAATACCCCAGGTACGTTGTCGAGAAAGACACCAGTCTGGTCGAGAACTAATTAGATGTCTCATACGTTGTTTTCCCCAGCTAGGCTTCCATTGTATTTGACTTATCTGGTTTAATAAATTTTTTCTTAATTCTTGGTGTTCTATATTAAGAAACCACTGACCAGTAGTGCGAAATATAATAGGTTCTTTATGTCTCCAACAATAGGGATAACTATGCTGAATAGTTTCTGTCTTTAATAAGACTCGTTTTTGTTGCAGAATATTTATTATAATTTGATTTGCTTGAAATATTTTAACCCCATCTAGATCAGGATAAGTATTATCTTTATAGCATCCAGTAGGGTCAATTATATTTTCTAGATTAAGTTTATAATTGATTCCAACAAGATAATCTTCTTCTCCTAGACTGGGAGCTATGTGGACAATTCCTGTTCCTTCCTCTAAACTTACGTGTGGGGATAATACTATGGGAACATCATACTCCATAAAAGGATGATGTAACTGCAGGTATTCCAGTGACGTTCCAGAAACTTCACCAATGACTTTCCAATTCTGGAGATTTATGCGCTGTACAAATTTATCACTTAAAATTTTTGCTATAATTATAGCACGATCTTTAATTTGTACTAACTGATAACATGCCTCCCTCTGAACCCCTACCGCTTGATTGGCGGGTAAACTCCATGGAGTAGTAGTCCAAATAACTAATCCAATAGGTCCTCTAACATTTATTACCTTGAATAGGGATTTAATTTTTTCTCTATCTTTAGCATAAAAAAATACATCAATAGCGGGGGAATATTTTAATTGATATTCAACTTCAGCATCTGATAATGCTGAACAACATTTAATACACCAATATACTGGTTTATCACCTCGAACGATATAACCTTTAGAAATTATAGTGGCTAATAATCTTATTATGTTAGCTTCAGTAGAAAAGTCCATAGTAAGATATGAATGGTTCCAATCTCCCAGCACTCCCATTCGTATAAAATCTTTTTTTTGAATCTTTATTTGTTCTGTTACATATGTGCGACATGCTTTTCTAAAAGTTTCGTCACTTACTGTATGATTTGGTTTTCCTATTTTTTCTTCTACTTTTAATTCAATAGGTAATCCATGACAATCCCAACCCGGAATATATGGTGAATCAAAACCGGATAAACCTTTTGCTTTTATAATAATATCTTTAATAATTTTATTAACTGCATGACCCATATGAAGATTACCATTGGCATATGGAGGCCCATCATGAAGAATAAATAAAGGTTTATCTTTTTTAGCATTACGTATTAATTTATAAAGATTATCATCTTTCCATTTCTGAATTATTTTAGGTTCTTTTTGAGCAAGATTTCCTCGCATTGAAAAACTAGTTTCAGGAAGATTTAATGTTGATTTAAAGTTATTTTTCATGGCTAAAGTTATGATATCTTTTTATTAAAAAATGCTAATTTTTCTATCCATAATAACATAATTTATTTTATTAAATATAATCTAGTTATTTTATAATTTTTTCTTATTTCAGATTAATCTCTTCTACTTTTTATATAATTTCAGTAAACTTTACTATAAAATAATTGATCCTAATACCATTACGAAATTAATATCTAAGCTCACCTAACGGTGGTTAGGTCTTATCTGATCGAGGTAATATTAAGGCATTATATTATTATCTCTTAGGTAGATTTAATATCTAAACTACATCCTCAATCTCCCTCGTCGTTATTTTAGTTTTGGTAATTCGATATTAATTATCTCGTAGTAAAATAATTATTAATTATCATAAATAATATTGACAAACTAAAACAACAATGCATACTTCTTAACCAGAAGTCATAAAGAGGATATTAAACATTGGCTAATCTAAAATCATCTAAAAAAAGAATAATCAAATCGGAAAAGCGTCGCAAACAAAATGTGAGTCAGCGATCTATGTTACGAACTTTTATTAAAAAAGTTTATTCGTCTATAAAGACAGGTGATAAATTATCAGCAACCCACGCCTTTAATATTATGCAACCTATTATAGATAGATTATCTACTAAAGGATTGATACATAAAAATAAAGCCGCTCGTCATAAATCTAACTTAATGAAACATCTTATTAAGATGTAAGATAATACCGTTATAACTTGATGATTTTAGCGAGTTAAATCATCAAAAAATTTTTTGACCCCTTCAAAAAAAGTTCTTGATCTGGGGTTATTATGTTCTCCCGAAGAATAATTAATATTTTTCTCTAATTCACGCAACATTTCTTTCTGTCGTTCATTTAAATTAACCGGAGTTTCCACTACAATCTTACATAATAAATCTCCCGTAAATCCTCCCCGTAATGATTTAACTCCTTTACCTCGCATACGAAATAATTTTCCAGTTTGAGTTTCGGCCGGAACTTTTATTTTTATACGTCCTCCTAAAGTAGGTACTTCTATTTCTCCTCCTAGAGCCGCCATTCCAAAACTAATTGGAACCTCACAATATAGATTATTTTTCTCTCGGGCAAAGATGGGATGTTTTTTTACTTCAATTTGAACGTATAAATCACCAGCTGAAGATCCACGCTCTCCTGCTGCTCCTTCTCCTGATAAACGAATCCGATCTCCATTATCTACTCCGGCCGGAATTTTTACGGATAGAATTTTATTTTTTTCTGTTCTTCCTCGTCCTCGACAATATATACATGGATCTTTAATAAGTGTCCCCTGTCCGTGACAATAAGGACAAGTTTGCTGGACGGTAAAAAAACCTTGACGTAATTGAATTTGTCCACTCCCCTGACAAGTCGAACATTGGATGGGAGAAGTACCTAATTTGCAACCTTTTCCCTGACAATGAGAACATCGTTCCAGGGTGGGAAGACGTATTTCTTTCGTTACCCCGCGTACAGCTTCTTCTAAAGTAAGAGTTAGGGTATATTGTAAATCAGAACCTCTGGATGGTCGATGTTTACGCCGACTACTTCCGAAAATATCTCCAAAAACTTCTCCAAAAATTTCACTAAAATCAGTACTAGAGTTACTGAATTCACTTTCATAACTGGCTGAACCTTGTTCAAACGCAGCATGTCCATATTGATCATATGCCGATCTTTTTTGAGAATCTATTAGAATTTCATATGCTTCTTTAACTTCTTTAAACTTAGATTCTGCATCTTTATTACCGGCATTTCGATCCGGATGATATCTCATAGCTAATCGTTTATAGGCTTTTTTTATCTCACGTTCATCTGCGGATTTCGAAACGCCTAAAATTTCATAATAATCTTTTTTTGCCATTTCGAAAATCCTACTATCCTTAATATAATTAAAGGGTACTGCAACTACATACCCTTAGATGCTTCTGTCTAAAACTTTCTACTCTGATTATCAATTGTATCATTATACCGTCTTCATCAATCGAAAACGGTAAATATTTTTTTTATTTTTTATCTTTATCTTCTTTTACTTCTTCAAACTCAGCATCTACCACATCTTTATCTTTTCGTGTTTCCTTCGGTGATGATGATCCTCTTGTTACGGAATCATCTTGGGATTGTTCTTCTGTTTTATAAAGATCTATTAATTTACTTGAGATTTGGATCAAGGATTGTATTTTAGCCTCTATTGAAGCTTTATCTTCTCCTTTTACTACTGAATCTAGTTCTTCTAATGCTTTTTCAATATTCTTTTTATCATCAGAAGCTAACTTACTACTTACTTCTTGTAGTTGTTTACGGGTGCTATGTGATAAATGATCGGCTTGATTGCGTAATTGTACTAATTCTTCAAATTTACGATCTGCTTCAGCATGTGATTCAGCGTCTCGAACCATATTTTGAATTTCTTTTTCATTTAATCCGGACGATGCTTTAATAATAATTTTCTGTTCTTTTCCACTCTTCTTATCTTTTGCGGAAACATGTAAAATACCATCAGCATCAATATCAAAGGTGACTTCAATTTGTGGAATTCCTCGGGGAGCTGAATATATGCCATCAAGATTAAATTGACCTAAAGATTTATTATCTGCCGCACGCTTACGTTCTCCTTGTAAGACATGAATAGTAACAGCAGATTGATTATCTTCTGCTGTAGAGAATACTTGACTATGTTTAGTAGGAATAGTGGTATTTTTAGCAATAAGAGAAGTCATTATTCCTCCTAACGTTTCAATGCCTAATGACAAAGGAGTAACATCTAATAACAATACATCTTTAACATCACCTGCTAAGACCCCTCCTTGAACTGCGGCCCCCACGGCGACTGCTTCATCAGGATTAACATCTTTACGTGGTTCTTTACCAAAGAAAGATGCTACTTTTGCTTGAACCATTGGCATTCTAGTCTGTCCTCCTACTAAGATTACATCATCAATATTACTAACCGATAATCCGGCATCTTTTAATGCAATTTTGACTGGTTCAAGAGATTGATTGACTAAATCTTCTACTAAAGATTCTAATTTTGCACGCGTCACTTTAATATTTAAATGTTTTGGACCACTCGAATCCGCCGTTATATATGGTAGATTCACATCTGTCTGTTGTGCAGACGAAAGTTCAATTTTAGCTTTTTCAGCCGCTTCTTTTAAACGCTGCATAGCGAGAGGGTCATTACGTAAATCAATGCCTTGGTCTTTCTTAAATTCTGATACTAAATAGTTAATAAGACGACTATCAAAATCTTCTCCCCCTAGATGGGTATCGCCATTAGTAGCTAGCACTTCAAAAGTTTTTTCTCCATCTACATCATCTATTTCAATAATAGAAATATCAAAAGTTCCTCCTCCTAAATCGTAGACAGCAATAGTACGATTAGTCTTAGTCTTATCTAACCCATAAGCCAATGCAGCTGCGGTTGGTTCATTAATAATACGCTTAACCTCCAGACCAGCAATTCTACCTGCATCTTTAGTGGCTTGACGTTGTGCATCATTAAAGTAAGCGGGAACAGTAATCACGGCTTCAGTAATAGATTCTCCTAAATAATCTTCCGCTGTTTTTTTCATTTTTTTTAAAACTTCGGCAGAAATTTGAGGAGGTGCCATTTTTTTTCCTTTAATATCTAACCAGGCATCACCATTAGCAGCAGCTATAATCTTATATGGCATAATATTTACGTCCCGTTGTACTTCTTCATCTTTAAATTTTCGTCCAATCAGCCGTTTAATAGCAAATAACGTATTTTGTGGATTAGTTACGGCCTGACGCTTAGCCGGCTGACCTACTAGGGTTTCTCCGTCTTGAGTGAAGGCTATTATTGAAGGTGTAGTACGATCTCCTTCAGCATTTTCTAATACTCTAGGTTTTCCACCTTCCATAATTGCCACACAAGAATTGGTGGTTCCTAAGTCAATACCAATAATTTTACCCATCTTAACGTCTCCACTAATTTAGTCGTCAACAGAGCTGTGAACCTTTTCATAAGGGCTAAATTTCTCTTTTTTAAAGAGCCCGTATTTTTTTTATTTATATAGGTTCAGGACTTTAATACTTAAAAAGTGGGGCTCCTTTTTAACTCATCAAGGGGGTCAAGAAAAAAATTTTCTTACCTCCTATATTTTTTCTATTTTTTCCTAATAGAAAATTTGTCAATTGTTAAAATATCTAATTTATTTTAAAATTAAAAAATGTTTTATATTTTTATCTGCTTAAATATTATCACTTATGTTTAGTCAGATTATAAAGGGGATTGTTCGTATCAATTTTTTTCTTTTCAAGATGGATGTTATAAGGATAATGCAATAAAATGTCTGAATATTTTTTTACTTCTGAGTCTGTATCTGAAGGTCATCCTGACAAAATTGCAGATCAAATTTCTGATGCCATATTAGATGCAATAATACAGCAAGATTTTAGAGCACGTGTGGCATGTGAAACTTACATTAAAACTGGGATGGTATTAGTAGGGGGAGAAATTACTACTACTGCGTGGGTAGATATTGAAGATATTGTTCGTGATACAGTGCGTAAAATTGGTTATGTTAACTCCGAGATGGGTTTTGATGCTAATTCATGTGCAGTAATCAATGCGATAGGAAAACAATCTACCGACATTAATTTAGGTATTAATCGTGCTCAATCGTGGGACCAAGGAGCAGGAGATCAAGGGGTCATGTTTGGGTATGCAACTAATGAAACCGATGTATTAATGCCCGCTCCGTTAACTTACGCTCATCGTTTGGTAAAAAGACAATCTGAATTACGAAAGATGAAAATGCTACCTTGGTTACGTCCTGATGCCAAAAGTCAGGTAACTTTTAAATATAATAGTGGAAAAATTATGGGGGTAGATACAGTAGTTTTTTCTACTCAACATAGTGAGGAAATAACCTATATTCAGCTACAGGAAGCAATTATGGAAGAAATTATTAAACCGGTCTTTCCTCCTCAGTGGTTAAATAATAATACTAAATATTTTATAAATCCTACTGGAAGATTTGTAATTGGTGGTCCTATGGGAGACTGTGGATTAACAGGTAGAAAAATTATTGTAGATACTTATGGTGGCATGGCTCGTCATGGGGGCGGAGCCTTTTCTGGAAAAGATCCTTCCAAAGTAGATAGATCTGGAGCATATGCTGCTCGTTATGTAGCAAAAAATATTGTAGCTGCAGGTTTAGCTGATCGCTGTGAGATCCAAGTATCGTATGCTATTGGAATCTCGGAACCCACTTCTATTATGGTAGAAACCTTTGGAACTGGTAAAAAATCTAATGAATACTTAATTTATTTGATACGAAAATTTTTTGATCTAAGACCATATGGTATAATAAGTATGTTAGACTTGTTACAACCCATATATCGCGATACCGCTTCTTATGGACATTTTGGTAGATCTCATTTTTCATGGGAACAAACAGATAAAATTTCCTTATTAAAGGAAGAATTCTAAATTTATACGTGGCAATACTTATTTCTTTTATTAGGGAAAGTTATCCATTTCTTGCGAGTGAAATTTATATACGCACAGCATTAATTTCAGAATAATTTTATTTACCTCAGAGTAAGATTGAAACATGTATATTTTTATTTGTGACCATTATAATCATCAAATCACAATATTAATTGTTATTATGCCAGATTAACTATAAATAATACATCAAACCAACATAAAAATAGGACGAATATCCATTCTTGATCCCATAATACAATAAATATTCTAAATTTTATTAGAGACTAACAAATGATTAAACTAGGTATTGTAATGGATCCTATATCTCAGATCAATTTAAAAAAAGACACGAGCTTAGCTCTTTTGAGAGAAGCTCAACGACGTAATTGGAAAATTTTTTATATGGAACTTCATGACATATATCTATGTAATGAAGTGGCTTGTGCAATAACCAGAACAATATCTATTGTAGAACATCAATCTCCTTTTTATTCATTTGGTCGTGAACATCATATTAATCTTAACGATCTAAATGTTATTTTAATGCGTAAAGATCCTCCGGTAGACTCAGAATTTATTTATGCTACACATATTCTAGAACGTGCAGAAAATACAGGCACTTTAATAGTCAATAAACCCCGTAGTTTACGGGACTGTAATGAAAAAATTTTTGCTTCTTGCTTTCCTCATTTTATTCCCGATAGTTTAGTAACCAGTAATAAAGAAATAATATATAATTTTTGTCGTCTCCATGGAGATATTGTTTTAAAACCCTTAGATGGTAAAGGAGGCGAATCCATTTTTCGGTTAACCAAGAATGATCCTAATATATCAGTCATCATTGAAATCATGACTAATTATGGTAATAATTACTGTATGGTACAATCTTTTCTTCCTGATATCATAAAAGGTGATAAAAGAGTCTTTATAGTTGATGGAGAGCCAGTACAATATTGTTTAGCCAGAATTCCCCCGGTCGGTGAAATACGCGGTAATCTAGCAGTAGGAGGATATGGGAAAGTACAATCTTTGTCAAAAATAGATTGGGATATTGCGAGGAGCGTAAGTTATACTTTCAAAAAAATGGGTTTATTATTTGTAGGGTTAGATATTATTGGAAATAAATTAACAGAAATTAATATCACTAGTCCAACTGGAGTACAAGAAATTGAAGCCGAATGTTCTCTTTCTATCACCGGAATGATCATGGATATGATAGAAAATACAATAAATAAGAGATAATAAAATGACATTGAAGACAATTTTAGCATTTGATTTTGGTATTAAAAGTATTGGGATAGCCATAGGACAAAACATTACTAATACTGCCACTCCTTTAGGATCTCTTAAAACAATTAATCGTGGACCAGATTGGCAGCAAATTAAGATACATCTCTGTCAATGGCAACCAGATACTATTATTATAGGACTTCCATTAAATATGGATGGCACTGAACAATCAGTCACTCGATATACCAGGTTGTTTGCAAATCAAATAAAAATTAGATTTCAAATACCTATTCAATTCCATGATGAAAGATTAACCACCGTAGAAGCACGTCAACAATTATTCCTCCGGAGAGGACGGAAGGCTCTGACTAAAGATAATATAGATTCGCTTTCTGCGGCACTAATTTTAGAAAGCTTTTTAGAGAATATCAAACTAAATAAAGATATGTATAGTACTTATACTCCCTCAACCTAATTTTTTATTATATTAGTTTTTATCTCATAAAAAAACAACGCTAGATAGTTTTAAGGATCAAAATCGTACCCAAGTAGTTTATATCTACTAATACTAGATTAGTAGCAATTTACACTTTTATGTTCAAAATAACCTAAAATAATCAATAAAATTTCTTAAAATAACTTATATAAAGTAAAAATATTATCTCCTCAAGATATCGAAATACTTCATTTTAAGTAAAAATTTGTTACCCAAATACAGATCTGACAGAATATATTTTTCTGGTCACTCTAAAAAAACATAATACTCGACTAACCAACAAAAATATTTTAACATACCGTAACTGAATGTAAAATAGTGTTACCAATTCTTAATAATTGGTCCAATATTTAGCAAATATTTATCTTCTTATCAAATTAAGATAGATAAAGAGAGATAATATTAAATAAGTTTTTTTCATAAATTACTTTTATAGAATAAATTCACTAGTACTAATGACTATTAAATATCTTTAGAGTACGTACTCAATAAAATAAGTAGATATAATAAAAATTTTCGCAGGCATTTATAGAAAAAAAGTATAGAATTGATAGTGAGTGTATGACGAGATAGAATCAGTCGATTAGCTATCGGATAAGCTATTATGGATTGGGCAATGTAGTTTCACTTTCGTGATTTAACATGGATGTAAGTTAACTTTTAGTTGTTATCTTTCATAGAAAAAGGATTCAGGTTTAAAAATAAATGCTTATAGTATCTGTTATTATTAAAAATATTATAGATTTCTACATAATAATGTTACTACTTCGGTGGTGGATAATTTTGGTCTTAAAAGATAATTATCATCCACTGGTTAAATTGATTATTAAAATTACCCAACCCTTATTGCATCCTTTACAATATTTCGTGCCTTCTTCCTATCCAACTTTAGAAATTAATTCTATTGTAATAGCTTTCTTCCTGACGCTTATAAAATATATTACTATGATTTTCCTGTTAGGAAAAAAATATGAATTTATATCTATGAATATTTTTCTAATAGGTATTATCAGCTTAATTAAAATTGCTGGATCTTTAGTGTTATGGATAATACTCATTCAAGGTATTATAAAGTTAATAACTCCACGATATCATCCTCTTGATCATATTTTAATGCAATTAACTGAACCTATTATATCTCCTATACGTAATAATATTCCTAATATAGGATGTATTGATTTATCACCACTGGTAGTAGTATTACTGATACATTTTTTAAATGTTTTAGGACTTAATATTTTTCCTAAATTATGGCCAGTATTATAAATTATGGAAAATGTTTTTCTCAATTTATAAAATTTAGATAGGAGCTAGTTTTCATATATAGACTAAAAATACGTTTATATTGGAATTCAAAAAAAATTCCTTATTTAAGACGCGCAACTTAATGAAGTTTTAGTAAAAAAAGTAATTTTCTCAAAATCTTATAATTCTTAGAAAAAAAATATTTATCATAAAGTAAAAAGGCTTTTTGATAAAAAAAAGATTAAATCTATTTTAGATTCCTAAGAGATAAATTATTAATTTTTTTCATACATTATATCTCTTATTATATAACCTAAACGCTGGGATCTAATTTCAAATTTAGTGAAAGGTCTAGGAAAAGGTCGTGAAACATAATCTTGATTAACCGATAAATTATTATATCCCGAAATGTTATTCATTATGGTAATGATTTGATCAGCATAAGATTCAAAATCAGTAGCAATATGAAAAATTCCTTGTGGAATTAACTTGCGTAAAACTAATTCAGCAAACTCTTTTTGGAGTAAACGTCTTTTATAGTGTCGTCTTTTTTTCCAGGGATCGGGAAAAAAAAGCTGTACTCTAAAGAGAGAGTTATCTGGAATCATCCGTTCAAGTACATCAATTACATCATAACATATAATCCGTAAATTCATAACTCTATATTTATGTGCTAATTTTAGACATGATCCTATTCCGGGCAAATAAACTTCAACTCCAAGAAAGTTAGTTCTCGGGTTAGTTAAAGCTTGTGTTACCAATGCCGTGCCCATTCCAAATCCAATATCTAATAATAATTGTTGTTCCTTAAGAAAAAAATTAGCTACCCCAAGCTGATTTTTATAGGTTATTCCCATATCTGTCCAATAATCAGCTATAGCTTGTTGATATTTTTTTTTGGTACGCGAACGTCGTACAAAACTTTTAATTCTTCGCGAAGACATCATGAATATGATTTCCTTAAATATCTAAGTTAGGTTTTCTGCACTTTTTGGTGATATAAGCAGCATAATCAAATAATTTTGAAAATTTCTATTAATTAATATTTTCTTTTTTGTATAAGATAAGAAATTATTATGATTATTTCTCTCTTAAACAGTAAGATTATTTTAAATAAAAATTAAGTACATAGATCATTAAAAATGTGATGACTTTCTCAAAAAAAAATTTTTAAGATGTTAGAATGAATTCTTAATAAGAACATTTCTGGTTGAAATTTAAATTATATGGAAGAAATTAAAATACCTTCTCGGAAAATGCTTGCTAATGCTATTCGCATCCTAACTATAGATGCTGTTGAAATAGCCCAATCAGGACATCCTGGCGCTCCTATGGGAATGGCAGATATCGCCGAAGTTTTATGGAGAGATTATTTAAATCATAATCCTAACAATCCTGAGTGGTTTAATAGAGACCGGTTTGTCCTTTCTAATGGACATGCTTCAATGCTAATTTATAGTATTCTTCATTTAACGGGATATAATTTACCACTAAGAGAAATAAAAAATTTTAGAAAATTATATTCTAAAACCCCTGGACATCCAGAAAATTTACAAACTAGGGGAGTAGAAACTACTACTGGTCCTTTAGGACAAGGTTTAGCAAATGCAGTTGGAATGGCTATAGCTGAGAAAACCTTAGCCGCACAGTTTAATAAAGCAGAACATATAATAGTAGATCATTATACTTATGTTTTTGTAGGTGATGGTTGTCTTATGGAAGGAATTTCACATGAAGTGTGTTCCTTAGCAGGTACTTTAAAATTAGGAAAGATGATTGTTTTCTACGATAAAAATGGTATATCTATAGATGGAAAAGTTTCGGGGTGGTTTACAGATGATACAGCCAAAAGATTTGAATCTTATGGCTGGCATGTAATAGATAAAGTAGATGGGCATGATTCATTATCTATAAGTCAAGCCATTAAAGTAGCTCAAAATTTTATTGATAAGCCATCACTTATTATATGTACAACTATTATTGGTTTTGGCTCGGTGCATAAAGCAGGAACGCATCAAATTCATGGATCTTGCTTAGGAGCACATGAAGTAGAAGCTACTAAACATTCTTTAGAATGGTTTTATCCAGCTTTTTTTATTCCTCCAGAAATTTATTCACACTGGGATGCAAAAGAAGCAGGTAGACAAAAGGAAGAAATATGGAATAAGAAATTTACTAAATATCAAAAAAGTTTTCCTCAGTTAGCATCAGAATTTTTACGTCGTCAACATAATATTCTCCCTGCAAATTGGCATAATAACGTTCAAAATTTTATTGAACAACTTCAGCTACACCCTGATAATATATCAGGTCGACAATCTTCACAAAATAGCTTGCAATTCTTAGGAAGAATGTTACCAGAATTTTTAGGAGGATCGGCAGATTTAACATCGAGTAATCTAACTTCATGGACAGGTACTATATCGATTCATAATAATGATAATGGAAATTATATTCATTATGGGGTGCGTGAATTTGGAATGACTGCAATAGCAAATGGAATAGCTCTCCATAAAGGATTTATACCTTATACAGCAACATTTCTCATGTTTGTAGAATATGCGCGTAATGCAGTACGCATGGCAGCATTAATGAAAATTCATCAAATATTGATTTATACTCATGACTCCATTGGAATTGGAGAAGATGGGCCTACTCATCAACCTGTAGAACAATTAGCAAGCTTACGTATGACACCTAATTTAAGTACATGGAGACCATGTGATCAAGTTGAAACTGCAGTGGCTTGGAAATACGCAATAGAACGTAATAATGGTCCTACGGCCTTGATATTATCTCGTCAAACATTATCTCATCAAGATAGATCTCCAGAGCAAATAAAGAACATTAATAAAGGAGCATATGTTTTAAAAACATGTATGGAACTACCCGATATTATTTTAATATCTACCGGGTCGGAAGTACAATTAGCTACTTCTGCTTATTCTTCATTAACTAACGAAGGATATAAAGTTCGAGTCGTGTCAATGCCATCTACGGATGTCTTTGATAAACAAGATTCGAATTATAGAGAAATGGTATTACCGTCCCGAGTGATTCTCCGTATAGCTATTGAAGCCGGATCTAAAGATTATTGGTATAAATATATAGGGTTGCATGGATCAATATTAGGAATTAATTCATTTGGAGAATCTGGAGCG
Organism: Candidatus Dasytiphilus stammeri; assembly: GCA_041941785.1. Classification (GTDB taxonomy): domain Bacteria; phylum Pseudomonadota; class Gammaproteobacteria; order Enterobacterales; family Enterobacteriaceae; genus Dasytiphilus; species Dasytiphilus stammeri_L. The sequence continues at coordinate 251,654 of CP145871.1, read as the reverse complement.
GCAGAAAAAATTTTTCAACACTTTAGTTTGACAGTACAAGAAGTTATTAAAACAGTAAAAAAATTAATTCAGAACAAAAGGTAATAGATTGTTTGAGTTAGTTGAAAAAAAATAAAATTATTAATGAGTTCATTTAAATTTTATATGTTTTTCTATTTACATTTTACGTCAAAATTACTCTACGTTAGAGTAAAAAGAACAGTATTCTTATTTTTATTTATCTAAGAGATGAGCGGTTATGTCTATAATGAAAATGACACATTTGAATCTATCAGGAAAAAGAGTTTTGATTCGGGCAGATTTAAATGTTCCTCTTAATAAAGAGGGTATAGTTACATCAGAAGCCCGGATAAACGCATTTATTCCCACTATTAAAATAGCCCTAAAAAAAGGGGCTAGAATTATGGTGACCTCTCATTTAGGACGACCAGTAGAAGGAAAATATCAGAAATCATTTTCTCTTTTGCCTATTGTGGAAGTATTGAAAAAAAAAATTTCTTGTTCCATTCGGTTAGAAAAAAATTATTTAGAAGGATTAGATCTAGCTCAAAATGAGGTAGTAATTCTAGAAAATGTTAGATTCAATAAAGGAGAGAAGAAAAATGATGAATTATTAGCTAAAAAATATGCATCACTATGCGATATTTTTGTAATGGATGCTTTTGGATCTGCTCATCGGAAAGATGCTTCAACATATGGTATAATTAAATTTGCACCTATTGCTTGTGCGGGTCCCCTGTTAGAATTTGAATTAGAAGCTTTAAGTAAAGCAGTAAAACAACCGCAGAGACCTATGGTTGCTATAATAGGAGGATCAAAAATTTCTACAAAATTTGATATATTAAATTATCTAGCTCAAGTTTCGGATAAAGTAATTGTAGGAGGTGGAATTGCTAATACTTTTGTTGCTATTGAGAATCGAGTAGGAGAATCTTTATATGAACCAGACTTTGTAGAAGCTGCTAAAATCTTACGAGATAGCTATTACATACCTATCCCCATAGATGTTCGGGTAGGATCTGAATTTTCTGAACTCTCACCAGCACTATCAAAAAGTGTTGCGGAAATAGACTCTGATGAAGAAATTATGGACTGGGGGGAAAAAACTACTCAAATTATGACTAGCATTATAAAAAAAGCTAAAACTATTCTTTGGAATGGACCAGTCGGTGTTTTTGAATTTCCGAATTTTAGCACGGGCACTAGAATGATAGCAGAGGCTATTACAGAAAGCCATGCTTATTCTATTGCGGGAGGAGGAGATACTCAAGCGGCAATTGAATTATTTGGAGTAGAAAAATATATTTCTTATATTTCTACTGGAGGAGGTGCTTTTTTGTCATTTGTAGAAGGCAAAAAATTACCAGCTATTAGGATGCTAGAAGATCGTGCTCAACATTATATTAGTAATAATACTCTAGGAGTATAAAATATCGATATATTAATCTTTTTATTTTAAATACCAAATATAAAAAATACTAAGAATTTAATAAGGTATGATTTTATGTCTAAAATATTAGATTTTGTGAATCCCGGTGTGATCACAGGAAGTGATGTACAAAAAATATTCGCACTCGCTAAAAATTATCAATTTGCATTACCTGCCGTAAATTGTATTGGCACTGATTCAATTAATGCCGTTCTTGAAACGGCTGCTCGAGTAAAAGCGCCCGTCATTATTCAATTTTCAAATAATGGAGCATCATTTATCGCTGGAAAAGGAGTTAAAAAAGATCCAGTACAAATACAATCAGTGCAAGGATCTATCTCTGGAGCTCAACATGTTCATCAAATGGCTCAATATTATGGAGTGCCAGTGATGCTACATACCGATCACTGTGCCAAAAATTTACTTTCGTGGATTGATGGGATGTTAGATGCAGGAGAAGAGTACTTTAAGAAGACGGGCAAACCATTATTTTCCTCTCATATGATTGATCTCTCACAAGAGTCTTTGAAAGAAAATATAGCCATCAGTAGTCATTATCTCACTCGAATGTCAAAAATCAATATGACCCTAGAAATTGAACTAGGATGTACTGGTGGAGAAGAGGTTGGAATAGATAATAATTCGGTACATACAGAATTATATACTCATCCGGAAGATATTAACTTTTCTTATGAAAAACTTAGTAAAATTAGTCCTAATTTTACTATAGCCGCCTCATTTGGGAATATACATGGCGTATATAAACCAGGAAATGTTAAATTAAGACCTAGTATCCTGAAAAAATCACAAGATTATGTAAGTAAAAAACATGGACTCCCTCTGAATCCATTAAATTTAGTTTTTCATGGTGGATCCGGTTCCTCTCTGAATGATATCAAAGAATCTATTAGTTATGGAGTAGTAAAAATTAATATTGATACAGATACCCAATGGGCTACTTGGCAGGGAATCTTGAATTATTATAAGCAAAATAAAGCATATTTGCAAAGCCAATTAGGTAATCCTAATGGTCCGCATCAACCTAATAAAAAATTTTATGATCCACGCAATTGGATTAGAGCTGGTCAGATCAGTATGATTACACGGTTAGAAACCGTATTTAGAAACTTAAATGCAATTAATCTTTTTTAATTATCTTTTTCGTATAACTACATTTCTATTATAGTATTTTAACACGATATTATATATAGTATGGAAAATAATGATGTAAGAAAAAGTATTCAACATGCCGGATTTTGGATGATGCATAATCATTCACTATTATTTAGTTACATAATTAATGTAATATCAGCAATATCAATAATATGTATTGGGATGGCAGTGGCCAGTGCTTTGGCGAAAAGTATTAACCGAATATTTTTAGCTCGTCATATAGATATTACAGTAGCAGATTTTTTATCTATGGTATTACGCTATAGTATTATTACTTTTTCCGTAACCGCAGCATTAAATCGTGTTGGTGTACAAACTGCCTCCATTATAGCTGTACTAGGCGCTGCAGGTTTAGCAGTAGGTTTGGCATTACAAGGATCTCTCTCTAACTTAGCGGCAGGGGTACTATTAGTGATATTTAGACCATTACGAGTAGGAGAATACGTAGACTTAGGAGGAATTAACGGAATAGTACAACAAATTCAAATATTTTCTACTACTCTGCTTTCTGCAGATGGTAAAACTATTGTTGTTCCTAATGGAAAAGTTATTGCGGGTAATATTATTAACTATTCGCGTGAACCAATACGACGATATGAAATGATAATAAGAGTAGCTGTAGACTCAGATATTCAGAAAATCAAAAAAATTATCTCTGATATAGTGTACGCAGACTGCAGAATTATTAAAGAACGTGAAATTACTATAAGATTACATGAAATTAACAGTAATTCTTTAAATTTCATTGTAAGATGGTGGAGTAGAGGTCAAGACTTACAAAATGTTTATTGGGATTTATTAGAGACTTTTCAACGTAATCTTAGAAAAGAACAAAATAATAAATCAAATATTATTTAAGGTCTGATCCAAGAAGGAGTATTATCATAGCGTATGAAAAACTATAACTTAAAACAATCCGCAGCATGGGCCGCTCTAAAGTATGTTACTCCGGGTTCAATAGTAGGGATAGGTTCAGGAACTACAGTAAGTTACTTTATTAGCGCTTTAAGCACGATTAAGAATAAAATAGAAGGAACTGTATCGAGTTCAAATGATTCTACTATTAAACTTAAAAGTTTAAATATTCCCGTGTTTAGTTGTAATGATGTAGAATCAATTCCTATTTATGTGGATAGTGCAGATGAAATTAATAAACAATTACAGTTAATAAAAGGTAGAGGAGGTGCCCTAACTCAAGAAAAAGTAATTTCAGCAGTAGCGAAAAAATTTATCTGTATTGCTGATACTGCTAAATTAGTGAATATTTTAGGTAGACAAAATCCTTTACCTATAGAAGTTATACCTATGGCCCGTGCATATATTGGTCGAGAAGTAGTAAAGTTAGGAGGAATGCCTAAATATCGTACCGGTATTATTACAGAGAACGGAAATATTATTATTGATATATATAATTTATGTATAGTGAATCCTCTTGAAATAGAAGAAAAAATTAATATGTTAAGTGGTGTTGTGACGGTAGGATTATTTGCTCGACGTAGTGCCGACATAGCTTTAATTAGCAGTCTCCACGGGTTAAATGTTTTACATAAGAACACAAAACTTAGAGAAGAAAAAAATTAAATTATCCTGAATTAAGGATAATCATGACTTTATTTATAATATATTCATTTTTGCTTGATCTTTACCAAAGAGGTAAAATACCTACTCAGAGTATTTCTTCATAAAATGAAGAATATTATTATTGGGAACATAATTCTTAGCTCTATAAGAACAATTATTCCATGAAATATTATCACTATCTTAAAATTAAAAATATTGAATTATAAATTATATTAGTTTTTAACTTAGTTGGAAATATACCTCCATGTTAGTCTAGATAAGCTTTGCGTAAAAAAATATTTCATAATTAAATTAGTGATTGGATACCATGGGTACAGCAAATACGGGGAAAATTAAATCATCGGAAGAACAATCTGGGATAATAGTAATAATCCTTGAACCAGAAATGGTACTAACCGTAGAATAAGGTTCTATATCACCTTATCTAAAAGGTGACCATTAATCTCAAGATATTGGATAATTAAAGATAACATTTGAATTTCCCTAAGAGCTAAAATAGAAAACATAATGAGGAGGAATAAAGAGTATTTAATAAGGAAAATACTATTTTCATTACTTTTACTAAAGTAATATTAAAGTATTTGTAATCTAAGACATTTTTTTCTTAAAAAAGAACTAAATACAAATGCAACAGCGTACTATTTTATTCGATCAGCACAAAAAATGTGGCGCAACAATGATTCATTTTAATAATTGGATTATGCCTCTTCATTATGGTTCTCAAATAACCGAACATAAAGCAGTCCGGAATGATGCAGGTATATTTGATATATCTCATATGTTAATTTTAGATTTATCGGGTTCTAATACTCGAAAATTTTTACGGTATCTATTAGCTAATGACGTAGCTAAATTATTACATCCCGGAAAATCTTTATATACTGGAATGTTAAATCAAGATGGAGGAGTCATTGACGATTTAATGGTCTATTTTATAGGCGAAAGCTATTTTAGATTAGTAGTTAATGCCGTAAATTGCAGTAAAGATTTAGCATGGATTAGTTATCATGCTATGAATTTTAATGTCACACTTAAAATAAGAAACGATTTAGCTTTTCTATCTATACAAGGACCAAATGCACAAAAAAAAATGCATAGCATTTTAAGTGAAAAACAACTAAATACTGTGGAAAAGTTATTACCATTTTCGAACATACAAATTGATGAATTATTTATTGCTTATACAGGTTATACCGGAGAAAAAGGTTATGAAATTGCTCTTCCGCAAGAAAAAGCGGTATACTTATGGCATCAATTAATAGCGTCAGGAATTACACCGGTCGGATTAGGAGCACGAGATACCTTACGGATTGAAGCTGGTATGAATCTCTATGGAAATGAGATGAATGAAAGTATTTCTCCTTTAGAAGCCAATATGGAACGAACAATTAGTTGGAAATATTCCCGAAATTTTATAGGAAGAAATGCTTTAAGAATTAAATATGATCATAATAAAAAAAAGAAATTAGTAGGATTATTAATGAAAGAAAAAGGCATGTTAAGAAAAAATTTTCGGGTTAGTTTTATGGATAAAAGTGGCCAGAAACAAATAGGGATAATTACAAGTGGTAGTTATTCTCCTACCTTAGGTCATAGCATAGCTCTAGCGAGGGTACCATCTACCATTGGAAAGTCAGCTCTAGTATACCTTACTCATCATAATCTAAAATATCAAAGAATAATTCCTGTAGAAGTGACTAATCCTGTTTTTGTTCGTAATGGATTACCAGTAATAAACACTTCTTAATTAGATAAGAGTAGAAAAAATGACTAAAATTATATCCGATTATAAGTACCGATCCACTCATGAGTGGGTCAAGCGACTCTCTATAAACTCTGATATTTATATGGTGGGAATTACTGATTATGCACAAAATTTAATCGGAGATATAGTTTTTATTGAATTACCCCGAATTAGTACCGTGTTTAATATCGGCGAAGATTGTGCGGTAGCAGAATCAGTAAAATCGGCTAGTAGTATATATGCTCCTCTAACTGGAAAAATTGTAGAAATTAATATGTTATTGAATAACACTCCTGAATTAGTTAACACTCATCCCTATGACCAGGGATGGATATTCAAAATAGAATCTTTCAAATATTATGAAGTAGAATTATTATTAGATGCAGTTGATTATCAAAATATTATAAAATAGTTTTAAACACTTATCATAAATTTTATTTATATATGAAAAAATCTTTAAAAAAACTTGAAGATTCATTTATATCGAGACATATTGGACCATGTTGGCAACAACAAAAATCTATGCTCTCAACAATTGGAATTTCATCTCTTAAGGAATTAATTACGGCAGTATTACCGCCAGAAATACAGCTATCCACCATTCCTAATCTGTGTAATGCAGTACCAGAACATTTAGCTTTATTAGAATTAAAAAATATTGCTAAAAAAAATAAGATTTTTAAATCTTGGATTGGCATGGGTTATTGTGGCACTATAATACCTCCAGTAATTTTACGTAATGTATTAGAAAATCCCGGATGGTATACTTCTTATACTCCATATCAACCAGAAATTTCTCAGGGTCGATTAGAAGCATTACTAAATTTTCAGCAAATTACTGTCGATTTAACAGGACTTCCTATAGCTTCTGCGTCTTTATTAGATGAAGCTACTGCCGCTGCAGAAGCAATGGCTATGGCAAAACGTATTAGTTCCATTAAAACTAATAGATTTTTCATAGCTAATGATGTGCATCGCCAAACTATAGATGTTCTCCAAACTCGAGCTAGTACTTTAGAAATAGATATTATTATCGATCATCCTGATAATGCTCTTAATTATAAAAATATCTTTGGAATATTATTACAATATATAGGTACTACTGGGAACATTCATAATTTTTCATCTTTAATATCTGAACTGAAAAAAAATAAAGTGATTATCACTGTAGCTACCGATATTATGTCTTTAGTTCTTTTGAAGGGACCCGGAACACAGGGAGCAGATATAGTTTTTGGATCTGCACAACGTTTTGGCATGCCAATGGGATATGGTGGTCCTCATGCCGCTTTTTATGCAACTAGAGAAGAATATAAACGTTCCATGCCTGGTCGTATTATAGGAGTTTCTCGAGACCAATCAGGAAAAAGAGCTTTTCGCATGGCTCTTCAAACTCGCGAGCAGCATATTCGTCGGGAAAAAGCTACTTCGAATATTTGTACTTCCCAGGCACTTTTAGCTATAGTAGCAGGTTTTTATGTTGTTTATCATGGGCCTGAAGGATTAAAAAGAATTGCTACTCGCATCAATCGGTTAACAGATATTTTAGCTATGGGTTTGCAAATTGGAGGATTAAAATTATCTAATAAGTCTTGGTTTGATACTCTAACTATTGAAGTAGAAGATAAGGAAAAAATATTATTACGTGCTCTAAATTTAGGAGTAAATTTACGTAATGACCTAAATAATGCTGTAGGTATAACTTTAGATGAAACTACTACCAGCCAAGATATAATGTCATTATTTTCTATCTTGTTAGAAGACGGACATGGATTAGATCTTACACTATTAGATTATTATATAAAACAACATAATGATAGTATATCGTTACCTCAAAATTTATTACGTACTGAACGGATATTAACCCATCCTATTTTTAATAGTTTTCATAGTGAAACAGCCATGATGAGATATCTGCATAGACTAGAATGTAAAGATCTTGCTCTAAATTATTCAATGATTCCATTGGGATCCTGTACTATGAAACTTAATGCGGCTGTAGAAATGATTCCGTTTAGTTGGCCGGAATTTACTGAAATTCATCCGTTTTGTCCTCTAGATCAAATAAGAGGTTACATAAAATTGATCTATCAGTTATCCAATTGGTTTATGCTTCTAACTGGTTATAAAGCATTCAGTCTTCAACCTAATTCTGGCGCACAAGGAGAGTATGCTGGTCTTCTCACCCTTCGACGATATCATGAAAGTCGAAAGGAAAATAATCGTAATATATGTCTTATCCCTAATTCAGCTCATGGTACTAATCCGGCTTCAGCTAAATTGGTGGGCATGAAGGTCATTCCTATTAGCTGTGATAATCAGGGGAATATTGAATTAAATGACTTACGACGAAAAGCAGAACAAGCTGGTAAAAATTTAGGTTGTTTAATGATTACTTATCCGTCTACTTATGGAATTTTCGAGGAAAAAATTACTGAAATATGTAAACTTATCCATCACTATGGAGGACAGGTTTATCTAGATGGTGCTAATATGAATGCTCAACTTGGAATTACTAATCCCTGTACTATTGGTGCAGATGTTGTTCATCTTAATCTGCATAAAACTTTTTGTATTCCTCACGGTGGAGGAGGTCCCGGATTAGGTCCCATTGGTGTCAAAAAACATCTAGCTAATTTTTTACCAGGACATAAAATAATAAAAATTAAGGGACTGATACATTCTCAGAATCCAGTCTGTGCGGCTCCTTTCGGAAGTGCCGCACTTTTACCTATATGTTGGATGTATATTCGAATGATGGGAACAAAAGGATTACGATTATCTAGTGAAATAGCAATACTTAATGCTAATTATATTGCTAAAAGAATAAGTACAACATATCCTATATTATACACAGGACGAAATAATCTAGTAGCACATGAATGTATCATTGATATACGGCCCTTAAAATATAAAATAGGTATTGGAGAAATAGATATTGCTAAACGTCTTATAGATTATGGCTTTCATGCACCGACCATATCATTTCCGGTACCGGGAACTATGATGATTGAACCAACAGAATCCGAAGATAAAATTGAGATAGATAATTTTATTGAAGCAATGAGAGCTATCCGCGAAGAAATAAATTTAATAGAAAAAGGATACTGGCCCCTTGATGATAATCCTCTAGTGAATGCACCACATACGCAATCCGATTTAGCAGCAAAATGGAATCATCCGTATAGTATAAAACAAGCATTTTTTCCCTTAAAAATGGAAAATAAATATTGGCCGCCTGTCAAACGATTAGATGATATCTTTGGAGACAAAAATCTGCTCTGTACGCATTTTCCTGCTTCTTAAAGAAAAAAGTATAGATACTTATTTAATAACTCATAAAAAATTAATAATGGATTTATTCTTTATAAGAAAAAGATTGCAGATATAGAAGATCTGTACATCCTGAAATACGTAATTCACTACCTGAAGGTATATTATAATCTAGAATTGCTTGGATCCATATTTTTCCATTTTGTACACGACAAGCAGCCAAAACTTTACCACACTTTGTCCAGCTATCAAAGCTGCATTTTATTTCTATTACATCGTTAGAACAAGGCAAATATGGTGATTTGAACACTAGCATGTAAAGACCGCGTTTATTTATTCCTCGATACTGAACACGAGATATCATTTCTTGACCTATATAACATCCTTTAGTCCAACTAATAGCTTTCATATAATGTAAGTTTGCCGCTTGTGGAAAAAATTGACCAGAATTATCCTTATCAATAATAGGATACCCTGCTTCGATATCTAAAGTTAGCCATTGTTTACTATTATTAAATTTAATAAAAAATCTTTGAGATAGGTGTTGTTGTAATTTTCTGGCTCTAGTTAAATTAGTAATGATTAAAAAGCGATCCTTAGGGAGGGGAAAGTAAAGCAAGAGCGTACTACTAGTATTTTCTACTACAGGACAGTGGATACTAGGTAATACAGGAAATATTTGATTAAGGGTAGATTTAGCTTCGTGTCCTGCAATACCTAGAATAACCGTTCTATCCAGTGCAGTTACATTAAAATCTGAAAAGATGGCATATTTTTTTAACGCTGATATTTGAATATCACGTACTGAATTTCGTATTATCCAAGATAGATGTCCTTTATAAAAAAATAATAATAAGTTAGTCAACATTTTTCCTTTAGCATTACAGTGAGCACTGGGACAATAATGATTAACATGTAATTGATTAATATCAGATGTAATCTGTCCTTGCATATAACTTAGAGCATCCATTCCTGTAGTAGTAATAAGACACCATTCTTCCAGAGAAATTAACGTCAGTGGTAATTCACTAGATAAAAGAGGTAAAGTAAAATACTCTCTCAATTTCATATAAAAATAACTTATTTTATAATTTTTATAAATATAACTTTTTATTTTAACAAAACAAGAAATATTGTAAGAACATAAAAATAACTAAAATATTTGAATAATTAATATTATTTTGAATATTATTTAAAATACTTGAATTCTTGATCCTCATCTTTTATATTCACATCATGTGAAATAATCTAGTTGTATTAAGATAGTCTGAGCTTGTAATGACAAAAAATGTTTTCGATATTTCCTATTTAACTGAGATGATACTACAACTTTATAAACGTAGTAAGAGCTTACGGAGGAATCTTTGATTATATCTCTACTCAAGAAAGCCTCCAAAAAATTAATATTCTTTTGGCCCAAAATCAAACCTGGAAAAATATTTCATTAGTAAGTACTTTAAATAAGCAGCGTTCTTTACTAGGAGCTACTTTAAATGCTCTACAAGCTTTATTCAGTGAGTTAAACGATGCTAAAACTTTACTAGAATTAGCTGCGGAGGAAAATAATCTCGAAATATTACCAGTAATATATACTGACCTAAAAAATATAGAAGACAGGATAAGAGAATTAGAATTTAGGAAATTTTTTAATAGACAACAAGATCGAGAAAACTGCTATCTAGATATACAAGCAGGATCAGGCGGAATAGAAGCTCAAGATTGGGCTTATATGTTAAGCCGAATGTATTTACGATGGGCTGAAAAAAAGAAATTTATTACTGAAATTCTTTCCGAATCGTTAGGAGAGAAAGCAGGAATAAAATGTACAACAATTCGTGTTTCAGGAGAATATGCATTTGGATGGTTACGTACTGAAACCGGTATTCATCGTTTAGTTCGTAAAAGTCCATTTGATTCTGGCGGAAGACGACATACTTCTTTTAGTTCTGCATTTATATATCCAGAAGTTAAAGATAATATAGAGATCGAGCTGAATTTTTCCGATTTACGAATTGATGTATATCGATCTTCGGGTGCAGGGGGACAACATGTAAATCGTACTGAATCTGCAGTACGCATTACACATATTCCTACTGGAACAGTTACACAATGTCAAAATAATCGTTCTCAGCATAAAAATAAAGAGCAAGCCATTAAACAAATGAAAGCTAAATTATATAATCTAGAGTTAAAAAAAAGAAATGCAGATAAACAGACGCAGGAAAAAAATAAACCGGATATTGCATGGGGAAGACAAATCAGATCTTATGTACTTGATGATTCACGTATTAAGGATTTACGTACGGGTATAGAAACTCGTAATATACAAGCGGTTTTAAATGGGGAAATAGACTTATTTCTTGAAGAAAATTTAAAAGCTAGATGATGAGGCATATTAATGTCTAAAAAATCACATTCATCTCTAAATACAGATGAGTTAAATGATGAGTTCCAAAATAGACGAAAAAAATTACATCAATTACGTAAACAGGGAATAGCATTTCCAAATGATTTTCGTCCTACTTGTCTTTCTAGTGAACTACATTTCAAATTTGGTAATAAAAATAAGATTGATTTAAAAAATCTCAATATTGTTATTAGAGTAGCAGGACGTATTATAACCCGACGTATTATGGGTAAATCATCTTTTATTACTCTCCAAGATAGAGAGGGAAGAATTCAATTATATATCAAATATGATATTTATGATAATAATTTTTATTATAACGAATTTAAAAGTTGGGATTTAGGAGATATTATTGGTGCTCAGGGAATTTTATTTAAAACTAACACTAATGAACTTTCAATATCTTGTACAAAAATACGTCTTTTGACGAAAGCACTTCGTCCTTTACCTGATAAATTTCATCGCTTAGTAGATAAAGAAACTTGTTATCGACAACGTTATCTTGATCTTATTACTAACGATCAGTCACGAGATACTTTTATTTTACGTTCTAAAATTATCTTTAACATTAGAAAATTCATGGATAAAGAAAATTTTATAGAAGTAGAAACTCCTATAATGCAGAAAATAGCTGGAGGAGCTGGAGCACAACCGTTTATTACTCATCATAATGCTCTGGATATCAACTTATATCTTCGCATTGCTCCCGAACTTTATCTTAAACGCTTGGTAATAGGTGGTTTGGAAAGAATATTTGAATTAAGCCGAAATTTTCGCAATGAGGGAGTATCTCCACGACATAATCCTGAATTTACTATGATGGAACTGTATATGGCTTATGCTGATTACAAAGATCTTATTAAAATTACTGAAAAGTTATTAAGAAACTTAACACAAAAAATATTAGGTACTTCCATAATCCAGTATGGAAAATACACGTTTGATTTTAATAAATCTTTTACTAAACTTTCTATGAAAGAAGCAATATTAAAATATTGTCCCGAAATTAATCTAAATATCTTAGAAGATGTTCATCTGACGTCAAAATTTGCGGAAGGTTTAGGAATTCATATAAAAAGTCATTGGGGTCATGGACGTATTCTAACTGAAATTTTTGATATATCGGTAGAAAAACATTTAATATATCCCACTTTTATTATAGATTATCCTACTGAAGTCTCCCCCTTAGCGCGTAGTCATGATAACTATTCCTTTCTATCCGAAAGATTTGAATTCTTTATTAATGGTTATGAGATAGGGAATGGTTTTTCGGAGCTAAATGATGCTGAAGAACAATATAATCGCTTTATACAACAAAGATGTAATTATCAATCCGATGATCATAATAATCATCAATATAATAATGAAAATATCTATGATAAAGATTATATTAGAGCATTAGAACATGGTATGCCACCTACTGCTGGTCTAGGCATTGGAATTGATCGCCTAGTAATGATATTGACTAATAAGTTTAATATACGAGATGTTATTCTTTTTCCTACTTTACGTCCGGAGGAATAAAGATATATTTTTTATATATCTATATTAGATGCGTTAAGCGCATTTAACTCAATAAATTTTTTTCGTGGTTCCACTTCATCTCCCATTAATGTTGAAAAAATTTTATTAGCTGTCACAGCATCATTTATCGTTACACGCAACATTCGTCGATTAGTAGGATCCATAGTAGTTTTCCAAAGTTGTTCTGGATTCATTTCACCTAACCCCTTATACCTCTGAATTGATAATCCATTTTTAGACTCTTTTATTAACCATTCAAAAGCTTGATCAAAAGATTCAATATTCTTGCGCTGAGATCCTTTTATAAGAAAGGGATGGAATTTTAGTAATATTTGTAATTTTTCTCCTAACGCACACATTGTTTTATATTCTCCACTTTGGAGAAAAAAATAATCGATAAGATATTTTATAATATTACCTTGGATGCGAGCAATTATTTCTGGTTCATAGAGCTGCAAGTCATTATTATAGTTTACGTTAGCCTCATAGAAATCTCCATAAGTAACTGTTTCATTAAGTTTATTTACTAATGTTTGAATCCACTTGTTAACTTCTTCTTTCTCAGCTCCTTCTTTCAGCATAGGGTAAAACATTAATACATTTAATAATTTTCGTGAATATCGCGGTTCTAAAAAAGTTATTAGTTTCTGTATATTACGATATTCATACAATAAAGTCTTTAATTGGTCTCCACTAATAATATTTCCATTGGAAATATAAATTCTAGTTTTATCTACTGCTAAAGAAAGAAGATATTTTTCTAAAGATTGGTCATCTCTGATATATTGTTCTACCGTTCCTTTTTTGAGCTTATAAAGTGGTGGTTGAGCAATATAAAGATAACCACGTTCAATAATTTCGGGAAACTGACGATAAAAAAATGTCAGTAATAAGGTGCGAATATGAGCTCCATCTACATCAGCATCAGTCATAATAATAATTCGATGATACCGCAACTTATCAATATTATATTCTGATGTTCCTATTCCACAACCTAGAGCTGTAATTAATGATGCTACTTCCTGTGACGAAAGCATTTTTTCAAATTTTACTCTTTCAACATTTAGAATTTTTCCTTTTAATGGTAAAATTGCTTGATTTTTACGATTACGCCCTTGTTTAGCAGATCCTCCGGCTGAGTCTCCTTCGACTAAATAAAGTTCGGAATTATGAGGATTACGTTCTTGGCAGTCAGCTAGTTTTCCTGGAAGTCCTAATATATCAACTACTTTACGTCGAGTAATTTCTCGGGCCCGTCGGGATGCTTCACGTAATCGAGCAGATTCTAATATCTTAGTAACGATTATTTTAGAATCGTGAGGATTTTCAAGTAAAAATTCTACTAAATAATCATGCAGTAAGGATTCGACTACCCACTTTACTTCCGAAGAAACTAATTTTTCTTTAGTTTGAGAAGAAAATTTAGGGTCTGGAACTTTTACAGATAGTACTGCTACTATTCCTTCTCGTGTATCCTCTCCGGTAAGAGTAATTTTAGATTTTTTATTATATCCTTCCTTATCTATATAGGCATTGAAAGTACGCGTAAGAGCAGTTCTAAAACCCGATAAGTGAGTTCCTCCATCTTTTTGAGGAATATTATTAGTAAAACAGATAATTTTTTCTTTAAATTCTTTATTCCACAGTAAAGCAATTTCAACATGAATAGATTTTTTTTGTTCTGAAAAGAAAAATATTTTCGGATGAATTGGCGGAGTATTTTGGCTCATATACTCTACAAAAGCTTTTATTCCTCCCGTATACTGATAACAACACTTACTATTATTACGTTGATCTTCCAGATGAATTAAGAGTCCTGAATTTAAGAAGGCAAGTTCTCGCAATCGTGACGCTAAAATGTCATAATTAAAACTAATATTACTAAATATTTTAGAACTGGGCCAAAATCTTATAATAGTACCCGTTTGTTTAGTATAACCAGTTATACGTAGTGATCCTTGAGGAAAACCATTAAAGTAAAATTGAGAATACACTTTTCCTTCTCGTTGAATAACTAATTCTAATTTCTCTGAAAGGGCATTTACAACGGAAATACCAACTCCATGTAAGCCCCCAGAAACTTTATAAGAGGTATGATCAAATTTTCCACCTGCATGTAAGACGGTCATAATAACTTCAGCTGCAGAAATACCTTCTTCATGGATATCGGTCGGTATTCCACGACCATCATCTTGTACAGATACAGAGTGATCTGCATGAATAGTAACAGAGATATTTTTACAGTAACCTGCTAAAGCTTCATCAATAGCGTTATCAACTACTTCAAAAATCATATGGTGTAATCCCGTACCATCCTCTGTATCTCCAATATACATTCCGGGACGTGTACGTACTGCTTCAAGACCTTTTAAGACCTTAATACATGAAGAATCATAAGTATTGGACATTAATTTTTCTCACTTATATAACAATTAAATTGTTAACAAATTCTTAGTAGGAGGATATATCAATAATTTATTATTTGGAAAAAGATGCAGGTAAACTTTTATTACTATAAAATTATATTTTAAGTTACATTATAATTGCATTGGCATTATTACATACATATCATCTGAATAAATCGTAACTCTTTTAATTTGAATACTCGATTCTGAATCTATGAGAAAGATCTGAATATTTTCGTCTTTTAAAATTTGCAATACATCTAAGAGGTATCTAACATTAATAATTATACTTAAATGTTCACCTTTATAAATAACATCCACTAGTTCTTCCGCTTTTTCTTGTGCCATATTAGTAGCAGTAATTTTTAACCTATTGGTTTTAAAATCTAAACATACTCCGTGTAATCTTTCATTAGCCAGAATATAAGCACGAGATAAAGCAGATCTCAATAAATCTGCTTCTACTAATACTAGTTTATCATAATTATTTTGTAATACTGTACGATAATTAGGAAACTGTCCATCGATAATTCTAGATGTAATAATACAATTAGTGAGATATAGTCTCATATGATTTTTACTAAACTTGATTTTTAATAATTGTTCATTATTTTCTAATAACCTTAAAATTTCGATTACTGTCTTTCTTGGTATAATAATTGCAGTGTAAGAAAAACTTTTACTTAAAATGGTCTTACAAAAAGATAACCGATGTCCATCAGTAGCTACAGTACACAGTTCTCTACCATTAACCTCTAACAAAAGACCATTAAGGTAATAACGTACATCTTGTCGTGCCATAGAAAAAGCGGTAGCTTCTATCAAATGTTTCATTATATTTTGGTTAATAGTAAACTCGATTTCATTTATAAAGTCGTCTAAATTTGGAAAATTATCTGCTGATAAAGTAGCTAAATAAAACTTACTATTTCCAGAAGTTAACAACATTTGTTCTTGTTTTAGAGAAGCACTTATGTCGCAATTAGCGGGCAAACATCTACAAATTTCTAATAATTTTCTGGCTGGGACAGTAATTAAACCTGGTTCATATGGTTCTGTTAGAAGAAGATGTGTTTTCATCTCTATTTCAAGATCAGTAGAAGTTAACCATAATGTTCCTTGACTTACTTTGAGAAGAATATTATTAATTATAGGCAATAAGGGTTTATTACTAATAGTTCTAGTAGTTTGTTGTAATGGTTTTAGTAATTGTTCACGTTTTATAGTAAATTTCATAAAATATTTTTAAAATATTATAATAAATAAGTTATTTCGGGTCAGGTTTTTTAATCCTATAATTTGGAGCTTAAATATTGAATTTTATCACAGTTAATATTAAATTACATCTTGTGGATTTAAAATAATATCGTGACGTCAGAAAAAAGAAATTTTTTTTTAAATTTTATTGACTCCCTTATTAATATTAGATATTTTTATCTAAAAAAAGAAGTGAATTATGAAACGTACTTTTCAACCTTCCGTAATCAAGCGGCATCGTAGTCATGGTTTTCGTATTAGAATGTCCACTAAAAATGGACGTAAGATTTTTGCTCGACGTCGTGCTAAAAAACGATCTTGTTTGAGCATTGCTAATTCATAATTTAATTTTACTTAAAAAGTAAAAATGGAAAGATATAAATTTCCAAAGATATTGCGGTTAGATAATGATAAAAAATTTAGAGATGTTTTTCGAAATTCAAAATCCCTTTTTATCACAGATATTACGATCATCTATCGAACTAATTTTCTAGAATACCCACGGGTGGGAATATGTATAAGTAAAAAAGTAATTAAGCCAGCACATGAACGGAATAGAATTAAAAGACTTATACGAGAAAGTTTTCGTTTACATCAAAATTATCTAAGATCGATAGATTTTATTGTAATTATAAAAAAATCTTTAATTAAAAAAAATAATAATTCAATTCTAAACATATTAAAAATATTATGGAAAAATTTTTGTATTCTGGAAGACGACTGATAATCTCAATCATTCACCACTATCAATATTTTATTAGTGTGCTATTACGTCCTAATTGTCGTTTTGAACCAACCTGTTCTCAATATGCTATTGAAGTTATAAGTAAATTAGGAGTAATCAAAGGTAGTTGGTTAACAGTAAAACGTATATTAAGATGTCATCCTTTGACAGCAGGTGGTAAGGATGTACCTAAAATAAATCACCACTAGAGATATTTTAATGATGGATTTACAACGAAATTTATTTTTTATGGCATTTTTGCTTATTTCTTTTAAAATTTGGCAAATTTGGCATGTAGAATATGCACATACCCAACCACAGTGGAAAAATAATCAAAATATACAGATAGCACATCATCTCGAGCCAGCAGAAAAAATCATAACAGTAAAAACAGATGTTTTAGAATTAAGCATTTCTCCTAAGGGAGGTAATGTAATTCAAGCTAAGTTATTGGGATTTCCAGAAAGTTTAGTGATCAAAAATCCCCTTAAACTTCTAGATACTACCTCTACTTTTTTATATCAGGCACAAAACAAATTATTAGTTGGTGTTAAACACCGAAATAGTTTTTCCAAAAATTTAGTTATAGATCAAAATAATGCTCTATATAAGACTACTTCTAATAACTTTTTTTTAAAACCGGGGCAGCAAACAATTCAGATTCCCTTAAGTTGGGAAAATCAAGGAATTATATATAACAAAATTTTTGTTTTACATCGAAAACAATATTCGATTGATATTAATTATTTGGTCACTAACAATTCTAATTCTTCGATAGAAGTATCTTTAATCGGTCAACTAAAACAATCTATTCAATTACCACAGAGCACAAAAAATAATGGTAACTTGAATATACAAACTTACCGTGGAGTAGCATATTCTACCGATAAAGAAAAATACGTTAAATATAAATTTAATAAGATAAGTAATAATACCAATTTAGATATTCGAACCTCTAAAGGTTGGATAGCTATGTTACAACAGTATTTCATAACGGCATGGATTCCACATACTAGAGGAGTAAATAAATTTTATACTGAGAAAGAAAAAGATAATATAGTTAGTGTAGGTTATCAATCGACTCCTATTACGATACATCCTAATCACAAAGAACTTTTATCAGCTACTCTATGGGTAGGACCTGGACTCCAAGATCAAATGTCTTTAGTCGCCCCATATTTAGATCTTACTGTGGATTATGGATTATTATGGTTTATATCTCAACCTCTCTTCAAATTATTAAAATTTATCCATAAAATTATAGGAAATTGGGGATTTTCAATTATTTTAATAACTTTCCTAGTTAGAGTGATTATGTATCCTGTCACTAAAGCACAGTATACATCCATGGTAAAAATGAGACTTCTACAACCTAGAATACAGGCAATCCGTGATCGGATGGGTGATGATAAATATCGTTTATCTCAAGAAATAATGGCGTTATATCAATCTGAAAAAGTAAATCCTTTAGGAGGATGTCTACCTTTGATGATACAGATGCCTATTTTTCTTGCCCTTTATTATATGTTGATAAATTCAGTAGAACTACGACAAGCACCATTTATCTTATGGATTCATGATCTCTCTGCACATGATCCTTATTATATTTTACCTGTAGTAATGGGTATTACAATGTATTTTCTACAGAAAATGTCTCCCAATACCATGATTGATCCTAGCCAGCAAAAAATTTTCACATATATGCCAATTATATTTAGCATTTTTTTCTTTTGGTTTCCGTCCGGATTAGTATTATATTATATAGTAAGTAATTTATTAGCTATCTTACAGCAGATCCTTATCTCTTATAGTATCAATCAAAAACAATATCGGCGCCCAAATAATAAAGAAAATGCATATAAATAATTGATTATTATAAGGTCAAGAGTAGGAAATGAAATTTAATGAAACTATAGTATCTCAAGCTACTCCTCCAGGACGTGGAGGTATTAGTATAGTACGAGTTTCGGGAATACACACCACTTTAGTAGCACATAA
Source organism: Candidatus Dasytiphilus stammeri (assembly GCA_041941785.1). Lineage (GTDB taxonomy): Bacteria > Pseudomonadota > Gammaproteobacteria > Enterobacterales > Enterobacteriaceae > Dasytiphilus > Dasytiphilus stammeri_L. The sequence goes on along the minus strand of CP145871.1, from coordinate 232,139 downwards.
AGTTTTAGGATTATTACCTTCAGAATCTAGAAAGGCTAATTATAGAGAGTTTTATGATGAAGAAGGTAATATTATAGATAAAGGGATCGTATTATGGTTTCCTGCTCCCCATTCTTTTACAGGTGAAGATGTATTAGAATTTCATTGTCATGGTAGTCCTATAATAGTAGATATATTATTAAAAAGAATAACTACTATTTCACAGGTACGAGTAGCAAATCCAGGCGAGTTTACTGAGCGGGCTTTTTTTAATAAAAAACTTGATTTAATACAAGCTGAAGCTATAGAAGATCTTATTAATGCAACTAATCAAGCAACTGCTCGTGCTGCTTTTAATTCTTTACAAGGAAAATTTTCAAATTTAATCTCTAGCTTAGTAGCAGTAGTAACTGATTTACGTGTAAAATTAGAATCTAACATAGATTTTCCTAATGAAAATGTTTATAATGTCAATATTACGGAGATTGAAAATCAGTTAAATAATATTCTCATTCAACTAAATGAAGTACATAATAATTCTTTTCAGGGAAGTATAATCAGAGATAGTAAGCGAGTATTAATATTAGGTAATCCTAATGTGGGAAAATCGAGTCTATTTAATGTTCTTACTAGACACGATACAGCTATTGTCACCGATGTTGCAGGTACCACTAGAGATGTGTTACAGGAAATTATCAATCTGGATGGAATAACAATCCAAATTATTGATACTGCAGGTATACATCCAACGAATAATATTATCGAACAAATAGGTATTGCACGAGCTTGGGAACAAACAAAAATAGCAGATCATATTATTTTTATGGTAGATAGCAGAGATGATGATCAGAGTAGACAAACAATAGAAAATTTTCTGGATCAGTATTCAAACAATGTACCGGTTACTATAGTAAAAAATAAAATTGATTTGATAGGCATTCCAGCTCAAATTACAGAATTTATAGGGCAAACAGTGATCAGTATTTCGGTCCTCACAGGAGACGGAATAAAGTTATTATGTAATCATATAAAACAGAATCTAATAGTTAAGAGCATAAGAGAAGGAAATTTTCTCGCTCGCCAACGACATTTAGAATCTTTAAAAAAAGCTATTCATTATATAGAAAACGGTAAAAAAATTTTTTTTACCACTCATTGTGAAGAATTGCTTGCAGAGGAATTACGATGGTGTCATCAAGCATTAAATGAGATTACAGGAGAATATACTACGGAAGATCTTTTAACTCAAATATTTTCGAGTTTCTGTATTGGAAAATAGCAAAAATATATATATTTAGTCTATCTTTTATAATTATTGCTAAATAAAATTCATCTAGATTAAAATCATCTCAACAAAATTATTATTATGCATAAAGAGAATAATTATCAGTCTCTGACTTTTGAGGCTGCTATTCAGCAGCTAGAAGAAATAGTGTTATATTTAGAAAATGGAGAATTACCACTAGAAGAAGCAATCTCAGCTTTTGAGAAGGGAGTAAAATTAGCTCGCATCAGCCAACAGACATTACAAGAAGCTGAACAAAGAGTTCAAGTCTTACTTAATAAAGATGATCCCATTTTATCACATTTTACTCCTGATAAGAAATTAGAAAAATGAATGTTCCATTATTGTTAAAATCATATAATCAACGTAGTAATCTAGCATTACGTCGTTTTATGAAAGATATTCCTTTTCAAAATACCAAATTAGTTGAGGCCATGAAATATGGCCTGTTAACAGGGGGAAAGAGAATGCGCCCTACTTTAGTTTATGCTACTGGTGAAATGTTAGAGGCCAATAACGATTGTTTAGATGTACCAGCCGTTGCTATTGAATGTATTCATGCTTATTCATTAATTCATGATGACTTACCAGTTATGGATAATGATATCTTACGGCGTGGACAAGCAACATGCCATGTAAAATTTGGAGAAGCCAATGCCATTTTGGCTGGGGATGCACTGCAAACTTTAGCATTTACAATTTTATCTAATAGTCCCATGCCTGGAGTTAGTATAGACACTCGACTAGAAATGATTAAAGAATTATCAAATGCTAGTGGAGTATCTGGTATGTGTATGGGACAAGCATTTGACTTAGCATCCACCGGTAAAGATATAACTAAAGAGTCGGTAGATCGTATACATCTCCATAAAACCGGTTCCCTTATTAGAGCAGCTATACGTTTAGGAGCATTAACTTCAGATAAATATTTCGAGGTTTTTCCTGCCTTAGAGAGATATGCTAAGGCTATTGGGTTAGCATTTCAAGTTCAAGATGATATCTTGAATGTAGTAGGTAACATAAATCTTATGGGTAAAGTACCCGGATCCGATAAATATTTAAAAAAAAGTACCTATCCTTCTAATTTAGGACTTAAAAATGCCAAACAAGAAATAAATTCCTTATATCACGAAGCTTTAGATGCTCTAAGTCACCTTAAATCTTTTAATACCACAACATTACAAGCCGTAGCTAAATATATTATTATTCGTGATAAATAAATTCGTTTTATCTAAAATTGAGATCAACGGGAATTTTACTTTTTTTGCCATTAACTTCTCGTATAAGAGTTGGTACTAAATAACCAGATAACCGAAAAAATAAATTACGCATAATTGATTGTGCCTTTTCTTCTGAAACAAAAAAATGAGCAGCTCCTTCTACTTGATCTAGCATATGTAAATAATAGGGTAAAATTCCTATATCAAAAAGAGCGTTACTTAGAGCAGCTAATTTCTTGCTACTATCATTAACTCCACGTAGCAAAACACTTTGATTAAGAAGAGTAACTCCTGCTTTTTTTAAATCCTCCATACGGAGGGGTAAAGTATGATCAATTTCTTGCTGATGATTAATATGAGTCACTAAGATTATTTTAAATTTAGTATTATGTAGAATGTGACATAAAGTTTGAGTAATGCGAGATGGAATTACTACGGGTAGACGGGTATGAATTCTTAATCGTTTTAAATGCCTAATATTTTCTAATTGAGAAATTATTTTCTTTAATTCATAATCTTTTGCCATCAGTGGATCACCCCCAGAAAAAATAATTTCTTCGATTTCGGAGTGTCTATGTAAATATTCTAATATAGAATGAAAATTTTTTTGATTTAAAGAATGTTCTTGATAAGGAAAAGATCGACGAAAACAATATCGACAATGTACAGCACAACTACCTTTAACTAATAATAAAGCTCGATTATGATATTTATGTATTAAACCTGGACAAACTATATAATCTCTTTCTTGCAAAGGATCACTAGAATAGGAAGGTACTTTAATAAATTCTTGCGGGTTTATTAATACTTGCAATAATAAGGGGTCGTACGGATCACCGTGACGCATCCGGGCGATAAATGTTCGTGGTACTCTAAGAGGAAAGAATTTACGACGTGATTGATCACTCAATATTAGGAAGTTCTCATGATTTAGTTTTAACATTTGTAATAATTGGGAAGTTTCAGTAACAACATCAGATAGCTGTTGTAACCAAAGTTCTCGAGAAGATGTACTTCCAGGGATACAATATTTCATCGAACCAAACTCTTACCAAATTAAGTATAGGTATTTATAATGATTTATCATCCTAATGATTTTTATTCTGGTCTCAAAATTATCTGGGACGGAGAACCTTATTCTATTGAATCTAGTGAGTTTGTCAAACCTGGAAAAGGACAATCTTTTGTCCGTGTAAAAATGCGTCGTTTATTAACAGGCCAGCTTATTGAGAAAACGTTTAAAACTACGGATACAGCAGAGAAAGCAGATGTTTTAGATCTAAATATGATCTATTTATATAAGGACGGAACATTTTGGTATTTTATGAATAATAATACTTTTGAACAAATAGCTGCAGATATAAAAGCAGTAGGAGATACCATTAGATGGCTATCTAATCATATAGATTACACAGTAACTTTGTGGAACGGAAAACCAATAGGAGTAACTCCTCCTAATTTCGTGGAGTTGACAATCACATCTACTACCCCTTCCTTAAGAGGAGATTCTATAGGATCCGGAGCTAAATTAGCCACGTTGAGTACGGGCGCAGTAATAAAAGTTCCCTATTTTTTTCAAGAAGGAGAGATAGTTAAAGTCAATACCCGGAGTGGGGAATATGTTGCCCGCGTTAAGTAAATAATTATAAAGAATTAGATTGATATAAAATAGAGGAGAAGTTATGAAATATGTAGTGGACAATACTTGGAAACCCAATGCATCAATAAATAATTTATTTAACAGGGCGGCTATTATAGCGACTATAAGAAGATTTTTTGCTGATCGTAATATATTAGAAGTTGATACTCCATCGCTTAGTCAAGCTACAGTACCCGATGTGCATATTGATTCTTTTCAAACTACATTTTTTAAACCAGGAAGTACAGAAAAACAAGAGTTATATCTTATAACAAGTCCTGAATATCACATGAAGCGATTATTAGTAGCAGGAATAGGACCTATATATCAAATATGTCATTGTTTTCGTAATAGAGAACTGGGTGCTGTTCATAATCCCGAATTTACTATGCTAGAATGGTATCGTCCACAATATAATATATATCAATTAATGAATGAAGTAAATGAGCTGATAGATAAAATCATTCATTGTGGAAAAGCTGAAAAAATATCTTATCAAGATGTGTTTATTAGACACCTAAATATTGATCCTCTGTCGATACCTATAAAAGAATTAAAACAAATAGTAAAATTACTACCTGGAGATTCGTCTAATTTTATAAACGAAAGTTATGATACATTATTACAATTATTATTGTCTCATCTGGTCACTTCATTAGTAGGATTTGAAAAACCTATCTTCATATATAATTTTCCGATTTCACAAGCCTCACTGGCTACTATTAATTTGGATGATGAACGTGTAGCAGAACGGTTTGAACTATATTACCAAGGAGTGGAATTAGCTAATGGTTTCCATGAATTAACAGATAGTATAGAACACCGTCGCCGTTTTGAATATGACAATAATATTCGTACTATAATAGGAAAAAATAAACAACCACTTGATAATAAGTTTCTAACTGCTATCCAACAGGGATTACCACGTTGTTCCGGAGTATCATTAGGAATAGATCGTTTAATTATGCTTGCACTTAAAATGAAAAAATTAAGTCAAGTAATAGCTTTTAGCGTAGATAGGTGTTAATTTACTCAGTATTTATATCCTCAAAGAGGAATATTAAAGACTGGAAAATTATTTGAAGAAAGCTTCTTATAAGAAGAATTATTTTCTTTTTTTTGCTAATAAATTAATCTTTACATTATTTGTAATATTTATTTATAACTATAAATATAGTTTCGTAAGATTAATAACCTCCTCATAAATTTATGAGCTAAGGATTAGAAGAGATTTTCATGAGTATCAAGCATAATAATAATCTTATTTGGATTGATTTAGAAATGACCGGCCTCAATCCCATTAATAATAGAATTATTGAAATAGCTACTTTAGTAACGGATGTTAGTCTAAATATTTTAGCTGAAGGTCCAGTAATAGCTATCTCTCAACCACAGCAAATACTTTCCCAAATGGATAATTGGAATGTGCGTACCCATACTGCCAGTGGATTGATTGAACGAGTTATGGTCAGTAAATATAAGGAACGTGATGCAGAAATAGCTACCTTAAAATTTTTAAAAGAATGGGTGCCAGAAAATTATTCTCCTATTTGTGGAAACAGCATAGGACAAGATCGTCGTTTTTTACTACATTATATGCCGGAACTTGAAACTTATTTTAATTATCGGTACTTAGATGTAAGTACATTAAAAGAATTAGTCAAACGCTGGAAACCTCACATTCTACCGGGATTCAAGAAAAGATCCAAACATCAAGCGCTTGAAGATATTCGAGAATCAGTAGCGGAACTTTCCTACTATCGAGAACATTTTATTCAGTTATAAAAATAATAAGATTGCGAAAAAGTTTTTTTAGTCTAAACTATTTTTTATACGTTGCGGGAATAGCTCAGTTGGTAGAGTACAACCTTGCCAAGGTTGGGGTCGCGAGTTCGAGTCTCGTTTCCCGCTCCATCAATATTTTATTTTAAAAAATGATAGTAAGTAACATTTACATATTAATTGATTTAAATTTTAAAAGTAATCTCTCGATATGATTATTTATTATCATGCTCAGTTACCATATGATATCTGTACTACAAAGAAGATTGTAGTACTCAAATCTGAGAGAGTAAAAAATGCATATTTATGAATTAATGCTCCGATCAGGACAGGAAGCATTAGACTGCTTTATAAATTTATGGTCGTCTTCTCGACCCTGTCAAATTTTATGTAGAAATGGCTCTAATGGAAACAAGATTATATTTTAAATAGATATTTCTTCGGGATTACTAGCAGACATAGGACACAGCTGGAGCTATTATTATGCCCTAAAAAAAATAGCATTAATATCAGGTGGATTAGTTAAAAACTCATAAGTTATAATGCTGGTATTATTGAATTATCCCGAATTAATGGTGCCAGAATACAGGATGAATACTTTGGATAAGTACATAAAGTGCATAAATACTATATCGGGAAAGAAATAGGATAAAAATGTGAAAATCATGTGGAGAATACAAAAATCTCATAAAACTAGCTTATAGGGTTCCTAGGATCTAATTTTTAGCTAATCTAAGAGAAGAATGAAAGAATTATTTCTCCTCATAGTGGTTAGGCAACAAAATTTCTTAAGATACATAGTACATGGTGCGTACGCTGATATATATCATTTTCTGGGACAAGAGTAATGGTATCTTCTGATTGGTTATCAATAATATTTAAGTTAGTCAATTGTAAGATATTTTCTTGAAAACAAAGGTGACTAAAATTTGTGCAGTAATTTATTAAAAAAATCAAGAACTAAAAAAATCCTAATTATTAGCCTCCTATTATTGTTTAATAAGGTTCAAGAGGATATATAGATCTAAGATAATCTGAGTTACTAAAATTTTTAATTATTATAAAAACTATGCGTATACACAAACTATCTAACCAGGTCATTAATCAAATTGCTGCGGGTGAAATAGTAGAAAGACCAGCGTCCGTGGTAAAGGAATTAATAGAAAATAGCTTAGATGCTGGTGCTAATAATATAGATATTTTTATTGAAAAAGGAGGAACTAAGCTAATTAGAATTCGAGATAACGGATGTGGTCTTCATAAAGAAGACTTTAAATTGGCTTTAGTAAATCATGCTACTAGTAAAATTTATACTGTAGATGATTTAAATCATATCGAAAGTTTTGGTTTTAGAGGGGAAGCCTTAGCGAGTTTATGTTCAGTATCTAAATTACAGTTAACTTCTCGTATAGAGAAGAATGACCTAGCATATTACACATATGTAGAAGGACATCCCGTTCTATCGAATTCTCATCTGCCACTTATACCTACCGCTCATCCTATAGGCACTACATTAGATATTATGGATCTTTTTTATAATACTCCTGCCCGTAGAAGAGTACTCAGAACTGAAGCTAGAGAATTTGCTTATATCGATGAAGTGGTGCGTCGAGTGGCTTTAGCTCGTTTTGATGTTGCTATTAAACTGGTACATAATGGAAAATTAATTCGTTACTATCATCGGATCAAAGATCATCTTAAAGTGGATCGAAGACTAGCCGCTATCTGTGGAAGACAATTTTCTTCTAATAATATTTATGTTAATTTTAATGAAGAGGGTCTTAAATTATATGGTTGGATAACAAAATTATCACTATTACCTAAGTCTCAGGAGTTAAGATATTTTTATGTTAATGGTCGAATAGTACAAAATAGACTTATAAATAATGCGATTCGAAAAGCTTACCAAAATCAAGACCAAAATCATATTAGCGTAAACTATAACATCACCTTCGTACTTTATCTAGAGATAAAGTATGAAGAGGTAGATATTAATGTTCATCCAAATAAACGTGATGTTCGCTTTTATAAAGCCCGCTTAGTACATGATGTTATTTACCAAGGAATAAATAATACTCTCATTCAACATCAACATGTAAAAATAACCTCGCAGAATAATACATTCATTTTACCTTTTTCCTCTCCCGTACAATTACTCTCACAAGATGATGCTCCAGAAAAAATAGATGATTTATCCTCACAACCGAAGGAAAAAACTTTAGATAATTCTTTATATTTAAAACCTTTTAATACTAAAAATACGAACGACAAGACTATTAAGAATAATTATAATTGTTCTTATAGTTTTGGTCGCGTTATTACTATCTTAAAAAAAGTCATAGCATTAGTAGAAGATAATAATGGACTTATGCTAATATCCTTATCTATTGCTCAGCAATGGATGTTACAATACCATTTAGATCCCGAAAAAAATACAATTCAGACCAAAAATCTTATATTTCCATGCCAATTAAAAATAGATAATCATCTTCATGAAATTATAAGGTTATATAATACTACAATATTTAAGAAATTGGGGATTATTTTATTTTTAAATAATGATTGTGCAATTCTTCGATCCGTGCCACTACCATTATTAAAACCAGAATTACATAGTGACTTGATACCGGAATTATTACATTTTATTTCAGATAACTCCGAATTTTCTCTAATTAAAATTGCTAAATGGATTATAAATCAGGTAGTAGCCAAAGAAAATCAATGGAATATTACACAAGCTACTGATTTATTAGTGAATACTGCAAAATTGTACCCTCATTTAGTACAGGATCCTCCTGGTAATCTTTTACAACGATTAAATCTAGAAATGATATTCCAAAAACTTAATGTTTTTAAGTAACTTATGCATAAAATCGACCGAACCAAAATTGCTATTTTCTTAATGGGACCCACTGCTTCTGGAAAGACAGAATTAGCTATAGCCTTACGGAAATTTCTTCCGGTGGAAATTATTAGTGTTGATTCTGCTCTCATATATCGTGAGATGAATATAGGAACTGCTAAACCTTCACCAGAAGTGCTGCGTTATGCTCCGCATCGTTTAGTAGATATTAAAGATCCTTCTGAATATTATTCAGTAGCTAATTTTTGTTCTGAAGCTAGATCAGAAATGAAAAATATTTCTCAACAAGGTAATTTTCCTTTACTTGTGGGAGGCAGTATGCTTTATTTTAAGGCTTTATTGGAGGGGTTATCTCCGTTACTACCCGCCGCTGATTATATTACACGAAAATATATTCAACAGAAAGCAGATCAAAAAGGTTGGAATTATATTTATCAAAAAATATCAATTATAGATCCAATCTCTGCTCAATCCATCCATCCTAATGACTATCACAGATTATCACGAGCACTAGAAGTTTTTTTATTGTCCGGAAAAACTTTAACTTTCTTGAAGAAAAAAACTGGAAAAATTTTACCATATAAGATAGTACAATTTGTACTAGCTCCGTCATGTAGATACCATTTATATAGAAGGATCGAAGAGCGATTTTTTAATTTTATTCATAATGGTTTCGAACTGGAAGTTAAAAAATTAATCGAGAGAGGAGATCTAAATTTAGATATGCCTTCTATGCGAACTGTAGGATATCGTCAAATGTGGTCTTATATTAAAGGTAATATAAGTTATATAGATATGATTAATCAAGGCCTCTGTGCTACACGACAATTAGCTAAACATCAGTACACTTGGTTAAAAAAATGGCAAAGAAAAAATATTTATTGGATAGATAATAATGATCTAAGTATAGATTTAGCTTGTAATAAAGTGTTGAATATTATTAAAAATAATTACCAAGAATTATTATTTCAGTAAATCTTATAGAAAAAATTATAATTCTTTAAATTATCGCAAGGTTATTTATCCACATTTGATTATAATCTTCTTAAGATGGGTAATTATAAATACTACTAACTAGTAGTTAGAGAGATAAATTAATCAATAATTTATATTGATCCTAAATAATTACTCTCTAAGATTATTATTGAGCTTCCAAAAATATATTTATTATTAGAGCTGGATCTCCAGAACCTTTTTTTTATAAAAAAAGGTAAAATATAATTATACTATTATTCCTGTATAAAATATTTAATCAACCTTATTTCTTAAATTTCGTCCTTACTTTTTAAGTATATTACATTTTTCTTTTTACCAAAAATAAAATATTATATTAGTAACTAGTACCTACTGGAGTACAGAAAAATAATGTGGTATAGATTTCAAGGAACGATTCGAGATATGGTTACTTTCTGGACAAAAGTTCATCATAATGAAATGAAAAATATTAACAAAAATTATCGTAATAATAATTATAATATATTACGTTATATATTCTATAATGTTTTTCCTAAATTAGGATTCCAAAATAATCTAATTAGGATTTCTAGCAACCATCCGTACAGTAACTTTTCGTTAGAAAAACTGATATCTGTCCTATTAATAATTATTCCTTTAATTATGTGGATAATCAGTGGTTTTTATACTATTCAAGAAACTGATCGAGGAGTTATTACCCGTTTTGGTAAATTAAATCATATCGTGGAACCAGGTTTAAATTGGAAATTAAAATTTATTGATAACGTTCATACTGTTAATGTAGAAACTGTCCGACAACTAGCAGCATCAGGAATAATGCTGACTTCGGATGAAAATGTAGTTCATGTGGAAATGAACATACAGTATCGGGTGGCTAATCCCAGTAAATATCTATTTTCCGTTGCTAATCCTGATGATAGTTTACGACAAGCTACTGACAGTGCATTACGTGGGGTAATTAGCAAATATAGTATGGATACTATCCTTACGGAAGGTCGTACTATTATACGTAGTGATACTCAAAGAGAATTAGAAAAAACTATCCTTCCATATGATATGGGACTAAGGATACTAGATGTTAATTTCCAAGCAGCACGTCCCCCTGAAGAAGTTAAGTCCTCATTTGATGATGCAATAGCTGCGCGAGAAAATGAACAACAATACATACGAGAAGCAGAAGCCTATGCCAATGAAGTACAACCTAAATCAAATGGACAAGCACAACGAATTATTGAAAATGCATATGCTTATAAAATTCGTTCTATCCTGGAAGCACAAGGTGAAGTGATGCAATTTAATCAAATTTTATCACAATATAAAGCGTATCCTCAAGTAACTAAAAAACGTTTGTATATTGAAACTATGGAACATATTATAAGAAATACTCGTAATTTTATATTTAATGATGAAACTAATCATCCTGTAGTGATTATGTCAGTACCACAATTTTTAACGAATAACATGACTCATTATAACAGTTATTCTGTTCCACGAAAGATTTATAATAGCAAAATTCCAGTAAATAAAACACAACATTAATTCTTGACATTCATCACTCTAGGATAAAGCAATCAGTAGGTGTAGAGTTAATTATAGAGAGAATAAGTAATGCGTAAATATTTAATTATCTTGGTCAGTTTAATAGCATTTTTGCTAAATTTTTCTGTGTTTACAGTAGAAGAAGGGCAGCGTGGAATTTTGTTACGTTTTGGAAAAGTACTTCGTGATAATAATCATTATCCGTTATTATTTTTGCCGGGATTGCATATGAAAACTCCCTTTATTGACTCTGTTCAATATTTTGATTCTCGTCTTCAAACAATGGTTAATCAAGCAGATCGGTTTGTTACGAAGGAAAAGAAAGATTTAATAGTGGATTCTTATATCAAGTGGCGAATTAGTGATTTTAGCAGTTTTTATGCTACTACTGGGGGAGGAGATATTTTTCAGGCCGAAAATTTACTAAAACGAAAATTTAGTGATAGATTACGGTCCGAGATAGGACGCTTGAATGTTAAAGATATTGTAACGGATTCTAGAGGAAAATTAACTTCTACCGTTCTCCAAGCATTAAATGACGGTACTAATCATAATTGGGACGATGAAAAAAATCATTTAGTTGTTTCAACATCTAAAAATTCCATTTTAGCTCGTTCCGATAATATTCAACAGAACAGTGTAGCAAGGTTAGGTATACAAGTTATTGATGTACGAATAAAGCAAATTAGCTTACCCTCGGAAGTATCTGAAGCTATCTATAACAGAATGCGTGCCGAACGAGAGGCCGATGCCCGTCATCACAGATCACAAGGTAAAGAACAGTCTGAAAAAATTCGTGCAGTATCAGATTATAATGTAACACGTACATTAGCGGAAGCAGAAAGAAAAGCTCGTATTATTAGAGGGAAAGCAGATGCAATCGTAACAAAATTATATGCTACCTATTTTTCTCAAGATTTAGATTTTTATACGTTTTTGAGAAGTTTACGTGCTTATGAAAGGGGATTTTCAAGTAAAAAAGATATTTTTTTATGGGGAAAACAGGATCCTTTTTTAGCATATATGCTAAAAAAATAAATAATTTTTTTTTCTCTGAAAAAAGAGAGTTATAATAGAATAATATTCAATATTTACTTTTTCTAAATATGGAAGAAAAATTATGAACAAAATATTATTGTTAATAACTAGCTTATTTTTCTCCACTTCCATTTATGCAACCGGACAAATATCAGGAAATATTGGAGTCCATATGATTATAGGTAATGGTTGTGAAATTACTGGAGGACAAGCTCTGAACTTTGGGAGCTTAGATTTCGGAGAACATCCAAATATTAATAATGTAATAGATACGACTACTAACTCAAAGTCAGTAAATGTGACATTGGGTGTTAATTGTACAAAAGGAGTATCTTATCATCTAACTCTAAGTAATGGATTACAACCGGAAGGCACACAAAGAAGAATGAAAGGAGAAAAAAATGAATTTATAAAATATGATCTGTATAAAGATGCAACATATTCCTTACTATGGAATAGCACTGAAATATTAAGTAACAAAGCAAATGGAGAAAATATGCCCTTAATAATTTACGGTCGTGTACCCAAACAAGTGGTTCCTAGTGCGGGCACATATCTAGATATGTTGACTATTACCCTTAGCTGGTAAATAAATCTTAAAAAGAACAAAAAATGTTGCTTTTTAGAAAGAAATTTATATTTAATTGAAGAATATTTCCTCTAAGATAACTATCTTAATAGTTTTATTAAAAAAAAGGTGGCTAAATAATAAAAAAAGTACACAGTGTCAAAAGAAATTTATGTATATACATTAGAGATAAATCCTAATGATCTCTATAGATAATAAAGAGCAGAAGATAGGGAGAAAAACTAATTGTATGGATTACAAAATAAGATTAAGCGGATGGTTGATAGTTGTATCTATAATAATAGGAACTATTCCAGTAGTATCAGCTGCCTCATTAAATATTTGGCCAATTGATCCCATGATTGAATGTAATGATAATACAACCTTGTTATGGTTAGAAAATTTGGATAAAAATGATATTTTATTACAAATACGCATTTTTAGCTGGAAACAAAAACAGAATACATCCCTGCTGGAAAAACAAAATGATATAGTAGTTAGTCCACCAATAGTATTAATTGCCTCGGGACAAAAACAACTCCTACGTTTAGTTAAGATAAGATCTCCTTCTAAATATGAGGAAAAAGCATATCGTATAATCATTGATGAAATTCCTCGCGTAAATAATTATAACGATAATGTTCCAAAAAAGAACATCGAATTAAAATTCAAAATGCGTTATTCTATCCCATTATTTGTGTATGGTCCTAACATAAAATCTCCATCAGATATTTTACATCATCTCAATAAGAATTGTATTATTTCTACTCCCAAATTACATTATTTCCTTCTTAAGGAAAAAGATAAAAATTACTTACATATTCGTAATGAAGGAACCATACATGCTAAACTAAGTGAAGTATACTTAGAAGATAATAAAAATAAATATTTGGTCAGTGATGGATTACTAGGTTATGTCCTACCAGGTAATGAAATAATTTTTCCAATTGATGCCTCGTTAAGAGGAAGAAAAATATTAACAGCTCAGATCAATGAGCGACCAGAAATTAAAACTATTCCCTTTTTTAATTTGGTTCAAAACAAATAATTTGTCCATATATTACGACGCCACTAAAAGTGGAATTTTCCGAATAATTGAGTGTTATTTATTTTTACTCCTCTTTTTTATCCCTGGTGCTGAAGGTAAAATTAATCAAAATATTTTAGCTAATAGCAGTAGTCAGTTATATTTAGAACTAGTGATTAATGGCAATGTTACGCACAAAATATTTCCCGTCAAATATAAAAATAGACATTTTTATATGTCAATAGACTCATTGAAACAAATAGGATTTAATTTTGATAAGATAATCTTCGGAAAAGTACACAATTTTTCTCACAATGAGATAGCTCTAGATTTAGTAAGTAATTTAATTACTAAATATGATCCAAATATGCAAAGATTTTTTATAGATGTACCTTATTCTTGGTGGCCACAAAAAAAAATTAGGCCGATCAACTCTCCCCTTCTAAACAAAGAAGCAGGTAAAAGTTCTTTCGGAGTAATATTAAACTATGACTGGTATTTAAATACCTTTCTTAAAAAGAATAAAAAAGTTAAATCTTCATTATGGTCAGAGATTAGATTATTTAATCGCATAGGTGTCTTCTCACATACGGGAATATTACGAATTAACAGTTTATTAAATCAAAATATAAAAAAATCATCCTACATACGTTATGAAACTCAATGGAGTATGAATAGCGAACAACATATGTTGCACTATATAATAGGTGATTATACTACTGATGTTTTTACTGGCTATTCTCCAGTGCGAATGGTGGGAATTAAAGTATCCCGACAATTCAATATACATCCTGAGACAATTACCTATTCCTTACCTAACATTAGTGGATATGCTACTATGCCTAGTATATTAGATGTATATATAAATAATGATAAAATAATATCTAGACCAATTAGTGCAGGCAAATTTCAGTTGATAAATAATTTAGGATATTTCAATGGTTATAATATGGCTACTATCCTAACATCCGATTTATTAGGTCGCTCTAAACGAATAAAAGTGCCTTTTTATATAGATAGAAATATCCTTAATGTAGGTAGCACTGATTTTAGTCTATCATTAGGATCTTTACGACGACATTACGGACAAAAATCTTTTGATTATGATTCGGATATGTCTTTAAAGGGATTTATAAGATATGGGTTAGCACCATGGATAACAGTTAATACAATAGTAGAAAGTACTAAAAATTTTTTTAATATAGGACTAGGAGGTGATATAAAATGTTTCCTTTTAGGAATAGTAAATATTTCATGGAGTATCAGTAGTGCCACCAAAGAAAACAGAACTCCAGTGTATTCTGTTCCTGCTGTAGACACTAATAATATTAGATCTCTCTTTAAATTTAATATGAATTCTCATAAATGGAATGACAGTAATTGGCACTATACAGGACAACAGATAAACTTAGGATATACATACCAGAATACATTCTTAAATTTCAATGCTCAATATAACTACCGAATTGGAAATTATAGTGAGTTATTAAATTATGCGAGTCAGTCATCAAACGACTTAGTTCACCATTTTACTCAAATTAATGGTTCCTTGAATTTGAGTCAGTCTAGCAATGTGAGTTTAAATTTTCTGGAAAACCAAGACCTAAATAAAAAAAGATTAAAAGAATTAAATATTTCATATAGTACTTCGTTAGGAAGGGATATTAATTTATGGACTTCAATAAATAAATATACGGGTATAAAATCAGGGTATAAAGCACACTTAATGTTAAGTATACCTTTAAATAGTTTTGGAAATACATCTTTTGTATCTGACGTAGATGAAGAGCATAATTCCTTCATAAGTCAATCATGGAATAGAAGTATTCCATATTATGAAGGGATAGGATGGAATGTTATTTTTTCTAAAAAAAATACTGATGATACCTTACATCAAGCTAATATTATTTGGAAAAATCAATATTTTGCTACTCAAGTAGGTTTAGATGAAGTGAATAATTATTCCAACCTATGGTTGCAATTAAGTGGTGCCTTAGTGTCTATAGGAAAATATATTAATTTTTCCTCACCTATTAATGATGGATTCGTACTAATATCAACTAATGGATATCAAAATATCCCTATTTTTTATGAAAACAGCTTTATTGGAAAAACTGATAGTAAGGGATATTTATTAGTTTCATCTGTACCATCATGGTATCCTGCTACCATATCCATTGATCCTAAAAATATTTCAGCGGGAATTGAGATTCCTTCAACAATTAGAAAATTTATCCTTAAGGACCGGAGTGGTTATATAGTAAATTTTGATCTATCTAGTCCTCAATCCGCTTTTTTTTCAGTGATTGATCAAGAAGGTCACTTTTTACCTCCAGGTAGTCTAGTGAGGATAATAGGTACTTCCCAGATTACTTGGTCAGGCTTAGAAGGAGAAGTCTTCATTAAAGATATCAATAAGAACAAGCATTATCTACTTCTTATTACTAGATCTGACAATAATACTACTTGTAAAGTAGTAGTTAATCAACCATCCGAAGATATATCAACTCGAGGATTACAACTACTATGCAAGTAAAGGAAAATAATAATTTTAATTATCCCTTGAATTATATAAAAATTTTTCCAATTATTATTGCTCTTTTCTATCTTCCTGTAACCAGAGGAGATTGTACTTTTTCTCATGGCGATGTAAGTTTAGGATCGACTAATTCCTTTAGTCTACTTCACGGATCTATCCAGTCTTCCGGAAAGTCAGGTATGATTTGTTCAGGATTTAATGCTACCTTTTTAACTCATAATACTATTAGAGCGCAGATTCTTTCCACTTTAAATAACATGAAGCTGAAAAATCAAGATCCTTCAACAGAAGAAGATATTCCATATCTAATATATCCAGATAAAAATTATCAGTATGCTTATAAAGTAGGACAAGAGATAGACTTCGATAAATTAAATTTACTGTCATTAATATTTTCCTCAAATAATAGTGAAATTCCTCTCTATATAAAAACTCAGCCCAGTAGTAACGTTGCTTCGGGACTTTATGAAGACGAGATTCAAATGAAATGGGAATATTCTATTTGTCGAGTAGGTACATTATTTCTATGTTTTTCTAATTGGAAAGGAAAAGGATTTACTACTGTCAAAGTACATGGGTCAGTAAATAAAGAATGTTTAATAAATACAATCAATGATATTGATTTGGGTTCTACCACTTCACTAGATAAAGTTACCCCATTAACTGCTCATATCACTGTAAGCTGCACTAAAAAAGAACATTTCAATGTTTGGTTTACGGATGGTAATTTTTTTCATGGAGGATGGAGACAAATGAATGATGGACTAGCTCATTATATCCAATATAATATTTATCATCCTGACACGAATATTATCTGGAATAAAAATAGTAAATTAGGTTTTACAGGTTTAGGTAGTCCTCAATTAATTACATATCAAGTATCGGTTAATAATAAACAGACAAATGTAACTGCTGGGAACTATTCCGATACTATTTCTATAGTAGTAGAGTATTAACTCTAATCCAGAATAGGATTAATATCTTTTTAAGATGTCCACAACTGATATACAATGGAAATCAAGTTATTTTCCTAACGATAGGAGATTATTTAGTATTTAATGCGTTTGTATCCTACGGATCTTCAATGTCATCCAATTCTAATAATCTTTTTTGTTCTGTTTTATTAGATAATAATGGACACCTACGAACCCTCAGATGATGTCCAACAATAGATAAATATTAGAAACTAAGTTTCCTTTCAAGTAATTCTATTAGTGAACATTATTTTTTCTATATAAAAAATTTAAACCTTCTACTAATAGAGCAAAACATAAAGATGCATATAGATATCCTCTAGGAATATGTATGAAAATTCCTTCTAGCATAAGAACTATTCCTAATAAACCTATAAAGGATAAGGTTAATATCTTGATAAAAATGTTATAGTGCAGAAATTTAGCTATTTTTCTAGAAAAAAAGAACAGGATAATTGCTGAAAAAATTAAGGCAATAAACATTACTGTCTGATTGGTAGAGATACTGACTGCAGTCAGTACTGAATCTATGCTAAAAAGAATATCTAACACAATTATCTCTCCAACTACTTTTCCAAATGAAAAAAAATTTTTTTTTCTAGCCAAAAAGCTGGAGGTATTAAAATTTAATAAAATTGTATGATGTAGTTCTTTAAAAGATTTCCATAATAAAAATATGCCTCCAAGTAAAAAAATTACTTCCCGAAATGAAAAATTATGCAAGAAGAGAGTAAATATTGGGTTAGTAAATTTCAGCATCCAACTAGCAATACTTAATAAGATAATACGTATTACCATTGATACTCCTAACCCAAACATTAAAGCAGTATTTTGTTGATTAATAGGAAGATGAGATATTTGGAAAGATATTAAAATAATATTGTCAAGACCTAGGATAATTTCTACGCTCATTAAAGTGAGTAATGATATCCATGTACTTGGAACTATTATCGATGTAAACATATTTATGGAAAAATTTATATCTAAAAATTAGAGTAAATTATTTTAATTTACTCAAAAAATTGACTCTTTAATATAAGATTAGTAAAACTTTTTTTTAAATAAAATCCTCGCGGTCGGGTACGAATACGGTGGGCATATTTATCATATGCTTCAGTCAAACATTTACTTGAAGAGGATTTAGTTTTTATTTGCAGAAACTCCCCATTACGGGCAGTAATATCTTCTATTTTACCAAATGTAATTGAATCCATAAAATCTTCCCAATCTCGACGTAAATATAATTCTTGCTGTGTACTGGGACTCCATAAAAATGGGCTACCTATTCTTCTTTTAGAGAGAGGTATTTTACGACTTCCTTCTATAGGAATCCATAAGACTCGTATAAGTTTCTTACGTACAGAAGATAGCTCCCAGGTCAGACCAATAGTATTGATTAATGATACTCCACAAATAAATGTATTTTCTAATGGTATTCCATTTGAATTTACAGGAATAGTCTTTAATTCTACCCCTATGCGGGTAAAGTCTGGCTTTGATTGATTACCGGCATCTGCTCCGAGATATTTTTCCATTAGCATTCCCACCCATCCCTTATGATATTGCAATTTTATAGGTATATTGGATCCTCCTAACTCACTTAAAGTATATCCGGCTAGTAAATATGCTCTATCTATTAGAGTTTTTTCATCTTCGGGAGGTGAAATGCCCCGCAAATAATCTTTTTTAATCATCAAATCATCCTATAATATTTTGTTATGAATAATTTTTATTTGCTATGTTATTTTTTAATTGGATATAATAGGATTTTTCTAGAGATATTAGAGTAAAAATATTTCTTATTTAAGAAAAAATAAGGATGAAACAGAGGAATATCTTCTTTTTCCCCAACCAAATATGAAACTTTTATTAATATAAACATACCTGGAAAAAATTTTATATAAAATAACTATCATTTTTTTTTAAAAAATGACCCTATTATTGAGAATATAAAAAATATAAAAACCTTTTTTAGATTTATTAGAGATAAATTATATATAATTCGGAGATATTATGCATTATATAGTGCGGAGGATAAAAATTTTTTTTATCTTTTTATGGAAATCACTAAATTTGAGTCGAGTTAATTTTATTAAAAGTCTTTTTTTGATCCTATCTATTCTAGTACTAAAGTTTATATATCCTACAATTATTGGGACTAGTTCTTCGCCGCATGCTTTAGTTTTAGATATTAAAGGAGACATCAATGATGAACCTATTATGGTAAGTAGTTCCATGGGAACTAAAGTTTTGCGTTTTTTAAAAATACAGAAGAACTTTTTTTTCCAAAACTCTTTATTTCAAATAGTGGAAATTATTCGACAAGCTAAAAATGATAGTAATATAAATTATCTAATTTTAGATCTAAAAAACTTTAGTCGTGCTAGTCAACCATCGTTGCATTATATAGGAAAAGCTCTAGAGGAATTTCGGAGGAGTGGAAAATTAATTTTCTCAATTGCTGAATATTATACTCAAGAACAGTATTATCTAGCATCTTTTGCAAATCAAATTTATTTATCTCCTCATGGAGAGGTAGATTTACATGGATTAGCTATTAAGCAATTGTATTATAAAAAATTAATAGATAATTTACATATTACTTATCATATGTTTAGAGTGGGTAATTATAAATCAGCGGTAGAGCCTTTTATCCGTAATAATATGTCACCTAGCGTACGCAAACTAAACGCTATTTTAATAGATGAGTTATGGAATGAATATATTAATCAAATAGCTCATAATCGCAAAGTATCTAGACAGAAAATTTTTCCGGCAGTAGCAACAATTATAAAGAAGTTAAGACAAGAAGGGGGGGATAGCGCACAATATGCCTATAATAATAAATTAGTAGATCAATTAATTTGTCTGTCTTGTTTTGAGAAAAACATGATTTTAAAACTCGGATGGAATAAAAATAAAAACAGTTATAATGCCATAAGCATGTATGATTATACCTTAAAAAATAATTTACCCTTTAAAAAGAACAAAATAGCGGTGATTAGTATGAGTGGCATAATTGGAAACGAAAATTATGAACAACCCGGCTATATTAGTAGCGGTAAAATACAAAAACAGTTACGTTATGCCCGTTTAAATCCTCATATTAAAGCTATTATTTTATATATTAATAGTCCAGGAGGAAGTGCGTCTGATTCAGAATCTATACGAGAAGAAATAGTAACTACTCGTCATTCGGGTAAACCCATTGTAGTTGTTATGGGAGGATATGCTGCTTCGGGAGGATATATGATATCTACTCCTGCTAACTATCTTATAGCTGCACCTACCACTATAACGGGATCTATAGGTATTTTTGGTCATAAGATCACTTTCGAAAATATCCTGTCTACTTTGGGAATATATTCGGATGGAGTATTTACATCTCCATTAGCAGATGACTCATCCTCTAAAGCACTTCCTAGGGAAGTGCAAGAAATAATGCAACTAAGAATCCAGAATGGTTATAGAAAATTTATTAATTTTGTTGCTCAAGATCGAAATAGATCCTATACTCAAATAGATAAAATTGCACAAGGACGTATTTGGTCTGGTATGGATGCTAAAAAAATAGGGTTAATTGATAAGTTAGGTGATTTTGATGATGGTGTATCAAAAGCAGCAGAATTATCCGGCTTAAAAGACTGGAACCTAATGTGGTTTACTAATGATAATATTGGATTTAAATCAGAATTAATAAATTCTCTTATTGTTTCTGCGTTAGAACCGGAAATTAGACGACATTTCATCTCCACATTATTAACTTCTTGGACAGTAAACACTCTTCTTACCCAAATTCACTATAGTCAGAACTTATGAGAGTTTGCTCCCAAATATTATTTTAATCAAAAATAATTTCTATCATATTTATGCACAATGTCTTCCATACATAATGATTTAAAATCAATAGGATAGTATAAATCCATACTATTTTTGATTAATGCATAATTTCATTACTAAGATATAGGCGATCTACTATTTTTGAGGAAGAGTATGAAGATTAAATTAGGTATTAATGGATTTGGTCGCATTGGTCGCATGATATTTCGTGCGGCACAACAAAGAAAAATGATTAAAATCGTAGCTATTAATGATGTGGTGAGCATAGATTATATAGCCTATATGTTAAAATATGACTCTACTCACGGTAGATTTTTAGGTTCTATAGAGATTGATAAAAATAATCTTATTATTAATGGAGATTCAGTGAGAATTACTTCTATACAAGATCCTAGCCAGTTACGCTGGGATGAAGTAGAAGCAAATATTGTAGTAGAATCATCAGGATTATTTTTGACACAACAAATTCTTAGAAAACATCTTGTTGCTGGTAGTAGAAAAGTCGTTCTTACTGCTCCACCACGCGACGATATTCCAATGTTCGTAATGGGTGTAAATCATGTTTGTTATACCGGACAAAAAATCATTTCTAATGCGTCCTGTACTACTAACTGTCTCGCTCCTTTAGCTAAAGTAGTCAACGATAATTTTGGTATTCTAGAAGGACTTATGACTACTATACATGCAATTACAGCCACACAAAAAAGTGTAGATAGTAAATCTCATAAAGATTGGAGAGGAGGACGTGGTGCATTACAAAATATTATTCCTTCCTCTACAGGAGCAGCGAATGCTGTAGGTCAAGTTATTCCGGTCTTAAAAGGAAAATTAACAGGGATGGCTTTTCGTGTGCCTATTCCGAATGTTTCAGTGGTCGATTTAACGGTAAGATTAAAAAAATCGGTATGTTATCAATCAATATGTAATACCATAAAACATGCATCTCTAGGAGACCTCCTAGGGATTCTAGGATATACTGAAGAGTCCGTGGTTTCTACGGATTTTAATGGTTCTAGGTTTACATCAATATTTGATGCTAAAGCAAGTATGTCCTTAAATAATAACTTTGTAAAATTAATATCTTGGTACGATAATGAAACTGGTTACTCACATAAAGTACTGGATTTAATCGAGTATATTTATTCTAAGGAATAAATCAGGTCTAAGTGATATAATTCCTCCCTAAATTTTATTTTATTAACTCAAGGAGTTTTAAACATACTCTGTTTAATTAATAGTATTTTCTTTTTATCTCTTAATATTCTGAGCTGTTCCACCGTTTTTAATACTACTTCTTTTGGAGCATAAGATAAAAAATTTTTATCGGATAAACGTATTTCCAGAACCTGGATTCTTTCTACTAATTTAGTAAGTAGGTTATCCAATCTCTTATATTCCATCTTCTGAGATATCACCTCCGATAATGGAATATGAATTTCCATGTCTGCAATTAATTTGGTTGTTCGAATCATCGGTAGATAATCATTATTACTGACTATAGTCATGTTTTTGACTTTTGCAAGACTTTGTAATAATTCAAAATTTTCGTGGATAATATTATAATTTACACTAGTGCTATTACAGAGGCGTATCAATAAATCAATTTGATGAGTAACGCTAATATTCATTTGAGTACGAATATTACGTATATATACGATAACTTCTTTTATTAATTCCATATCATTTATGGAAGAATTATCTTCTTCTGAAGATTGATACAATGGAATTGCCTGTATCATAATAGATTCATTATTTTTTGTTAATTTATTAAGCCGTAACCAAATATATTCAGTAATAAAAGGTATAATAGGATGAGCTAGGCGTAATAATGATTCAAATACTTTTATTAAAGTATAACGTGATATACATTTTCTTGATTTACAATTACTTTTTAATACTATTTTTGTGATTTCTAAATACCAATCACAAAATTTATTCCAAGTAAATTCATAAAGAACGTTAGATGCTAAATCTAAACGATAATTATCAAGAGCATTACGATATATTTTAACTGTGCGATTAAATTCCGCTGAAATCCACCGATCTGCTAATGTTCTTTTGTTTTGATGAAAATCAGATCTGAAAATAGATTGTTCCGTATTCTGCAGAACAAATCTACCTGCATTCCATAATTTATTACAAAAATTTCGATATCCTTCTAACCGTTTTAGATCAAAATTAATATTGCGAGAAGGACAAGATAAGGAAGTTAAAGTAAAACGTAGCGCATCGGCACCATGAGATTTGATGCCCTGTGGAAATTGTTTTTTCGTCCGTAGTTTAATATTATTAGCCATTTTTGGTTGCAGCATGTGATCAGTACGTTTGGTTAATAGTTCTTCTAATGATATTCCATCTATTATATCTAGAGGATCAATTACATTACCTTTAGATTTAGACATTTTATTGCCTTGTTCATCCTTAATTAAACCTGTAATATAAACTGTTTTAAATGGAATCTGACCCTCGCCATTTTTATCTTTAATAAAATACATAGAAAGCATGATCATGCGAGCTATCCAAAAAAAAATAATATCGAAACCACTCACTAGAACACTAGTCGGATGATACAGTCGTAAGAAATCAGTTTTTTCGGGCCATCCTAAGGTACCAAAAGTCCATAACCCAGATGAAAACCAGGTATCTAAAACATCCTCATCTTGTGTTAAGAAGATCTTAGAATGAAGATTATTTGCTCTTCGTACTTCTTGTTCATTTCTACCTACGTAAATTTTACCTGTTTCATCATACCAAGCCGGTATTCGATGTCCCCACCATAACTGACGTGATAAACACCAATCCTGAATCTTTGACATCCAGGAAAAATACATATTTTCATATTGCTGGGGAATAAAATGAATTTTTTTTTTTCTTACAGCCTCTATAGCTGTTTGAGCCAGATCTCTAGTCCGTAGATACCATTGATCAGTTAACATAGGTTCAATTATTGCTCTACTTTTTTCTCCCGAAGGAAGAACCAATTCATATGATTCTTTTTTTTCCAATAGACCTATATTTTTCAGACAGGAGATAATTTTTTTTCTCGCCTCTTTACGGGATAAACCATGAAATTCTTTGGGTATTTGTGTACTTAAAGTATTATTCATGGCACCTTGATAATTAAATACTTGAGCAGATGTACGAATTGTAGCATCTAAATTGAAAATATTTATCAGTGGTAATTTATATTTTTGTGCTATTTCATAATCTTTAAAGTCATGAGCCGGAGTAAGTTTCATACATCCCGTACCCTTAGATATATCAATAGTTTTATCAGCAACTATTGGAAGACGCCGATGACAAAAAGGTAAAAGAACAAATTTTCCTATTAATTTGTTATATCTTTCATCCAGAGGATTAATTACTATTCCGGTATCACCTAATAAGGTTTCTGGTCTTGTAGTAGCTATTACCATATACTCTTTTTCTTCCGAAGTTTTCACTCCATCTGCTAATGGATATCGTATATACCATATAAATCCTTGAGATTTTATGTGTTCTACTTCAAGATCCGAAATTGCTGTTTCTAATATTGGATCCCAGTTAACTAATCGCTTACCCCGATAAATTAAACCATCTTTATATAATTTCACAAAACCTTCGTTAACGGCTCTAGTAAAACCTTCATCCATCGTAAAACGTGATCGGGACCAATCGGCGGAACATCCTAATCGCCGCATCTGCTGAAAGATTTGTTGATTTAACGAATTTTTCCATGGCAAAACCTGCTCTATTAATTCTCTTCGTTTAAAATCTTTTATATTTTTACCCGTGGCTAATAATATATTTTGTTCTATAATAATTTGGGTAGCAATTCCGGCATGGTCAGTACCTACTTGCCATAAAGTATTTTTTCCTTGCATTCGATGATAACGAATAAGAGTATCTATAAGAGAGTGTTGAAAAGCATGTCCCATATGTAAGTGACCAGTAATATTTGGAGGAGGTAACATAATGCAAAAACTTTCCTGATTATCTGTATCCTGTTTTTTAAAACAATCTAGTTTTTCCCATTTTTCATATATAGGACCTTCTATATCAGAGGGACAATATTTGTTCTTCATGCTGACGACTTACGCTTCTATTGAAGTAATTCAGGATTTTTATTAATATAATATTAATCGGTTTTCTCTTTATATTTTGAGAACGTAATTTAATAAGTACTGTACAAGTAGTTCTACTGGTCTTCCTGTAGCGCTAATTCCTCTTCTACTAGAGCAGTCGGCGACGATATTATCATTTTTCCACGCGGTACCTGCAATATCCAGATGAGCCCAGGGATAGTTTTGAGTAAATTGAGATAAAAAATAAGCAGCTGTAATCGCTCCGGCACTAGATCCACCTACATTTGCTAGATCTGCACAATTAGAAATTAGTTGATTTTTATATTCCTCTTTTAGAGGAAGTTGCCATACATGATCGCCGGATTGTTCTGAGGCAGATAATAAATCTTTTGCTAAGACATTATTATTGGATATTAAACCTGTTATATGAGTTCCAAGTGCCACCACACAAGCTCCAGTTAAAGTAGCAATGTCAATCACTACTTTGGGTTTAAATTTTTCTACATATGTTAAGACATCACATAATATTAATCTTCCTTCCGCATCAGTATTTAAAATTTCTACTGTTATTCCTGACATAGTAGTTATTACGTCTCCAGGACGAAAAGCATGTCCTCCAGGCATATTTTCGCATCCCGCAATAATACCAATTATATTGAGAGGAAGATCTAAAGATGCTACTGCCTGAAGAACGCCGTATACCGCAGCTGCTCCACACATATCATATTTCATATCTTCCATTGAACTTGATGGTTTAAGCGATAATCCCCCCGAGTCGAAAGTTACTCCCTTACCTACTAAGGCAATAGGAGATGAGTTATTTGCACAACCTTTATATTCTATTATTGACATTATAGATTCATTTTTTGAAGCTTGACCTACTGCTAGATAAGCATTCATTCCTAATTTTTTCATTTCTAATTCATTAATAAATTTTACATCAATGTTATTATAGCTATTAGCTAAACATTTAATTTGATTAGCTAGATATGATGTATTGCATACATTAGGAGGCAGATTACTAAGATCTTTAGTTATTTTTACTGCCCTAGCTATAGATTGCCCGTGTTTAATTGCTAGTTTTGCCATCTCATTATGTTCTGGAGGCATGTTCAAGATTATCTTGTTAAGATAAAAACTTTTTTTGTTGATATTAGATTTGAAATGATCAAAATTATATAAACTTTTTTCTGTTTCTTCAATCAGACGACGTATTTTCCAATATATACTTCTATCTTTTATATTAATTTCGAAAAGATAACAGAAAACTTCCTTACAATTACTTTCCTTAATAATTCCAATAGAATTTTTGATGATTTGTTGATACTGATAGTCATCAAGATCAGATTCTTTTCCACATCCAATAAGTAATAATCGATCAGCTCTCACTTGAGGAACATGGTATAATAACAAATATTGTCCAATTTTCCCTTGGATATCTCTCATTTTTAGTAAAGACCTAATATATCCTTTACTAATTCTATCAACATATTCTGCACTAGAAGATAATTGACAATTTTCGAATACTGCGCTAATAATACAATCAGTATAATCTGGTTCTAAATGCTGATTTTGGACTCTAAATTCCATGTATTAATTTCTCCTAATAATTAGAAACTGAATTACTAATTAATATTATATTATTCCCCTAATATTAGAAAATTAGATCTACTAACATTAACTAAATCCCTGAGAGAAATTTATCTAGGATTGAATTTTCTTAATATAGGCCGAAGTGGCGAAATAGGTAGACGCAGTTGACTCAAAATCAACCGCTGATAATAGCGTGCCGGTTCAAATCCGGCCTTCGGTACCATAACGAAAACGAATTTATTCCCTATTTTAATTTAATGTCGTATACAACAGTATACGATAGCTAAAATTAGCTTATCTCTGAGAAAAAAGAAAACTAAAATAAACATATCATATTTATCTATGATGGCCCTTGCAGGATTTGAACCTGCGACCAAGCGATTATGAGTCGCCTGCTCTTACCTCTGAGCTAAAGGGCCTGAGGATTAGAAATATTCTCTCTATTTTAAGATGAATTAATCATCCAGAAAACTTCGTAGAACATCTGCCCTACTGGGATGACGCAATTTACGTAATGCTTTTGCCTCTATTTGTCGAATACGTTCTCGTGTAACATCAAACTGTTTACCTACTTCTTCTAAAGTATGTTCTGTATTCATATCAATTCCAAAACGCATCCGTAATACTTTAGCTTCTCGGAATGTTAAATCCCCTAAAATGTAATGAGTAGCATCTCGTAAGCTGTCCGATGTAGCACTCTCCAACGGCATTTTAATATTAGTATCTTCAATAAAATCTCCTAAATGAGAATCATGCTCATCACCAATCGGTGTTTCCATTGAAATAGGTTCTTTTGCAATTTTTAAAACCTTACGAATTTTATCTTCTGAAATTAACATTCGATCGGATAATTCTTCCGATGTAGGGTCTCGACCTATTTCCTGTAAAATCTTCCGCGACATTCTATTTAATTTATTGATAGTCTCAATCATATGTACTGGAATCCGTATAGTACGAGCTTGATCTGCTATAGATCTGGTTATAGCTTGTCGAATCCACCATGTAGCATAAGTTGAAAATTTATATCCCCGTCGATACTCAAATTTATCTACTGCTTTCATTAAACCAATATTGCCTTCCTGAATAAGATCTAAAAATTGGAGTCCTCTATTGGTATATTTTTTAGCTATTGAAATTACTAGACGCAAATTAGCTTCTATCATTTCTTTCTTTGCTCTTCCGGCTTTTGCTTCACCAATAGTCATTCTCCGATTGATCTCTTTTATCTTTTCAATACTTAAACCTGTTTCTTCTTCAATTGTTACTAAAATTCGTAGACTTTTTACTATTTCACCAACTACTTTATGTAAATTTTTTGACCATGGATCCTTTCTTAACAATGCATTTTTTAACCAATTTTCATTACTTTCATTACCAGTAAATAAGGAAATAAAAATTTTCTTAGGCATATGACATTGATCTACACAAAGTTTCATAATTTTCCGTTCTTGGAACCGTAATCGTTCCATCATGGAGCGCATATTTTCTACTAATTTATTAAATACTTTAGGCATTAACCTAAATTGCCTAAATATTTGGGAAAGATATTTTAGTTCTTGAACAGTATCATGATGATCTCGCCCCTTACTATTAATAATAGCGCAAGTTTTTTCATACTGATTCCTTAAGGAGGTAAATTTTTTACATGCCACTACGGGGTCAATATGATTTT
This sequence comes from Candidatus Dasytiphilus stammeri, assembly GCA_041941785.1. Classification (GTDB taxonomy): domain Bacteria; phylum Pseudomonadota; class Gammaproteobacteria; order Enterobacterales; family Enterobacteriaceae; genus Dasytiphilus; species Dasytiphilus stammeri_L. The sequence goes on along the minus strand of CP145871.1, from coordinate 203,542 downwards.
CATTATCGGAATCTTCTTTCCCTTGTTCTTCAGAGGATAAGTCATCCGTAGTAATCCTAATATTTGCATGGTATTTTACTATTTCACCAGCTTTCGGATTGCCAAAACCTATAATTAAATCACTAAGACGAATACCACTACTATTCAGATCATGGTATTGGTCAAGAATGTATGAACTAGCTCCAGGGTAGTCAGCTACTGAAGATTGTACTTGATTTAGACCATCTTCAATACGTTTAGCGAGATCTACTTCTCCTTGCCGTGTTAATAATTCTACATTCCCCATTTCTCGCATATACATGCGAACTGGATCGGTAGTACGACCTTCCATCCCTCCACCCGACATTATTAAGTCGGTAGGGTGGTTATCCTCTGCATCTTCTTGCCTTGATGTACCCGAATTCAGTATTTGATCATCTGCATCAGGGGTTTCTTCCATAACCGGAATACCCATATCATTGATTATTTTAACTGCATCTATAACCTGATCTACATTTACAATCTCCTGCAGAAGATAGTCATTGACTTCAGCATATGTTAAATATCCTTGTTCTCTCCCGAGATTCACAAGAATCTTTATCTGTGACTGCGAATTTTGATCCATAAGACGATACCCATAATAAAGTTAAGTGAAATGTGACTATAAAAAAAAGATATTACTGATAAATGATCACTTTTTTTTATAAAAAAAATATTTTTACCTTTGTTCCTACAGAAAATAATATCTCATCTTAGCCTCCCTATAACAAACAATAAACTTCTGAAATTTTTAATATTTATTTTTTTGCTAATGCTTGGTTTAAATACCATAACTCATGTTTGTCTTCAATACTCAACCCTTGAGTTCGTTCTAAAGCAATAAGTCTTTCTTGACGTTGTTCTAAAACTAATTCATATATACTAGTAAGTAAATCCTGAAACGTTTTTTCTAAATGAGCATCATCAATCATGTGGTTCCAATGTGCTAATATTTCAAGAGTTTTTATTAAATTTGTATCTCTATATTGTTCTAGTAAATATCCTGTCTTTATTTTCGGATAAGCTTTACATTTTACTACTAATTCTAAAAAAATATTCCAGCCCTTCAGTTTTAACTGCTTTAACCCGGTTAACTCTGGTACTAATAATGAAAAATGAGGATTTTGCACTAATAAACTGAGTAACACTCGCATCTTACTTCTTTTTTTTTGACATAGAAGCTACGAAGAGAGTTCATAACTGGTACTCTCTGAAGAGATAATAATTTTAATATTCTATAATCTAATAGACCTAATTTTTGAAATAATGTATATCGTATAGAAAGACGTAGTATTTTACTAGGAATCTTATTAATTAAGGGTCTTATTAGAGTAAGAAGTTTAGCTTTTCCTTCAGGGCTAGAAATATCTACCTGTTTTAAGAAAGTTTTTAACATAAATTCGGATAGAGATAGAGCACATAATATTCTTTTTTCAAAAAGAATTTTTCCTTCTTTCCGGATTAAACTATCCGGATCTTCTCCTTCAGGTAAAAACATAAAACTTAATTGTCTTCCGTCTAACATATATATTAAGGATTTATTAAGTACTTTCCAAGCTGCTTGACGACCCGCATCATCTCCATCATAACAATAAATAACATTATCAGTATTACGGAATAAAAGTTGAATATGATCTATTGATGTACTTGTCCCTAAGGAAGAAACCGTATAATCAATTCCATTCTGTACTAAAGAAATAACATCCATATAACCTTCTACCACTAACACTTTAAAAGGTCTAGTACATTTTTTATGTAGTTCATAGAGACCATATAGTTGATGTCCTTTATTAAAAATATTTGTAGTAGGGGAATTTAAATACTTAGGATGGGATGAGTTCAGAATTCGTCCTCCAAAACCCATAACTCTACCTCTTTTATCCCGAATTGGAAACATGATACGATTTTTAAAAAAATCATTTGTTTCTTCCTGATAAAATCCTAATATGCCTATTTCTTTTAATAACTTTCGATCCTGAGGATAATAATAGTCAAAATATTCTTTCACTGTACTTCCTCTACCGGGAGCAAAACCTAAAGCAAATTCTTTAATTATTTTAGAATTTATTCCTCTATGAGCTAAATATTCTCTAGCCTGTAAGGCATTTATAGTTTTATCCCATAAATATTTTTGATATAAATTACATACTATTTTCATTATGTTAAATAAATATTCTCTACGCTGAATTATAAGAATAGATAAAACATTACTAGATTCGTATGGAATTTTAAAACCATACATAGCGGATAATTCTTCAATGCTTTCCACAAAATTTAAATTTTGCCAATTCATTATAAAATCAATGACATTTCCATGCTTGCCACATCCAAAACAATAAAATAATTGTTTTTCTCTACTCACTGTGAAAGAAGGATGTTGATCATTGTGAAAAGGACAACAGGAACGATAATTTTTTCCTATTTTTTTTAAAGGTAAATTAGATTTGATTAGTTCTACTATATCTATATGAGTTATTAAATTTTTAATGAATGTATATGGAATATGTCTCCCTATTGACTGACTCTTCATTCAGAATTAATCTTCTCTCATAAAAATATTAGGATTTAATTTTTATTGATAAACTCTATATAAATAATTATAATTTTAATTTTACTTATGTATACGTCGTGATTGTTGCCGGGATAATTTCTTAGCCAGTCGTTTAATGGCAGATGCTTTTTCACGTTTTCGTTGAGTAGTAGGTTTTTCATAAAACTCTCTTCGTCGGACTTCGGCCAAGATTCCGGCTTTTTCGCATGAACGTTTGAAACGTCTAAGCGATACATCGAATGGTTCATTATCGCGAACTATTATAATGGGCATATTAACTACCTAAATCATAGAACTATAATCATGATTATACTTAAAAAATCCTGAAATGTAAAGTGTAAAGTTAAGCTTCGTGGAGTAACAATATTATTGTGCGTGTCCTAGGAATTGAAACATCCTGTGATGAAACTGGATTATCCATTTATGATGAAAAATACGGTTTATTAATTAATAAAGTTTATAGCCAAATGTTACTGCATGCAAATTATGGCGGTGTAGTTCCTGAATTAGCGGCTAGGAATCATATTAAAAAAATTGTTCCATTAATTAAGTCTCTCTTAAAAGAGACCACATTAAGTATACGAGATATTAATGGTATTGCTTACACTGTCGGACCTGGTTTATCCGGATCTTTATTAGTAGGTGCAAGTTTTGGACGTTCATTAGCTTTTGCTTTAGACATTCCCGCCTTACCCATAAATCATCTTGAAGGACATATATTTACGCCTTTTATTGACAATAATAATCCTATTTTTCCTTTTGTATCATTACTAATTTCCGGAAGCCATACATTATTAGTTAATGTTATTAAATTAGGCAGCTATCAATTATTAGGACAAACAATTGATGATGCAGTAGGAGAAGCCTTTGATAAAATTGCTCACTTATTGGGATTAGAATATCCTGGAGGCTCTAAATTATCTCATTTAGCCCATCAGGGTAGAAAGGATCGTTTTACCCTTCCTCGTCCTTTGATTAATCGTCCTGGCCTAGATTTTAGTTTTTCAGGATTAAAAACTTATACTGCTAATTTAGTTCAAAAAGAAAATAATGATATGCAAACACAAGCAGATATAGCTCGTGCTTTTGAAGATGCTGTTATAGATTCATTATTAATTAAAAGTAAAAGAGCACTAGAGTTCACTAAAATCAATCAATTAGTAATTGTAGGGGGTGTGAGTTCAAATAGGAAGTTGAGATTAAGTTTTAATAAGTTAATTGATTCTAGAAATATACTTTATGCTCGTCCTGAATTATGTACCGATAATGGCGCTATGATAGCTTATGTAGGATTTCTAAGATTAAAAAATGGTGAACAATATAAAGAGTTAACAATTAATGTGTATCCCCGGTGGTCAATAAATAATTTATTTTAATAATATATTACGTTTTATAAAGATCAGGGGTTATATATATTTTTTCCAAAATTTTATAGCTTCACAACGTCGTCGATCTAATTCTTTATGAATCTCATATCCTTGATATCCATCTTGAATCACTTTTTTTACAGATACCTGACTTGCTAAAAGAAAGATCTTGCGGAGATAATTGACCTGTGGATAGTCTTCTAAAATAGGAGGACATTGACCCTGGTCATTTACCGCTTGACTTACCGCTGCAATCTGATTAAGACGATGAGGTTTCCGCCATGCATCAATTTTATTAAATAATGTAATTATAGAATTAGATTCTACTACCTCTATTTTATGTACTAAAAAATGCCATTTATTGGCTAGTAAAGAAAAATTTCGTAGACATTTGGGAACTCGTAAACGCTGACAGAATTTTTCTACTAATTGCATTTTTTCTAGGTTAGATATGTGTGGCAACTGGCACGAATTACTTCTCTTATTAGAAAAAAGAGAATTTTTTAACTCACCCAGTTGTCCTACATCATGGCATAAAGAAGCAAAACGTACTTCCAATTGGTGACTAATTCTGACTGCCAGCGACAATGATAAGAGAGGATGACAAGTACTATTATTAGTATCTAACAAATTTCTTTCAGGATTGGCATTGATATTGATTTGGTACAAAGTATCAATTTCAGGAAAAATAGAGGATAAAGCATGACATTCTCGAAGGATCTGAAAATATAAAATAGGATTACGAGAACGCAAAGAAATTTCTGTCTCTTTCCAAACTCTTTCAGCGGATAAGTAATTTAAATCCCCACTGGCAGACATAGAACGCATGAGAGTGAGTGTTTCCGGAGCTATCTTAAAATTAAGATAGTCATAACAGGCGGCAAAACGTGCTACTCGTAAGACTCGTAATGGATCTTCACTAAAAGCATTTGAAATATGCCGAAGTCGTCGATGAAAAATATCATGACTTCCATTAAATGGATCATAATATTTTCCCTGTGCATCGCATGCAATAGCATTAATAGTTAGATCTCTTCTGTAAAGATCTTGTTCTAATGTAATATCTGGCGATGTATAACAGGTAAATCCTCTATATCCCCTTCCAGATTTTTTTTCTGTACGAGCAAGCGCATATTCTTCCCCGCTAATGGGATGTAAAAAAACTGGGAAATCTTTTCCTACGGGTTTAAATCCTTGTTTTACCAATTCTTCTGGTGTAGATCCAATAATTATCCAATCTTTATCTTTAATAGGAAGATTTAGTAATCTATCGCGTACCGCTCCTCCTACCAGGAAAATTTTCATTAATACACGTCCTTTTTTCACGCATATTATATATAATATGTATTATACATCAAACGTAATGTTGTAGGATGATAGTTATTTCGAAATGGTAAGAGTTCACAGAACTAAGATAAAAAGATTATTGTGATTATTTAAAGTACTTAAATTGACTGTAGTATGAAAAATCAAGTAACTCTGAAAGTTAAATAGATGAAAAAAATAAAAAACAGAATATTTCTATGAATGGAAAAGGATAACTATGAATTATACCCCAATAAATAATCAAGTAGGACTAGTAGAATCATCGAAAGAACGAGTTGAGAGTGTTATAACTGCGTTACGCTCGGGACAGGGCGTAATTGTGTTAGATGATGCAGGTCGCGAAAATGAAGCGGACATGATTTTTGCAGCAGCTACCATGACGATTCAACAAATGGCATTAGCTATTCGTCATGGTAGCGGAATAGTATGTTTATGCATTACGGAGAAAAGACGTCAAGAATTATCTTTACCAATGATGGTAGAGAAAAATACTAGTATTTATGGTAACAGTTTTACTGTCTCTATAGAAGCTGCGCAAGGAGTAACTACTGGGGTTTCAGCACAAGATAGAATTACTACTATACGCACCGCAATAGCTGAAAATACTACTCCGACAGATTTACGTCGTCCGGGACATATTTTTCCATTGCGTGCCGTTGATGGAGGTATTATGGAACGTCAAGGACATACAGAAGCTACTATAGAACTAGTCACTTTAGCTGGATTTAACCCCGCGGGTGTTTTATGCGAACTTACTAATGATGATGGAACTATGGCACAAATGCCGGATATAATTTCTTTTTCAAAGAAACATAAAATGCCAGTTGTGACAATTAACGATATATTAAATTTTTGCTATTTGAACTAAAATTAAAATTGTTGTTTTAAAAATATCTTTCTTACTTCTTCTTAGTAAGAAAGATATTTGGTAATTAATATTATTTTTTACGACGCAGAAATTCTATAACTCGTAGTTTAGCAATTTCTTTAGCCAATCTAAGTGCGATGAGATTATTTAAATTACCTTGCTGAGTAGTAGTCTGGATACATTGTTCAGCTTCTGACTTTGCAGCTAAAGCTCTTGATTCATCGATCTCATCCCCTCGGATGGCTGTATCAGCTAATACAGTAATTAGCTTAGGATATACTTCGATAATACCACCAGAAATATAAATAATTTCGTCCGTGAGAGGAGTAGTATTACAATAAATTTGCAGCATGCCTGGTTTAATAGTAGTCAGGAGAGGTAAGTGACCAGGATAAATTCCTAATAATCCTTCACTTCCAGTTACCAATAGTTTTTGTATTGATCCAGAAAATAGTTTTTGTTCTGGACTAACAACTACTAATTGAGATTGAGGTATCATAAATTTCTTCTTAATTAAGAATATTCTGTTCTGCTTCTTCTATGTTTCCTATCATATAAAATGATTGTTCAGGAAAATCATCATAATTTCCGGCGAGAATTTCTTGAAAGCCTCTAATGGTATCTTTTAAAGATACATATTTACCGGCAGATCCCGTAAATACTTCGGCTACATAAAATGGTTGTGATAGAAAACGCTGTATCTTCCGAGCACGGCTTACTAGTAATTTATCTTCTTTTGATAATTCATCCATTCCTAGAATCGCTATAATTTCTTTTAACTCTTGGTAACGTTGAAGTACAAATTGTACCTGTCGAGTTGTATCATAGTGTTCGTGACCTATTATTAATGGATCTAGTTGTCTACTAGTAGAATCAAGAGGATCTATAGCTGGATAAATACCCATAGAGGCAATTTGCCTACTTAGTACTACCGTGGCATCTAAATGAAGAAATGTTGTGGCAGGAGAAGGATCCGTTAAGTCGTCGGCGGGTACATATACCGCTTGAACAGAAGTAATAGAACCTAACTTAGTAGAAGTAATACGTTCTTGTAACATTCCCATTTCTTCTGCTAATGTAGGTTGATAACCTACTGCCGAAGGCATCCGTCCTAATAAAGCAGAAACTTCTGTTCCCGCTAAAGTATAGCGATAGATATTATCTATAAAAAGAAGTACATTTCTACCTTCATCTCTAAATTTTTCTGCTATAGTTAATCCGGTTAAGGCTACTCGTAAGCGATTTCCTGGTGGTTCATTCATTTGACCATAAACTAAAGATACTTTATCTAGAACTTTAGATAATGACATTTCATGATAGAAATCATTCCCTTCACGTGTTCTTTCTCCTACTCCAGTAAATACCGAGTAACCGGCATGTTCTATTGCAATATTCCGAATTAATTCCATCATATTCACAGTTTTACCTACTCCTGCACCTCCGAATAAACCTATTTTACCCCCTTTCGCAAAAGGACAAATAAGATCAATGACTTTAATTCCAGTTTCAAGTAATTCCTGTGAAGTTGATAGTTCTGAGTATGTAGGTGGGGATCGATGAATGCTCCACTTTTCTACATCTGTACCTATTTCTCCTTTTTTATCTATTGGTTCTCCCAATACATTCATAATACGCCCCAGAGTACATTTTCCTACCGGAACTTTTATATAATGTTTAAGATCTATTACTTCTAATCCCCGTTTTAATCCTTCTGAAGAACCCATCGCAATAGTCCGTACTATACCTCCCCCTAATTGTTGCTGAACCTCCAGTATCAGAATGTTACTTTTATTTTTTACCTCTAGTGCACTATATATTTTAGGAACATCATTTTGAGAAAATTCGACGTCTACTACTGCACCGATAATCTGGATAATTTTTCCTATCACCATTATAACACGTCCTCTCTTATCCTATACAGCTGCTGCTCCTGCAACAATTTCAGTCAATTCCTGAGTAATAGTATTCTGACGTATATTATTATATACTAATTGTATTTCTTTAATCATACGTCCTACATTATCAGTAGCTGTTCTCATAGCTATCATCCGAGCTACTTGTTCACTCATTAAGTTTTCTAATAATTTTTGATATATTTGTGATTCAATATAACGTTGCAATAATATATTTATTACTAATTTAGATTCAGGTTCATATATATAATCACCTCTTTTTTTTACGTTTTGTTCTCTAATGGGAATAGGTAGGATGCGCAGGATATGAGGAACTTGAGATATAACATTTATAAACTTATTATATACCAGATAAACTCCGTCTAATCTTTTTTCTTCATAAGCCTGTAAGAGTATTTTTATAGGTCCAATAATATCTGTCAATGATGGCGAGTTACCTAACTTAGGTAGCTGTGCTATAATTCGAGCTTCGTCTACCGATCTGAAAAATGTTCCTCCTTTGGTACCAATTATCACTAAATCACAACTTATTTTCTGCTCCCGCCATTTTTTAATCTCTTTTAGTAGTTTTCTAAATAAGTTATTATTCATCCCTCCACAAAGTCCCCGATCAGTAGAAATTAATAAGTATCCCATTGCTTTTTTAGGTGTTCGTTCTTCTAAGTACAAATGTTTATACTCTAAACTGCTTCGCTGCAGATGATTAATTACTTTCTGGATACTATCTACATACGGAAAACTTTTATTCATGCGTTCTTGCATTTTACGTTTCTTAGAAGCGGCAATCATTTCCATAGCTTTAGTAATCTTCTGCATGTTTTTGATTGCAAAAATTTTAGTGCGGATGTTTATTAAACTAGGCATCTAATTTTTCCATGAAAATTTTTTTACCACAAATGCAAAGATTTAAATTCTTCAATGACAAATTTAAGTTTCTTTATAAGAATATCATTATAACTTCCAGTCTCATTTATTTCCTGTATCAAATTTTGATGATTTTGATCTACATAATCTAATAATGCATCTTCAAAATTTGGAATTTTAGAAGTTTCTATGTTATCCATATAACCATTTTCTACCGCAAATAATACTATCGCTTGTTTAGCTATACTCTTGGGATGATACTGTGGTTGTTTTAATAATTCTGTTAACTTCTTACCATAGTTAATTCTCTTCCGAGTTTCTTCATCCAGATCGGAACTAAATTGTGAAAATGCCGCTAGTTCATGGTATTGAGCTAATGAAGTTCTGATGCCTCGACTTAAATACTTGAGAATTGGAGTCTGTGCCGCACTGCCCACGCGAGATACAGATATTCCTGGATTTACGGCTGGACGGATACCTATATTAAATAAATTAGATTCTAAAAATATTTGGCCATCAGTAATTGAAATAACATTTGTGGGAACAAAAGAGGATACGTCACCGGCTTGAGTTTCAATAATAGGTAAAGCAGTTAGAGAACCAGTTTTATTTTTTACTTGCCCCTTAGTAAAAGCTTTAACATAATCAGCATTTACCCGTGCTGCTCTTTCTAATAAGCGAGCATGTAAGTAAAAAATATCACCTGGAAAAGCTTCTCTTCCCGGTGGACGACGCAATAATAATGAAATTTGACGATATGCTATAGCTTGCTTAGACAAATCATCATAAATAATTAATGCATCTTCACCTCGATTTCGAAAAAATTCCCCCATTGTACATCCTGCATAAGGGGCCAGATATTGTAAGACTGCTGAATCAGAAGCAAATGATGCTACTACTATCGTATAATCTAACGCATTATACTCTGCTAACTTTTGTACTACGTTTACTACCGTAGAAGCCTTTTGACCTACTGCGACATATACACATTTAATTCCTGAATGTCGTTGATTAATAATAGTATCAATTGCAAGAGACGTTTTACCAGTTTGACGATCCCCAATAATTAATTCTCGTTGTCCTCTTCCGATAGGAATCATAGTATCAATAATCTTATAACCTGTTTGAATAGGTTCTGTGATAGCTTGTCGGTCAATTACTCCGGGAGCTTCTGTTTCTATAGCAGCAAACATTTCACATTTGATAGATCCTTTACCATCTACTGGTTCTCCTAAGGAATTAATTACTCGCCCTAAGAGAGCTCTTCCAATGGGTACTTCTAAGAATCGTCCAGTACTCTGGACTTTCATGCCTTCTACCAGATCCGTGTATGGTCCTAGGACTACTGCTCCCACACAATCTCGTTCCAAATTTAAAGTAATTGCATAACGTTTATTATTATGTCTTCCTGGTAACGCAATCATTTCACCTTGCATAACATTACTTAAACCGTATATTTTTATAATTCCATCACTAACTGTTAAAATTGTTCCTTCATTATAAATATCACTTACAATATTAAAATTAGCTATACGTTTTTTAATAAGTTCACTGATTTCTGTAGAATGGATTTTCATATTGCTCGCTTTCTTATGAAAGTAAAAATTCTTCTAACCGACTAAGACGACTACGCAAACTCCCATCTATAACTGTATTACCCATGCGTATTATAATACCTGCTAATATAAATTTATTGATTCTTAAATTTATTCTAACTTTTAGAACTAGTTTTTCTTCAATGATTTTTTTTATAGCTGTTAATTGCTCAGAATTAATGGGAGTAGCTGTAATAACTTCAAGGTATGTAATTTGTTGATATTCCAAACGTAACTGTTTAAATATTTTCAGTACTACTGGTAGTAATTGTATTCTATTGTTCTCTGCCATAATCCTTATAAAATTTTTAAATTCTTTTTCAATATTATTTCCACAAAGAGTTATAAATATCTTATATAAGATTTTGGGTGCTAGTACTCCATAAAGAAGCTGAGTAATATTACGATTACGAGATATCTCTGCACTTAATGATAACATATGTTGCCATTTATTAATTTTATCCTTAATAGTAGCAAATTCAAAAGCTGCAATTGCATAAGGACGTGCTATGGTTTGTAACTCGGTTATTTGTTTCATAAAATTATAACTGTGAGATTATTTTATTAATAATGTTCTTATTAATTTTTTCATTGACTGAACTTTCCATTAACTTCTCTGTTACCGCTATAGTTATACTTACAACTTCTTTTCTTAATTTTTCTCGTACCTTCTGCTGCGCTGATTCTATTTCGATTTGAGCGCGAGAGATAATTCTTTTTCGTTCCTTTTCTGCTTCGGAGCTTACTTTTTCTAAAATTTTACTACTTTGTTGTTTGGCTTTATCTAAAATATTTAATGCTTTTTGATGAGCCTGATTTAACTGTTGTTGAGCTTGTGCCTGAGCATCCTTTAAAGTCATTTTTGCTTGTTCTGCAGCCGATAATCCATCTGCTATTTCTTGCTGTCTTTTTTCTATGGCATTCAAAATGGGTGGCCAGATGTACCTCATACAAAATATAACAAAAATTATAAAAGCTACTGATTGTCCTAGGATAGTGGCATTAATATTCATCTTATATACTCTACCAGCAGAAAGTAAGTTTCATTAAGTAAATTTTCATTGACCATATAAAGGTCGGAATATTTAATATTCTCATAAAGAAATCTAATCCAATTTAGATGTTAATTAGATCTTACAGCAAATATCATATATAAACCTATTCCTACAGCTATCATTGGAATAGCATCTACTAATCCCATAATTACAAAAAATTGTGTTCGTAATAAAGGAATGAGATCTGGCTGTCTAGCAGCTCCCTCAAGAAATTTACTCCCTAAAAGTCCGATTCCAATAGCTGCTCCAATAGCGGCTAATCCAATCATCACAGCAGCAGCAAGATATAAGATATTGAGGTTTTCCATTCAAATCTCCATTAAATTTATATAAAATAATTAATTATGGGGCTGATTCTCAGCAGCTATCGACAAATAGACAATTGTCAGAACCATAAAAATAAAAGCTTGTAGTATTATTATTAATATATGAAGAATAGCCCAGGGAACATTCAATAACCACTGTAACCACCATGGTAATAAAGCAGTTATTAATATAAAAATAATCTCTCCTGCATATATGTTACCAAATAAACGTAATGCTAATGAAATTGGTTTAGATATTAGGTTGATACTTTCTAACATCAAGTTGATGGGCATAAAAATAATATTATTAAAAGGATGAAAAGTTAATTCTCTACTAAATCCTTTTAAACCTTTTACCTTAAAACTATAGTATATGATCAATATAAATACTCCTATTGACATAGATAGGGTGATATTTATATCAGCCGAAGGAACAACTCTTAATGATGATAAATGAAATAAATGCTCTCCTATATAAGGTAAAAAATCTATAGGTAATAAATCCATTGCATTCATTAATAAGATCCATATAAAAATAGTTAAAGCCAAAGGAGCAATCAGCTTATTTTCTTCCTGATACATCTCTCGTACACTTCGGTCAATAAATAATACCACTATTTCTACAATAGTTTGGCTAGTTCCCGGAATACTACTAGTCACCTTGCGAGCAACTACATAAAAAAAAGTTAAAAATAATATTCCTAAAGCAACAGAAAAAAATAGAGAATCTACGTTTATTGTCCAGAAGCTAGGACTAATTATTTGCATCGGAGTAATTAGACTTAAAGAATGTAAATTCATCTGAAGGTGTTGCAAATGATGTCCTATATATTGCTGTGAGTTAAAGAACTCTCCTGTCACCGACATTTTTTACCTTAGTGAGATTTAATATTGAATTTAATTAATCAATAATCATGAATATTCTTCTTTTTCTCGTTCTATTTTACTAATCTTTCTTACTGAAGTCAACGACTTGTAATTTTATTCCTTATAATATTTATTATAGAGAAAAATTTATCCAACCATCAAATTTTTACAAGTTTCTGTTAATATCATTAACTTATCTGAGATAAGTAAGCATTTTTTTTGAGCCAAATACATAAAATAGATATAGCAGCAGGGGTAACTCCTGGAATACGAGATGCTTGACCTACAGAGATGGGGTGCACTTCATTAAGAAGATCACTAACTTCATTAGAAATAGAATGAATTTGATTATAGTCTAAATTCACAGGTAACTTAATATTATTAAGACGTTCTTGGTTAAGAAATTCGGCTTGCTGACGAAGTAGATATCCTTTATATTTTATTTGAATCTCTACTGATTTATAAACTAAAGGATTAGTAATTCCTTCCGGTGCAAAAGATGGTAGCTTAAGCAAAGACTCATATGTTATTTCTGGACGTCGTAATAGTTCTTCTGCATTGATTTTATCCCTCGTAATAGTATTTTTCAGTAAATTACTAATGAGATGTAAAGAACTTTTTGGTAACCATAGGTTACGTAACCGTTGGAGTTCTTTTTCACTCTGTTCTTTTTTATTATGAAAAATACTCCACCGTTTATCATCTACTATTCCTAAATTACGTCCAATTTCTGTTAATCGGATGTCTGCATTATCTTCCCGTAGAAATAAACGATATTCTGCTCTAGAAGTCAACATTCTGTATGGTTCGTTAGTACCTCTAGTACATAGGTCATCTATCAAGACTCCAATATATGCCTGATTGCGTTTTGGAATCCATCCTTCTTTATTTAAAGATAAACACCCGGCATTTATTCCTGCTAATAAGCCCTGTGTTGCTGCTTCTTCATAACCAGTAGTACCATTTATTTGTCCGGCAAAAAAAAGACCATTAATATATTTACTTTCCAGAGTTGGTTTTAGATCTCTGGGATCTAAATAATCATATTCTATTGCATATCCGGGACGTACCATATGACAATTTTCCAATCCTTTAATAGAACGTAAAATTTGCAGTTGCACATCACAGGGTAAGCTAGTGGAAATTCCGTTTGGATACATTTCTTGGCTAGTTATTCCTTCCGGCTCTAGAAAAATTTGATGTGCAGTACGATCTTTAAACCGAATAATTTTATCTTCAATGGAAGGACAGTATCGTGGTCCGGGACCTTTAATTAATCCGCACTTCATTGGACTTAAATGAAGATTATTTTGAATAATCTCATGAGTAAGTTCATTAGTGTGAGTAATATAACAAGGTACCTGCTGCGGATGTTGAGATATATCACCTATAAAGGAAAAGATTGGTAAAGGATAATCACTTTCTTGACGGGTTAAAATATTATAATTAATAGAACGGGCATCAATTCTAGGAGGAGTTCCAGTTTTTAGTCTTTTGACGCGTAAAGATATCTCTTTTAAGAAATTTGCTAATGTCCTGGATGCGGGATCACCATCTCGCCCCCCCGGATAACTATTAAGACCTATATGAATTTTTCCATTTAAAAAAGTTCCTACACTAATTACAACTGATTTAGAGTAAAATTGAACTCCTATATTTGTATGAACTCCTAATACCTGATGATTCTTAATAATCAATCTATTAACTGCTTGCTGAAAAATTGTTAAATTAGGTTGATTTTCCAAAGTACGTCGTATTATCTGTCGATAAAGTACGCGATCGGCTTGCGCACGAGTAGCACGTACAGCTGGTCCTTTACGAGAATTGAGGATTCTAAATTGAATTCCCGACTGATCAATAGCTTGAGCCATTAATCCTCCTAGGGCATCAATTTCTTTTACTAAATGTCCTTTACCAATTCCTCCAATAGAGGGATTACATGACATTTGTCCAATAGTCTCAATATTATGCGAGATTAATAGAGTTTTACATCCCATTCTTGCCGATGCTAAAGCTGCTTCGGTTCCTGCATGGCCTCCTCCTATAACGAGAACATCATATAACTTTTGTTTAAACATAATAATTTAATCCTCCTCTCTTATGAGGATAAAAGTTTTAGAAAAATAATAAAATAATCATTCGTTTATTGAATGATTTTAATTTATATAAACAACATAATTCTAATTATATTTACCATAGATAAAAATCTCATAAGAGAGTACCATATTTTAGATGAATCCAAAATTTTCTTATTTTAGAGAGAGAGTATCCAATGAAGGTTGTTTATCCTTCTCCACAGCAAAGATTAATCTCATTTAATACTTTTGGTATTAATGTTCATGCTGTCAAAGTCATGGTGATAAAAACTATTTCTCAATTACTTAAAGCATGGCAATCATCTCAACAAGAGAATTTACCAATTTTGATCTTAGGTGCTGGAAGTAATGTTTTATTTCTAGATGATTTCATTGGCACTGTCATTATTAATCGTTTAAAAGGAATAAAAATACGAGAAACAATGGAATATTGGCATTTACATGTGAAGTCAGGTGAAAATTGGCATACGTTAGTTGAATATACTATTCAAAATAAAATTTTTGGTCTAGAAAATTTAGCTTTCATACCAGGATGTGTAGGGGCGGCTGTTATTCAAAATATCGGCGCTTATGGGATTGAGTTTAATACATTTTGTGAATATGTAGAAATTCTTGATTTATTTAATCAAAATATCTTCTGTATTTCAGCAGATAAGTGTGAGTTTCAGTATCGAAATAGTATATTTCTTCATAATTATAAAAATAATTATATTATTACTGCTGTTGGTTTATTAATTAAAAAAAATTGGCAGCCTCATTTAATTCATCCCAGCTTATTATTTCTCGATTGTTCTCTAACTACTCCCAAAAAAATTTTTGATACTATTTGTTATCTTCGCTCCAGAAAATTACCGAATCCTCAAGTTCTTGGAAATGCTGGAAGTTTTTTTAAGAACCCCATCATTGAAGCTAAACAAGCTGTGCAGATCTTATGTAATTTTCCACAAATACCAAATAGTGTTCAGAGGAATGGATTAGTAAAAATTTCTGCAGGTTGGCTTATTGAGCAATGTAATCTAAAAGGGTATCGATACGGAGGAGCTGTAGTACATAATCAACATGCGCTCATTTTAATAAATGAAAAAAATGCTACGGGTTGGGATATTGCCCGTTTAGCAAATATAGTGCGCCAAGCCGTAGGAAAAAAATTTAATATTTGGCTTGAACCAGAAGTGCATTTCATAGGCGCACATGGAAAACTAAATGCTAGTGAAGTTATAGGTGATAATTTTCCTTAATAAAAATATTGTTTAATACTCCCTCCACCGTAAAACTTTGTTTTGAAAAAAAATCTTTTCGTGTTAAGCCATATCAGGCTACAATTAGAAAAATGATAAAATCTGATAAATACTTTAGAAGAAGTTTTTCTATCTTAGAAAGAATTTTTATGTTAAAATAACCCACAATTGACATATAATAAGAGATGATTATTATCATCGATAGGACCTATTTTAGGCCGGCTTAGCTCAGTTGGTAGAGCAACTGACTTGTAATCAGTAGGTCGCCAGTTCGATTCCGGCAGCCGGCAAAAAAGTGCTAGAAGAATAAATTTTATGGGTGGGGTTCCCGAGTGGTTAAAGGGAGCAGACTGTAAATCTGCCGTCATAGACTTCGAAGGTTCGAATCCTTCCCCCACCAATATGACATGGAATAGCTAAAAATTTAAATAAATTTAAAAATTTTTATATTTATAAATGCCTTCTCTCTAAGAGAAGTGATATAAAATAGAGTTACTAGGCATTATTATATTATTTATTGCATGCGGATATCGTATAATGGCATTACCTCAGCCTTCCAAGCTGATGAAGCGGGTTCAATTCCCGCTATCCGCTGAAAATTCGCTGATATAGCTCAGGTGGGAGAGCACACCCTTGGTAAGGGTGAGGTCGGCGGTTCGAATCTGCCTATCAGCAATAAAAAATGTTTATTCATTTTTTTTATTTCCATAGAACAGAAGATTCGCAATTAATGGCTATTAAATTATATATTTATGCTATTGATCATCATAGTAGGCATCACAAACAACAGATCCTATTTGGGATAGGATCCCTTTAAATACGAAATAGAGGTAGTCAAAGTAATTTTAAGTATCAAAGGAGATATAGAGGAGTGGAGATTTTAAAGTGGATACTAGCTGTTATTTTATTGATGATAGCTATCATGAGTAATCATTACCAAAATATCAGATTAGTGATACGTATATTAACAGTAATTATTACCATTTTAACGGCAGTCTTTATAGTATCCTTAACAAAAAACGGAAAAGTACTGTTAAATTTTTTTCTAGAATCTCAACAGGAAATGCGTAGAATAATATGGCCCAGTAAACAGGAAACACTCCATACTACCTTAATTGTAGTGACAGCAACAGCTATAATGTCTCTGATATTATGGGGCTTAGATAGAATATTATTTTTTATTATATCATTTCTCACTAACGTGAGGTTCTGAAATGTGTGAAGTATCACAACAGAGACGTTGGTATGTAATACATGCTAGTTCTGGTATTGAAAATCGGGTTGCACAAACATTACGGGAACATATAAAATTACATAATTTATCACATTTTTTTGGTAAAGTGATGGTTCCGACAGAAGAAGTGTTAGAAATGAGAGCAGGACATCGTCGTAGAAGTGAACGTAAATTTTTTCCTGGTTATGTTTTAGTTCAGATGGAGATGAACGAAGCCAGTTGGAATTTAGTACGTAGTATTCCTGGCGTGATGGGTTTTATTGGAGGCACTACCGACAATCCCACCCCGATTAATGATCAAGAAATACATAAAATTAAATTACTTATGCAAAAATCTCTGCATCAACCAAAACCAAAAATATTATTTTATCCTGGGGAAATAGTGCGTGTTAATGATGGCCCATTTGCAGATTTTCATGGAGTAGTGGAAGAAGTAGATTATGAAAAGAATCGTGTAAAAGTTTCAGTATCTATATTTGGTCGTAGTACCCCGGTAGAATTAAACTTTCGTCAAGTGGAAAAAAACTAATGTTGGGGCAACGCATAATTATAACTATTTTGACAATCTATCTTAAGAGATAATTAATCATGGGTAAAAAAAAAGTACAAGCTTATGTAAAATTACAAGTTGCTGCTGGTATGGCTAATCCTAGTCCTCCAGTAGGTCCTGCTTTGGGCCAACGAGGAGTAAATATTATGGAATTCTGTAAAACTTTTAATGCTAAAACAGAATCTTTTGAAAAAGGATTACCCCTTCCAGTAATAATAACCGTTTATTCAGATAAATCTTTTACATTTATAATTAAAAGTCCTCCCGCTGTGGCATTACTAAAAAAAGCGGCTGGTATTAATGCAGGATCGAGTAAACCTAATAAGGAAAAAGTAGGTTCTATAACATATAAACAATTACGTGAAATAGCAGCAACAAAATTTTCGGATCTGACCGGGGCAAATATTGCAGCTATGACACGGTGTATTCAAGGAACAGCTCGTTCGATGGGATTAACAATAGAGGATTAAAATTAAATTACATGACTAGATTATCTAAACGTCAACGTATATCCAGAGAAAAATTTGACTCCTTGCAGCAATATTCTTTTAGAGAAGCTTTTAATCTTTTAAAAGACAAGGTACCCAGCAGTTCCAAATTTATTGAAAGCATAGATATAGCAATTAATCTGGGCATTGATGCTCGCAAGGCCGATCAAATAGTTCGGGGAACGGTAGTATTACCACATGGCACGGGTAGATATCCTCGGGTGGCTGTATTTACTCAAGGTAAAAATGTAGAATTAGCCAAACAAGCTGGAGCCGACTTAGTTGGAATGAAAGATCTCGCGGACAAAATAAAGAAGGGGGAGAGAAATTTTAATATTGTATTAGCCACACCAGATGCAATGCCAATAGTTAGTCAATTAGGCACCATCTTAGGACCGCGAGGACTTATGCCTAATCCTCAAACGGGAACCGTTACGAATAATATTAAGGAGGCTATAAACACGGCGCACTCGGGACAAATTCGTTATCGCAACGATAAAAATGGTATTATTCATGCCCCTATTGGAAAAATAAATTTTTCTTATCTTGATTTAAAAGAAAATCTGGAATATCTATTAGATACTTTGAGAAAAAGTAAACCCTCTAACACAAAAGGAGTATTTTTTCACAAAATTACTCTTTCTACTACTATGGGAGTAGGTATCATAATAGATATGACTTCCCTGAATTTTAGTTTTAATTAAACGGTAGTTTACAGGACAAAAAAAAATTATTAGAATAGGTTATCAATTAACAAGCTCCGAGTTTTGACTGTGAAATACTCAGAACTATATTTTGCCATAAAAAGGATTAATTAGAATGGCAATAAATTTAGAAAAAAAACAAAAAATAGTAAGTAAAATTAGTAAAATAGCAAAAAATTCCTTGTCGGTAGTAATTGCAGATAGCAGTGGAATTCCAGCTAATCAAATGACGGAGCTGAGAAAATTAACACGAGAAAGTAACGTAGATATGTATGTAGCACGTAACACACTATTACGTATTATAGTTCGGGAGACTCAATTTCAATGTATAATAAAATCTTTGAGAGGACCTTGTTTAATTGCTTTTTCAAAGGGTCATCCTGGCACTGCTGCTCGATTATTTAATAATTTTGCTAAAACGAATAGTAAATTTATTGTTAAAGCCGCGTCTTATGAAGGAAAGATACTTACTGCCGAACAAATAGAAGTTTTAGCTTCGCTGCCTACTTATGAAGAAGCAGTAAGACGATTAATCATAACTATGCAAGAAATATCTAGTGGGAGACTAGTTCGTAGTCTAGCCAATTACTGCAAGAGTAAACATACCACGTAGGTTCTAATCATCTTAGAAAAGATTTAGTCTATTTCTTTTAGAAAGGAAAGATTAAAAAAATAACTAATTGTTGTGGGGGAGAGAAGTATTATGTCTATAAGTAAAGAGCAAATACTTGCAGCCGTAGCAGCTATGTCCGTTATGGAGGTAACCGAATTAGTTGAGGCTATGGAAAAAAAATTTGGAGTTTCTGCCGCTGCTAATATAGGTTCGGTAGGAGGAACACAGCCAATTTCAGAGGAAGTAGAAGAAAAAACAGAATTTTCGGTATTTTTAACTGCTATTGGTAATAATAAAATCGCTGTTATTAAATCAGTCAGAGGGATCACAGGACTAGGTCTAAAAGATGCTAAAGATCTAGTAGAATCTACGCCTACTGTTATCAAGGAGAATATTAGTAAAGAAGCAGCTGAAAATTTAAAAAAATCTTTAGAAGAAACGGGAGCATCTATAGAAATAAAATAAAATCCTTAAGATTCGGTATCCAACATGAATATTTGGTATATTATTCAAATATGAGGATTGTGTTCCGATATTTTTCATACTTTTATTTTCGAAAATAACAATAATAAAATTTATCAAAACTTATTATTTTAATAAGTAAAATTAACTCTTACTAAGAGTAATTAGTAAGTTCTATATTACAATATAATAAAGATATTGGTTATATTATCCTAC
The DNA here is from genome assembly GCA_041941785.1 of Candidatus Dasytiphilus stammeri. Lineage (GTDB taxonomy): Bacteria > Pseudomonadota > Gammaproteobacteria > Enterobacterales > Enterobacteriaceae > Dasytiphilus > Dasytiphilus stammeri_L. Next base: position 183,212 of record CP145871.1, on the reverse strand, counting down.
ATACTGAGGAAGCCTAACCCTATGGTTTTTTATTCCCATACAGAAAAGAAACGCATCCGGAAGGATTTTAGTAAACGTACCCAAGTATTGGATTTTCCATATCTACTTTCCATCCAGCTTGATTCATTTCAAAAATTTATTACAAAAGATTCGGAAGGACATTCTGGTTTAGAAGCAGCGTTACGCTCCGTATTTCCTATAAAAAGTCAAAATAATGATTCGGAAATTCAATATATTGATTTTCGTCTAGGTAGTACAGTTTTTAATGTTAAAGAATGTAAGACTCGGAGTTTAACCTACTCCGTTCCTTTACGAGTTCAACTGCGTCTTATTGTATATGATAATGAAGGATCAGATCGATCCATAAAATTTATAAAAGAACAGGAAGTGTATATGGGGGATATTCCCCTCATGACCGAACATGGGACTTTTATAATTAATGGTACTGAGAGAGTAGTAGTGTCTCAACTGCATCGTAGTCCAGGAGTCTTCTTTGATAGTGATAAGGGGAAGTCTCATTCTTCCGGAAAAGTATTATATAATGCACGCATTATACCTTACCGCGGGTCATGGTTAGATTTTGAATTTGATCCTAAAGATCATTTATTTGTTCGGATTGATAGACGACGTAAATTACCTGCCACAATTATTTTACGTGCTCTTAATTATAATACTGAAGAGATCCTTGGACTTTTTTTTGAACCAATGATTTTTGAAATAAAGAACAATCAAAAATTTAAATTAGAACTGATAGCAAATCGGTTACGGGGAGAAATGCTGTCATTTAATATTGAAGCACATGGAAAAATTTATATTGAAAAAGGACGTCGTATTACTCCTCGCCATATAAGACTTCTAGAACAAGCACAGATAAAAGATATTGAAGTACCAATGGAATACATTGTGGGCAAGATAAGTGCTAAAAATTATATTAATGAATATACGGGCCAATTAATTTGTACCGCTAATACTGAATTGACAGTAGAGATAATAGAAAATTTAATTGTATCGGGTTTTAAATATATTGAAACTATATTTACTAACGATTTAGATCATGGATCTTATATATCACAAACATTGCAAATTGATAATACTAGTGATCGTTACAGTGCTTTAGTAGAACTTTATCGGATGATGCGTCCTGGAGAACCTCCTACCCTTGCAGCAACGGAAGATCTATTTGAAAATATCTTTTTTTCCGAAGAACGGTATGATCTTTCCCCAGTGGGGAGAATGAAATTCAATCGTTCTTTAAATAGAGACTATAGTGAAGGTCCTAGTACTCTTACGCGAGTGGATATCGTAGAAGTGATGAAAAAACTTATCAGTATTCGTGATGGAAAAGGGGAAATAGATGATATAGATCATCTAGGAAACCGCCGGATACGATGTGTAGGAGAAATGACTGAAAATCAATTTAGAATTGGTTTAGCTCGTCTTGAGCGCTCGGTAAGAGAAAAGTTATCACTGGGTAATTTAGATTCCACTGTTCCACAAGATTTAATTAATGCTAAACCCATTTCTGCCGCCGTGAAAGAATTTTTTAGCACTAGTCAGCTATCACAATTTATGGATCAAAATAATCCTTTAGCCGAAGTAACTCATAAACGACGTATTTCCGCACTGGGTCCAGGAGGATTAACTCGTGAACGGGCAGGATTTGAAGTAAGAGATGTTCATCCTACTCATTATGGAAGAGTATGTCCTATTGAAACGCCAGAAGGACCTAATATAGGATTAATTAATTCCTTATCCGTCTATGCCCAAACCAACGAATATGGGTTTTTAGAAACGCCGTATCGCAGAGTATGCAACGGTAGAGTAACAGATGAAATTCATTATCTTTCCGCTCTAGAAGAAGGAAAATATGTTATTGCACAAGCTAATAGTATTATCAATGAGCAGGGAGTATTAGAATCAGATTTAATAATTTGTCGTAGAAAAGGAGAATCAGGTTTATTTAATAGTAATGAAATTGATTATATGGATATAGCAACGCAGCAAATAATGTCAGTAGGAGCTGCGCTTATACCGTTTTTAGAACATGATGATGCTAATCGTGCTTTAATGGGAGCTAATATGCAACGTCAGGCAGTACCCACATTACGTTCAGAAAAACCATTAGTAGGTACTGGAATGGAACGTACAGTAGCGATAGATTCTGGGGTTACTGTCATAGCAAAACGCGGAGGTATGATTCACTATTTAGATGCTGCTCGCATTGTAGTCAAGGTTAAAGAAGAAGAAATAAATAAAAATGAGACGGGTCTTGATATTTATAATTTAACTAAATATGTTCGTTCTAATCAAAATACTTGTATAAATCAGAAGCCGTGTGTTTCATTAGGAGAAATTATAGAGCCAGGAGATGTCCTAGCGGATGGTCCGGCTACGGATATAGGAGAACTAGCATTAGGTCATAATCTGAGAGTAGCCTTTATGCCCTGGTTAGGTTATAATTTCGAAGATTCTATTCTGATCTCAGAAGGTATAGTACAAAAAGATAAATTTACTACTATTCATATTCAGGAACTGTCCTGTATATCTCGGGATACTAAGTTAGGTATCGAGGAAATTACGGCCGATATTCCAAATGTAGGAGAAGCGGCTCTTTCGAAATTAGATGAATCCGGTATTGTATATATAGGAGCGGAAGTTTCAGAAGGGGATATCTTAGTAGGTAAAGTTACTCCTAAGGGAGAAACTCAACTCTCGCCCGAAGAAAAATTATTGCATGCAATTTTTGGAGAGAAAGCATCTGATGTAAAAGATACTTCTCTGCGTGTTCCTAATGGAGTATCCGGTACTATAATAGACGTACAAGTATTTACTCGAGAAGGAATAGCTAAAGATCAACGTGCTTTAGAGATAGAAAAAATATTAATACAAAAATCAAAGAAAGATTTAACTGAAGAATTACAAATTTTAGAAGATGGTATTTCTTCCCGAATTCAATCTTTTTTGATAAAGAGCGGCGTTAAACATAAAGAAAATATTTCTTATTTAAGTGCAGAAGAATGGTTAAATATTAATTTAGATAATATAGATCAACAAAAAGAATTAGACCAACTAATAAAACAATATAAAAATTTAAAACAACAATTTGACTCTCAAGTTGAAGCAAAACGAATTAAAATTAGTAAAGGTGATGATTTATCTCCGGGAGTATTAAAAACAGTGAAAGTATACTTAGCTGTAAAACGGCAGATACAACCAGGTGATAAAATGGCTGGTCGACATGGTAATAAAGGAGTAATATCTAAAATTAATCCTATAGAAGATATGCCATATGATACCCATGGTATTCCAGTAGATATAGTCCTGAATCCATTAGGAGTACCTTCGAGAATGAATATCGGACAAATACTTGAAACTCATCTAGGTATGGCCGCAAAGGGAATAGGTGACCAAATTAATAGTATGATGAATAAATATCATTCCCTTAATGAACTGCGTAATTTTCTTCAAAAATACTATAATGTGGGAGTTAACCTACGTAATAAGGTGGATTTAAAAAGTTTTAGTGATGATGAAATTCTCCAATTAGCGGAAAATCTTAGACAAGGTATGCCCGTATCATGTCCAGTATTCGACGGTGCTAAAGAGATAGAAATTAAAGAAATGTTAGAATTAGTAAATGTACCTTCTTCTGGTCAGATTACTTTATTTGATGGTCGGACTGGAGAACAATTCGAGCGACCCGTTACTGTAGGTTACATGTATATGATGAAATTAAATCATTTAGTGGATGATAAAATGCATGCTCGGTCTACTGGTTCTTACAGCTTAGTAACCCAGCAACCTTTAGGAGGCAAAGCTCAGTTTGGAGGACAACGTTTCGGAGAAATGGAAGTATGGGCTCTAGAAGCCTATGGAGCTGCTTACACTTTGCAGGAAATGCTTACGATTAAATCAGATGATGTGAGTGGCAGAACTAAGATGTATAAAAATATTGTAGATGGTAACCATCAGATGAAAGCTGGAATACCAGAATCTTTCAATGTCCTAGTAAAGGAAATTCGTTCTCTTGGTCTAAATATAGATTTAGAAGAAGAATAATTTTCAGAAAATAAATATTTAGATCCAGTTAAGTAATTTTATTTATGTATTCGAGATATGCTTCACTCCTTTCACCATATAGGAGCTAATTTGTGAAAGATTTCCTTAAATTAATCAAAGCACAAAATAAAACAGAAGAGTTTAATTCAATAAAAATTTCTTTAGCTTCTCCTGATATAATCCGTTCCTGGTCTTATGGAGAAGTAAAAAAACCAGAAACCATTAATTATCGTACCTTTAAGCCGGAACGAGAGGGACTATTTTGTGCACGAATTTTTGGTCCCATAAAAGATTATGAGTGTTTATGTGGAAAATATAAACGTCTTAAACATCGAGGAATAATATGTGAAAAATGTGGTGTTGAAGTCACACACACTAAAGTTCGTCGTGAACGAATGGGACATATAGAATTAGCTTCTCCTACTGCACATATTTGGTTTCTAAAATCTTTACCCTCACGTATCGGATTATTACTTGATATGCCTCTTCGAGATATTGAACGAGTACTTTATTTTGAATCCTATGTTATTGTAGAAGAAGGAATGACTAATCTCGAACGTCGACAGATTTTAAGCGAAGAACAATATTTAGATGCTCTAGAAGAATTTGGAGATGAATTTGAAGCTAAAATGGGAGCAGAAGCAATTCAATATCTGTTAAAAAATATTAATCTTCAACAAGAATGCCAGCGGTTAATTGAAGATTTTCATTCTGCTTCCTCGGAAAATAAACGAAAAAAGATTACGAAACGTATTAATTTATTAGAATCTTTTATCAATTCTGGAAATCAACCGGAATGGATGATATTAACTGTATTGCCAGTTTTACCGCCTGATTTGCGACCTTTAGTGCCTTTAGACGGAGGACGTTTTGCAACGTCGGATCTGAATGATTTATATAGGCGCGTTATTAATCGTAATAATAGATTAAAACGTCTTTTGGATTTATCAGCTCCAGATATAATTGTTCGTAATGAAAAACGTATGCTACAAGAAGCAGTGGATGCCCTGTTAGATAATGGCCGCCGAGGAAGAGCCATTGTTGGTTCCAACAAACGTCCGCTTAAATCTATTACCGATATGATAAAGGGTAAACAAGGAAGGTTTCGCCAAAATTTATTAGGCAAACGTGTAGATTACTCCGGAAGATCTGTCATAACAGTAGGACCATATTTACGTCTACAACAATGTGGCCTTCCGAAAAAAATGGCTCTAGAATTATTTAAACCTTTTATTTATGGTAAATTAGAAAAACAAGGTCTGGCCACTACCATCAAAAATGCTAAAAAAATGGTGGAACGTGAAGAAGCAGTAGTGTGGGATATTTTAGAGGAAGTTATTCGTGAACATCCGGTATTGCTCAATAGAGCACCCACATTACATCGACTTGGCATTCAAGCCTTTGAACCTATCCTGATTGAAGGTAAAGCCATTCAGCTACATCCTTTAGTATGTGCCGCATATAATGCGGACTTTGACGGTGATCAAATGGCGGTACACGTACCATTAACTTTAGAATCGCAATTAGAGGCTAGAACCCTCATGATGTCTACTAATAATATTTTATCTCCCGCCAATGGCGAACCTATTATGGTTCCATCTCAGGATGTAGTTTTAGGATTATACTATATGACGATAGATAAAGTTAATGCTAAAGGAGAAGGGATGGTGTTAAGTAATGCCCAAGAAGCAGAACATATATATCGAGCAGGAATAGCAGATTTACATGCGAGAGTTACCGTACGAATCACCGAATATCAAAAGAAATCCGAAGAACAATTGATTACTAAAACTAATTTAATTAGTACTACTATCGGTAGAACTATTCTTTGGATGATTGTACCTAAAGGACTACCTTTTTCTCTGGTTAATAAGCCCTTAGGAAAAAAAGCTATATCACAACTGTTAAATACCTGTTATAGGATTTTAGGATTAAAAGATACTGTGATTTTCTCCGATCAGGTAATGTATACAGGATTTACCTATGCTGCACGTTCTGGTGCTTCGGTAGGAATTGATGACATGATAGTACCAAATAATAAAGAGGAAATTATTGGTGAAGCAGAGAAAGAAGTTGCAGAAATTCAAATGCAATTTCAATCCGGATTAGTGACCACAGGAGAAAGGTATAATAAGATTATCGATATATGGACATTAGCTAATGAAAAAGTTGCTCAAGCTATGATGCAAACTCTTTCTACCGAAAGAGTCATAAATAGTTTTGGGGAAAAAAAACAACAAACTTCATTTAACAGTATTTTTATGATGGCAGATTCTGGAGCTCGCGGTTCCGCAGCACAAATTAGACAGTTATCTGGTATGCGTGGTTTAATGGCTAAACCCGATGGATCAATTATTGAAACTCCTATTACTGCTAATTTTCGTGAAGGACTCAATATAATTCAATATTTTATTTCTACCCATGGAGCACGGAAAGGATTAGCAGACACCGCATTAAAAACGGCGAATGCAGGATATTTAACCCGTCGATTAGTAGATGTGGCACAGGATTTAGTAGTCACGGAAGATAATTGTGGTACTGCTGAGGGCATTTTAATCACTTCAATAATAGAAGGAGGAGAAGTAAAAGAATCTCTCCGAGAACGAGTATTAGGAAGAGTCACTGCATGTAATATACTTAACTCAACAGGTGATATTTTAATCTCACGGGATACATTACTTAATGAAGATTTATGTGAACTTTTAGAAGTCAATTCAATTGATTTTGTTAAAGTACGGTCGGTAGTAAATTGTGAAACTGCTTTTGGTGTATGTGCTTACTGTTATGGGAGAGATTTATCGCGGGGTGAATTAGTGAATAAAGGAGAAGCAATCGGGGTAATAGCAGCACAATCTATTGGAGAACCCGGAACCCAGTTAACTATGCGTACTTTTCATATCGGGGGAACAGCGTCTCGGTCGGCATCAGAATCTAGTATTGAAATTAAACACCCGGGATGGATTAAGTTAGTTAATGCTAAAACAGTGCAAACTGCTCATGGCAAGTTAGTGATTACTACTAGAAATGTAGAACTCCAAATAATAGATAAATTTAATCGAATCCAAGAAAGTTATAAAGTTCCATATGGAGCGATTATAACCAAAATAGATGGGAATATGGTTCAGCCAGGAGAAATAGTAGCTAACTGGGATCCTCATACTATGCCAGTGATTACTGAAGTAGATGGATTTATTAAATTAATGGATTTGATTGAAGGACAGACCATTCTTCGACAAACAGATGATTTAACTGGTTTAAGTTCTATAGTAGTATTAGATCTGGCGGAACGACCTGCGGTCGCAAGAGAACTACGTCCTGCAATAAAAATAGTTAATAACAAGGGAGAAGAAGTATTTCGCCCGGGAAAAAAAGATATTCCAGCACAATATTTTTTACCTGGAAGAGCTATTGTACAACTAGAAGATAATGTATGGGTTAGTGCCGGGGATACATTAGCTCGAGTGCCACAAGAAACCGGCGGTACTAAAGATATTACGGGAGGATTACCCCGTGTAGCGGATGTATTTGAAGCCCGACGACCAAAAGATCCCGCTATTTTATCCGAAAAAAGTGGTCTAATATCTTTTGGGAAAGAAACTAAAGGTAAACGTCGTCTCATTATAACCCCTCTTGATGATAGTGAATTACCCTACGAAGAAATGATTCCTAAGTGGAGACAATTAAATGTACTGGAAGGTGAACAAGTAGAACTAGGAGACATTATATCGGATGGAGTCGAATCACCACATGATATTCTTCGATTACGTGGCATACACGCCCTAACCAGATATATAACTAATGAAGTTCAAGATGTTTATCGTTTACAAGGAGTAAGAATTAATGATAAGCATATCGAAGTAATCGTACGTCAAATGTTACGAAAAGTTACCATCAAAAAATCATGTGATACTTCCTTTTTAGAAGGAGAGCAAATGGAATACTCTCGTGTAAAAATGGTCAATGATCAATTACATAAACAAGGAAAAAAAGGAGCACAATATACACGGGATTTATTAGGAATAACCAAAGCTTCTCTAGCTACAGAGTCCTTTATTTCTGCTGCTTCTTTTCAAGAAACTACTCGAGTATTGACAGAATCCGCCGTTGCGGGAAAAAAAGATGAACTCCGTGGTTTAAAAGAAAATGTTATTGTTGGACGTTTAATTCCAGCTGGTACTGGGTACGCTTATCATCAAGAAAGATTACGTTTACGTTCAAAGAAGAAAAAGAACGAAATAAATTTTCTGAAAACTTCTCCCACAATCCGAACTGAAGAAGTGGAATCTATCAGATTCTCTGAACTGTTAGAGAGTAACAGTAATGATAAAAGAGATGATTAATCTAGGGTTATAAATTTAGTGGATATCGGTCGGTTATCATAAATCTTATGCGTACTAGTAAATATTTACTTTTAACTTTAAAGCAAAAACCTAAAGATGCTGAAATTATCAGTCATCAATTAATGCTCCGAGCTGGATTAATTCGATCAATCTCATCGGGATTATATACTTGGTTACCCACCGGAGTACGTGTTCTAAAAAAAATTGAAAAGATTGTTCGAGAAGAAATGACTAAGATAGGTTCCTTAGAAGTATCTCTGCCTATAGTTCAGCCTGCGGAGTTATGGCAAGAAAGTGGAAGATTAGAATCTTATGGACCAGAATTATTGCGTTTTGTAGACCGAAAAAAACGTAATTTGGTGTTATCTCCTACTCACGAGGAATGTATTACCGATTTAATCCGTTATCAAGTAACTTCATATAAACAATTACCGCTTAATCTGTTTCAGATAAAAACTAAATTTCGTGATGAGCCTCGTCCTCGTTATGGAATTATCAGATCACGAGAGTTTATCATGAAAGATGCATATTCTTTCCATGAAAATTTAGAGTGTCTCCAAAAAACTTATAATGATATGTATAATGCTTATAACAGAATTATCAGAAAATTAGGTTTAAATTATAGAATAGTAGAAGCAGATAGTGGATCCATGGGAGGTAATACATCACATGAATTTCAAGTATTAGCCAATCACGGAGAAAATATTATTGTTTTTTCTGATGTATCAAATTATGTATCAAAAATAGATTTTGCAGAGTGTCTTAGTAACTTAGGAACAAAAGTACATGATACTTCTCCTCATTCGTTAGCTCCTCTATCCCTCATAAGAGGAAATTTATTATTTAGGGCAGATCAAATTATAAAAACCTTTATAGTAAAGGCACAAAAAAATAATCATTATAAGTGGATAGCACTATTAATTCGAGGGGATCATGAATTAAACATAATAAAAGCAGAAAAAATAGATATGGTAGCAAAACCGTTAATTTACGCTACTAAGAAAGAATTACGTCAATATATAGGAACAGATCTAAGTGGTTCTATAGGTCCCATCAATCTCCCTATTCCTATTATAGCCGATAGAAGTTTAGCAGATCTTAAAAACTTTTCGGTGGGAGCCAATGTAAAAGACCAATATTATTTCGGTATTAACTGGATACGTGATTTAAAATTACCAAAAATAGCTGATCTTCGGAATGTGGTAGAGGGAGATCCTAGTCCGGATGGACAGGGAAGGTTAAAATTACATCGTAGTATTGAAATCGCGCACATTTTCCAATTAGGAAAGAAATATTCCCTCTCAATGAAGGCAAAAATACAAGATAAGAATGGATATCTTAAAAATATCTTTATGGGTTGTTATGGAATAGGCATTTCAAGAATAGTGGCAGCATCTATTGAACAATCTCATGATCAACGTGGAATTATATGGCCTACTAATATTATAGCTCCCTTTCAAGTAGCTATTATACCTATAGATTATCATCACTCTAATCGAGTAAAAACCATATCAGAACATATTTATTTTTCTCTGTGTGCTAATAATATTGATATAATTCTTGATGACAGAAAAGAACATATAGGAATAATGTTATCTGACATGGAATTAATAGGGATTCCACACATGATTATTATCAGTGATCGCTATTTAGATAAACATGTAATTGTCTATAAATCCAGAACACTCCATCCTAACAATCAATTATTCATTGATAGTTCTCAAATTATTAACTTTATAATTAAAAAATTCAAGATATCCTAATCTTGATGAGAATATTTTTTATTCCATTTTAAGAACCAGGAAAAAGATTTTCGCGGAAATCCATCCTGAGTAATGAATAATTCTCCGGCAGCAATTAATTTATTCCCATAAAAAATTAATGGAATCCGATGACGCATCCATGGTGGTACATTTAATTCCTGCCATATTTTTTTAATATGACGCCTCCCATCACGTCCTAAAAGATAAAATTTGTCTGGAGCCTTAAAACGAATAGTAATCTGATTTAGTTCTTTTAGTGAAGGACGTCGCACATTTATACCCTCTTCTCCATAAAATTGAAGACTGCCTAATTTAGAGGGAAGTTTTAAAGTTCTCCAGGGACAAGACCAGGGAATAATAATATCTTCTAATGAAGGTAGAATATCAACAGAGTAGATGGCATTTCGAAAACGACGGATTTCATATTTTCCAATTCTTACACAAGGAACCGCATCTCGACGACTACATATCACATCTCGCCATATACATTGAATTTGTAGATAAGAGGGAATAATTTTTTGCTTAGCTAACCAATACCGTAAGATTGCAGAACGGTACACTTCACTATATTTATGCAACTCATCTATGCGAAGAGATCCATCTGGTCGTACTAAGCTGGTTAATACTGGAGTTAATAATTCATATAATAAATTAACCTGATCACTACATAATTTAGCACTCCGAGCAACATTTTGATAAAAATAAGGCCACTTTTCATTAAGGAGGGGGAGTATTTTTATGCGCAAAAAATTTCGATCTAGATGTAGATCATCATTACTTTCATCCTTGATCCAGGATAATTGATGTACTTGTGCCCAAGTGTAAATTTGGTTCCAACTTTGGAGTAACATGGGTCGAAGAATAATTGTCTTATTTTCTCTAATTTTAATTAGAGACCGCATTGCTGCTAAACCACTAGGACCACTACCCCGTTTTAATGCTAACAAAAGAGTTTCACATTGATCAGTAAGATGATGGGCTGTTAACAATACTTCTTTATCTTGAAGTACTTGATCACATGCATTATAACGTGCTTGCCTAGAAGCTGATTCTAGTCCATGTGCTTTTATTTCTTGCACATTGATCTGGATTTTAACTATTGAGAGAGGAATATTCCATACTTGACATTGTTGCTGACAATGCAATAACCAAGAATCTGCATTTCTACTAATATTATGGTGTATATGAATAGCGCGAAATTGTATGTAGGGATATAATTTACGTAATTGAATTAATTGATGTAATAAGACCGTAGAATCTAATCCACCACTATAAGCTACCAGAAAATGTCTATATCCTAGAAGATTATAGTAGAGATTCTGTAATATTTTTCTTTTCATTAAGAAATAATGATACTAATTAATACTTATTACTCATTAAATTCAACAAAAACATGTGTGGAACCTAATAGTGAACGAAGTTCATTAAGTAAATGATTACTTACGGATACTTTAAATGCTGATCCACACACTAATTTTACTGGCTGTACTTGTGATTTATCGTCACTATAATAAAAAATATATACAGGGATTATTTTTTTAACTTTTGAAGAATGGTTCTCTAACGTATGACGTACCTGTCTTAAAAGGGATTGGTTACATTGTTCAGATTTAATTAAAATCGTCAAATTTTTTGCATACTTGATACGTTCTTCGTCAATATCTTTTACTTCATAAGCAGTAATAGAAATTTTCTGATCTATCCTAAAATCATTAAAATTAATTTTTCCCCTCACAATTATAATTCTATCTTTTTCTATCCACTGTCTATACTTATCTAATATTTTTGCAAAAAATACTACTTCTATAGTACTACTTTTATCATCTAAAGTACATATTCCTATTCTTGTACCAGATTTTGTTACTGTAGTGCGAAAAGAAATTACTATTCCAGCCACCTTAATCTGCTTGCCAGCTTTAAATGATTGAATATCTTTTAATCGAATTCCTCCTGTATAAAATAATATCTCTTTGAGAAAAGGATTAAGAGGATGTCCACTGAAATATATTCCTAATGTATCTCGTTCTCCTGATAAAATCTGCATGTCACTCCACAGCATAATATTACTGTCTAAATTATCGGTAACAAATTTTTCTCCTAAGAGACCAAACATATCTTTTTGACTCTTGGAAGTTTTATGAAGTTGATTTGATGCTGTTAAAACAGAATTTAAATTCATGTGCAAAGCGGCTCTATGCGGTCCTAGCTCATCTAGAGCTCCCGATAAAATTAATTTTTCTAGTAACCGACGATTCAGATCTTTATTATGAGTACGTGTACAGAGATCATATAAATCTGAAAATTTTCCACCTATTTTTCTTGAGTGAAGAATAGCATGAATAGTGGCATATCCCACTCCTTTAATAGCTCCTAGCCCATATATTATTTCTCGTTTTTTATTAACATAAAAATGATAGTGGCTCTGATTAATATTCGGGGGTAATATTTTTATGCCCATGCGCCAACATTCTTGAACTAAACGAACAACTTTTTCATTATTATCTATTTCAGAAGTCAGAACTGCTGCCATAAACTCAGCTGGAAAGTGTGATTTTAACCATAAAGTTTGATAAGTAATTAATGCGTAAGCCGCCGAATGTGATTTGTTAAAACCATATCCCGCAAATTTTTCTAATAGATCGAATATTTTCATAGCTAAAACGTCATCAATTCCTTTTTTATTCGCTCCAGTTCGAAAAATAGAACGTTGTTTAGACATCTCTACAGGATTTTTTTTACTCATCGCGCGACGAAGCAAATCTGATTCTCCAAGCGTATAACCAGCAAGAACTTGGGCTATTTTCATTACTTGTTCCTGATACAGAATAATACCGTAAGTAGGATTTAATATGTTTTTTAGGGATAAATGTTGCCAGCAATGATCAGGATATGAAATTGGTTCCCTTCCGTGTTTACGATTAATGAAATTATCTACCATGCCGGATTGTAATGGTCCAGGACGGAATAAGGCTACTAAAGCTATGAGATCCTCAAAACAATCTGGTTTTAATCGTTTTATTAACTTTCTCATTCCCGGAGATTCGAGTTGAAAAATTGCTGTAGTCTCGGCTTGTTGTAAGAAAAGAAATGTTTGAGGATCATTTAGAGGAATTGATCTTAGATCAATAAATAATTGATCTAAATTATTTTGTCGTGCTCTTATAATATTTACAGTAGAATTAATGATTGTTAAGGTTCGTAAGCCTAAAAAGTCAAATTTGACTAAACCTATATCTTCAATATCATTTTTATCATATTGTGTAACTTTATTTTGTCCATTTTCATCACAGTAAATAGGTGTCAACTCAGTTATTATGGTGGGTGCAATAACTACACCACCCGCATGCTTACTTACATTTCTCATGACACCTTCTAATTTACGCGCCAGTTCTATTAAAATCTTCACTTCTTTATCTGTATGATAGATTTCCGCTAATCTAGGTTCGAGAGAAAAAGATTTTTCTAAAGTAATTCCTGTCTCTACAGGAATTAGCTTTGCAATTCGATTTACGAAAGCATAAGGATGACCAAGCACTCTTCCTACGTCTCGAATAACAGCTTTAGCTGCCATGGTGCCAAAAGTTATAATTTGTGATACACAATGTCTTCCATATTTAGCGGCTACATGTTCTATAACAGAATCACGTTTTTCCATACAAAAATCAATATCAAAATCCGGCATAGAAATACGTTCAGGATTAAGAAAACGTTCAAATAATAAATCAAATGCTAAGGGATTTATATCAGTGATATTTAATGTGTATGCTACTAATGAACCAGCTCCCGAACCTCGTCCGGGTCCTACTGGAATTCCTTGATTTTTAGCCCAGTGAATAAATTCCATAACAATGAGAAAATATCCGGCAAATTGCATTTGATTAATTACTTTTAATTCCATACTTAAACGAGCATTATATATAGGACGTTTATTATTACGTTCTATTGGATCAGAGAATAATTCTTCTAAACGTTTTTCTAGACCTTGTTGACATTGAACGACTAAATAATTTTCTATACTAATATTTTGAGTAGGAAATTGTGGTAAGAAATAGGTCTCTCCTATAGACAAAGTCACATTACACCGTTTAGCTATTTCTACACTATTTTCTAATGCTTGAGGCAGAGCGTCAAATAAACAACACATTTCCTCTTCGGTACGTAGATATTGCTGCGCACTATATTGGCGAGGACGTTTAGGATCATGAAGGGTAACACTATGATAAATAGCTACTCGTATTTCGTGAGCTTCAAAATCAGAAGGATCAAGAAAACAAACTTCATTTGCAGCCACTACAGGAATATTATTTTGAATACTTAACCTAAGTGCAGCTTGTAAATACTGCTCTTCTTTTTCTCGTCCCGTACGTACTAATTCAAGATAAAATCGATCCGGAAAATTTTTTTTATAAAATTTAACACATTCTTTTACTAAGGGATTATTGCGGCGGATTAATCCTTTACCAATATCACCGTTCACTCCTCCTGATAGTAATAATATCCCTTCCCCATCTTTTTCTAACCATTCTCTCTTTATGAGAGGTCCTTCCTTATCATATCCATTTTCATAAGAACGAGAAATTATTTTCACAAGATTTTTATATCCTGTATTATTAATAGCTAATACAGTAAGATTACAAACTTCCTGTTCTAGGAGAGGATGAGTGATTTTTATATCACTACCTAAAATAGGTTTAATACCAGCTCGTCGTGCTAATTTATAGAACTTGATTAATCCAAAAAGATTACTGGTATCTGTTAAAGCAAGAGCGGGCATTTTTAATTCTGCAGCTTTATTAACTAGAAGCCTAATTTTAGCTAACCCATTTCGAAGAGAATATTCACTGTGAATATGCAAATGTATAAAACGTGGATACCTCATAAGTTTTTCTTCTCAAAAACAGAATAAGATAACAATGTTATCATAAAATCGTATATTTTTAGCAGTCATTTTTATCATTATGAATGAATATTTTGTTCATTAATTTCAGATTTATTATCTGAAATTTTTATTTATTTCTTCTTGAAGAAGAGAAAGATAATTATTATCAGCATCGTGCTGATTATTGGAAAATATTAATCTCATGTCAGAAATATATTTATTAGTTCGGGATATTGGTATTAATTATAATAATTTACGAAAAAATTTTATTGAGGATTCGCATGCTACTTCATTATGAACTTGAGCAATACCATGACAAATTGATAACCCTAAGCGGTTTTGAATAAGTTTCACCTGTAAAATCAATTGATCTCCTGGTAAAACGATACGTTTAAATATAGCTTTATCAATGGCGGATAAATAATAAATTTCATTCTCCGGTCGTCGAAGACTTTTTTTTAATAATATTACTGCAGCTTGAGCTATAGCTTCAAGTATTAATACCCCGGGGAAAATAGGGTTATTAGGAAAATGACCTTGACAATATACTTCATTGAAAGAAACATTTTTTACTGCCCGTAAACTATTTTCTTCGGAGTATGATAAAACTCGATCAATAAGTAAAAAAGGATAACGATGTGGTAATAGTTGTAAAATTTCTTCCATGAACTCCCTTAAAATGTATTAAGCTAACTTATAATTCTGTGAGATCAATCAAGATACTATCTTTCTTGAAAGTTAAGTATAGTAAAAAAATAAAAAAATGCTGAAAAAATATACTCCCTACTAAGATTTTAATATCATTCTTCTTATTTTCTTTATTAAAATCAGTAAATCTAGATTTAAGGTATAGTCAATCATCTCATCTAGGATAGTGTTTATCTTAAAATTCTTTAGTAACTAATCACGATTTTATCGATGATAACATTATCTTAATATTTCAATATTAAGTTCACTAATTTTAGTCTAAATCATAACTTCTTACTATTATAAGTTTCATTTGTTAATTAAATCTTTTACCTCTCCTAGTAATTTTATAATTATTATTTAATTTGTTTTAATACTTGTTCCGTAATATCAGGTAGATTATCAGCATAAAGAATTACATTAGAATCTAATACCACATCATATTTCTCATTATGAGCTACTTGTTCTACCGCTACTCGAATCATATTAATAATTTTATTTTGTTCTTCCCATTGACGACGATGTTTATCGTTTTCAAAATCTTCAATCTTTGCGGCAAACGCTTTACGTTGAAGTATAAGTTCTTGCTCTAATTCTTTATGTTTTTGAGAATTAATTAAACTATTTGATTGTAGTTGGTGGGATTGAGTATCTAGATTTACAGCCATGTTTTCTAATGCACTTGCTCTCTCTTTAAATTCTTGTTCTAGATTTTTTGAAATAACTTCCATTTGTGGTAACTGTTGAAAAATTTGTCCTATATTTACTACCGCAAATTTATTGAGTAAGTTTGCAGCGTGTATGGTAGTAGAAAAAAATATTAAGTTAAATAAGATGGTTATTAACACTTTAGGATATACTTTCATTGTTATAAAAATCCTTATAAATAATTTTATGGTTAGAATAGTGTTTAACTTACATTAAAAATGTATTTTTTTTAATCATATATTTACCAACTGGTACCTAAGCTAAACTGAAATTTTTCTATTCTATCATCGCGGTTATTTTTTAGAGGCTGAGAATAAGCTAATAATATTGAACCTAACGGCGAATGCCATTGAAAGGATATTCCGGTGGATACTAATATCCTATTAGGATCACTATAATCTCTAATATTGTATGGTGGAGTGGAGAAGAGATTAGATGCTGTTTTATCCCAAACACTTCCAAAATCAATAAATATTGAAGAACGCATAAAGCCTAGCCAGCTTTTCAGAGGCATCAATACTTCAATACTCCCAATACTCATAATATTTCCCCCTCTTCCATCTTGAGAGCTGCAGATCTGTGTATTATCTCCACAAAAATGTTCTTCGGTATCATAATAAGTAATTTTAGGTCCCACTGAATTAACTTTAAAACCACGGAGAGAACGGAGTCCTCCTACATTAAAATTAAAAAATAAAGAAGGATTATTTTCCCTAAATCCTCCGCTATATCCCATATGACTTTGTACTAATAAAATTATCTTATTATTTATCTTTATACTGAGGGGAATATATTGTACTGTATCAAATATTATTTGATAATAAGCAGAAAGTGAAAAAGGAAGATAAAATTTTGCGTTTAGTTGAGTATCATTACCATATTTAGGAAATTCTTTTTCCATAAGATTAGAATATGCAAACCCTACTTTAAAACTAAAATTATTATCACTAACATTATCAGTAGGGACCCTATAAATTAAGTGAGGAGTCTTACTGAGAGAATGTAAATATCTCCAGATAGTTAACTGCGGCGATATATCTGATATATCATTATGATTAAAACCTATTCCTACATTCACGAAATTACTTCGCCAGACTGTATATGCAATATTTTCCTCAAAACCATAACTTCTATGAGAGTATTTATATTCAGTAAAATTAGTCTCATTATAATCCCTAAAAGTATTGGTATAGTAAATATATTTACTCACCTTCATATTTTTAATAGTAAAGAGTGGATTTGTTAATGTCATTTCTGCATGGATCTTATAGTTGCTTTTGATACCTCCAAAATTTACTTTATATCCTTCTCCCAGCCAATTTTTTTGGTGTAAAAAAGTTTGGTAATCTACTTTTCCTTCAGTGCTATATGAAACTCCAAAATTAATAATTCCGGCAGTCTTTATTTCATTTAATTTATATATAAGATTAACTTTAGCATCGTTTTCTAAAACCGAAGTAGGTATAATATTGACACTTTTAAAATAACCTGTACTCTCTAGTAGATCTTGACTATGTTCTACTAAATTACCATTATATCTTGTCCCTTCTAATTGACCAATTTTATGTCGTAAAAACAAATTATCTGTAATATAATTTCCTTTGAAAAAAATTTTTTCAATCTCATAATGTTTCCCTACTATAACATTGATCCATACTTGCACTGAATGATTTAGATTATTGAATTTTAAATTCGTGTTTATAGTAGGCCACACATAGCCATAACCTTTTAAAATTTTTCTTAGGTAACTTTCTAAAATAAAAACTTTTTCTCTTTTATACCATTCTCCCGTTCTAATTCCTGCTCCTTGATTAATAAGAAATTGTTTATGACACTTTAATTGATTAATTCTTACATCACAGCACTGAATAATAACTTTGTTAATTTTATATCGTTTCCCTTCATGAAGGGATATAGTCACATCAACTAATTGAGTCTCTGGAATAAAGAAGACTTGAGTTGCAGCAATGTAGAAATGTGCATAACCTCTATCCAGATAGAAAGTACTTAAATTTTTTAGCGCCTGTATTAAACGAGTTCGCTCATATTGAGATTTTCTTACAAACCATTGCCACCAGAAAATATTTTCTTGACGTTTTAAATATCCTGTCAATTTTTTATCAGAAAATGATGTATTCCCTAATATATTAATATGATTAATTATCGCTGTTTTACCTTCAAAAAATACTATTCTTATACCGACTCGCTGATGACGTAATGATTTCACAATCACCTTGATATGAGCAGTAAATTGTCCATTGTTATAATAGTAGTTTTCGAAATTTTCTTCTATGAGACTCCATAAATAGGGATCAAAAAGAGCACCTTCTTGAATTCCTTGTTGGTCTAAATATTTCATAATATTTTTAGTACTCAGATGTTTATTACCAGAAATTTTTATACTCGCTATAAGTGGACGTTCTTGTACCTTAAGTATTAAAATATCATTGACTCGTAATATCTGAATATCATTAAATTGTCTAGAGGAAAACAAAGCACGAATAGTGTTACTAATATCTTCTCCTGTTATTAGATCTCCACTCCGAATGGGTAAACTAATGGAGGCTTCCTTAACCGTAATTCGATGTAATCCTTGAAAATATAGTTCTTGTACCACAAAACTATCTTTACCAATTACCTTGGAACTAAAAAATAATAACAACACAATGCAAAATTTTTTTTTATTCTTGCTATTGCTCAATGGGCTAATGAATTTTAATAAATTCATTTCTTTTTAAGAAAAGATCACAAAACGAGTTAAATCATTAACTATAGCTATTCCCATAAGTAACATCAATAAAATTGATCCAATCCGATAACTCCAAATATAATATTTTTCTGATAACGGAAGGACTTTTAACTTTTCCAGTATAATAAAAAAAAGATAGCCTCCATCTAATCCTGGTACGGGTAATAAATTAATTATTGCAATATTAATACTAATTAAAGCTATAAATTTTAAATAAGATAGACAGCCATATTTGGCATAAATTCCTGCTCCTTGAGCAATCGAAAGAGGACCATTAATATTAGTCACTTTAATATTTCCTATGACTATGTTTTTCATCATGCGTATTGTTATCTTAGATAACTGCCATACAGTTTTGGCAGCAATAGCAAATGATGTCAAGGGATCATATTTACGTATCATATTTGTATATGGATAATTTAAGGTAACTACAGACGGAATAACTCCATAAAATCCAGGATCATGATTCCATGGCCATTTACGAACCGATGATGATGGCATTAGGGATAATGATAGAATTTTACCTTGTCGCTTTACTAATAGGATAATTTTATCATGAGTATGATGACGAGAGAAATTTATAAAATTAGCCCAGGTTTTAAAAGAGTTATCATTGACTTTAATAAGTTCATCTCCTATATGAAGTTTAGATTTACTTGCGGTAGAATTAGTGGTTATTGTAGAAATAATAGGTAAAATAATGTAATTATAAGGATTAATACCTAATTGCATTAAAATATCTTGTTTATCAGTATTAATGGCAAAGTTTTTTAAATTTATATTTTTCGTATTAATCACATCTCCAAAAGGTAAGACTGTTACTTTGACCTGAGAACCAATTTGAGATATTAAAGCAATCCGAACATCATTCCAATCATGTGTTTCTATATCTGCCACAGTTTTAATTTCCATTCCGGGTCTAATACCTGCTGTAAATGCTCTAGAATCATTACTTACTGACCTCACTATAGGACTTATAGTGCTAGCTCCAAATATAAATACTAACCAATATGAAAGGATTGCAAAAGAAAAATTAGACATCGGGCCGGCGATAATAATTGCTAAGCGCTGTAATAAAGTTTTATTACTAAATAATTGAGAAGAGAGGATTATATTTTTCTGAACATTCCGAGATAATAACCAGGATAAAGATTTTTCATCTTTATGAAACATTTTTACAAATCCCCCGAAGGGAAATAAACTTATCTTATATTCAGTACCTCTTCTATCCTTCCATGACCATAATGTTGATCCAAAACCAATTGAAAAACATTCAATTTTAACTCCCATATATCTTGCTACTAAAAAATGTCCATATTCATGCACAATAATAAGTAAGAAAAGTGTAATAATAAAAGCTATCAGACACCATAGTATATCGAACATACATGCCTCTAATTCAAATTATTATGTAAAATCAGAAAAAAAAATAGTTACTAAAGGCAAACTCTATTAAGCAATCTATCCGATTAATAGATCTTCAATGTCCGAAGAATATTACTTATTTTTCAGTTTTGCTATCTATTTCACCTATATTCTAGAAAAATTAAAGTAATTTATTTTATTATGCGAAATGTGATCTAATCTTATAATTTCAGGGGATCAAACTGAATTTTTATAGGTAAGAAACTACTGACATCTTTAATTGATCTAATATTTTTAGATATAGGGCAGTAAATGAATCTATTGATGCACTTAAGAAATATATAAAAAGTAGCACCTTGAAAACTTCAAGAGAATCTGCTTTTACCCTATAACGTATCTAAATTATAATGAATAAAAAAATATTAAACTTTATTATAAATCGAGATTGCAGACTAGTTTACCTACTTTGAAAACAGGTTAAATTATAAATAATTCTCGAAGTCCTAATAAAATATTATTAATCTCAATCTAACACTCAGCATTTAATATTTAGAATAATAAGTCTCCTAATGGGATTTATTTATTCTAGGTTAAAATCAATTTTCAAAAATTTTATCTCATGTCTATCTCTGTCAATTTTTAAATGAAGTAAGTTCTATTTATTATTCATTTACGGCGGTAATATTTCCAAATCGTCGCTTTCTTTGAGAACAGATATTGAGCGCTATTTCAAAAATATTTTCATCAAAATCGGGCCACAGTACATCTGTAAAATATAATTCAGTATAAGCTATTTGCCACAGCAAAAAATTACTTATTCGCTGTTCTCCTCCCGTTCTAATTACTAAATCTAGAGGAGCTATTTCATTTAGACAAACATATCGTGAAAAAATAGATTCTTCAATTTGATTAGGCAGTAATTTTCCAGCTCGTACTTCTTCAGCAATCTTTTTTATTCCATGGATAATATCCCATCTTCCTCCATAATTAGCAGCCACAGTTAAAATTAAACCGGTATTTTTTTTAGTTAATGTTTCGGCGTAATGGATCAGATTTCGGAGATTATTAGTAAAACTACTAGTATCTCCAATTATTTGAAATCTAATATTAGATTTATGCAACAGAGATAATTTTTCATCTAGGATCCAGATAAAAAGTTTCATTAATGCTCCTACTTCTGGGAGCGGTCTTTTCCAATTTTCGCTACTAAATGCATAAAGAGTTAGAGCTTCTAATTTATGTTGCATAGCAAAGAAGACGGTTCGAATTACAGCTTTTATGCCTGCTTTATGACCTTTAATGCGTATCATGCCCTGACGTTTTGCCCACCGACCATTTCCATCCATAATAATAGCTACGTGTCGAATTTTTTGTGATTGAGAATTAGCAGACATAATTAGTATTTTTGTTATAACTAATGAATTTTTATAGAACAGTAAAACGCGGTAATAAATTTTTAATGTGTTTACGCGCTAAATGATCTATAGCTATAACTTCTTCTACATTTTTAGGATCATGACAAGAAAATGATTCTAAAGCGTACTGATTTATAGCTGGGATTGCTCTAAAAGGTACTTTTTTTTTTAAAAATTCATCTACTGCCATTTCATTAGCAGCATTTAATATTATAGTGGCGACTGATCCTTGCTCATAGGCTTCCATGGCTAATTTTAAACAGGGATAACGATTAAAATCCGGGGGCATAAAATTTAATTGATTAATAGATAAAAAATCTAAAGGAATTACACTAGTATTAATACGCTTAGGCCAAGCCATAGCATATGCTATAGGTAATTTCATGTCCGGCGATGCTAGTTGCGCAATTATACTTCCATCTATATATCGAACCATTGAATGAATAACTGATTGAGGGTGAATGACTATTTCTATTTGTTTCGGGCTAGCATTAAATAACCAACTGGCCTCAATATATTCAAATCCCTTATTCATCATGGTAGCCGAATCTACTGATATTTTCGGACCCATTTTCCAAGTAGGATGATTACATGCCTGCTCTGGGGTAATATGTGACCAATGTTCTAAAGGTAGGGTTCTAAAAGGACCACCTGAACCCGTAAGGATAATATCTTTTATGCCATGATCAGACAGATATTCTACTCCTAATTTGTTTTGTATTTTTCTCGGGAGAATTTGAAAAATAGCACTATGTTCACTATCCACTGGTAATAATTGTGCTTCTTGTGAAGAAGACAGAGCTTCCATAAAAAAACGTCCACTTATTACTAATGCTTCTTTATTAGCTAATAATACTTGCTTGCCGGCAAGAATAGCTGACATGATGGGAAGCAGTCCTACCGATCCCACCATTGCTGCCATAACCTGATCTATATCATCTAAAGATGATAATTCACATGCTGCTTTTGCTCCCACAAGAACTTTAGTTTTTAAATTAAAATCTTGCAAACGTCTTTGCAGTTCTTTAGCGCTTCTTTCATCATCCATAGCAGCCCAACTAGGCTTAAATTGCTTGCATTGTTCAGTCATAAGCTTAATATTTTTTCCCGCCACTAATGCTTTTATAGTAAAAAGATGGGGATTTTTCTGTACTATTTTAAGGGTAGCAGTGCCAACTGAACCTGTAGAACCCAGAATAGTTAATCGCTTCATAAGAAAAGATATATACTTCTGACCTAAAGATTTTTCAATAAAATCATTTTAAATATCTCCTAACATTCTTAAGAGAATAAAGTATCCGTAACATAAAAATAACTTTTTAAAATTTCATCAACTCAGTAAGTTTAGTAGCAAGAATTTGTTCCATTTTTTGGATATATCTATCGGTACTCTTTTGGATCTCATTTTGTAGAAGATATTCTTCATCTTCGCTAATAGATTTTGCTTTTAATAAACTCTTAAATTTAAGATTAGCATCTCTACGCACAGTGCGGATACATATTTTACCCTGTTCTGATTCTTTTCGCACTATTTTACTTAAAGAAATACGTCTTTCTTCAGTTAAAATAGGAAAATAAACTCTAATTACCGTTTCCGCTGTATTATACTGTATTCCTAGATCTGAATATTTGAGAGCTTTTTCAATCAACGACACTAAAGATCGGTCAAAGACCGTTACCACTAATGTTCTAGCATCTTCTAATCCAATAGTAGAAATTTGACGTAACGTGGTAATGCCTCCATAACATTCAATCTTTAATGATTCAATAATACTAGGTGATATGCGACTAGTGCGAATTTTATTTATATTTTTCATAAATACTAAAAAACATTTTTCCATTCGGATAGAAGCATCTTTTTTGATTATTTTAATCACTTCCGACCCCTTTGATTTTATTATCTTCAACCAGTAAAATAATAGACTATTCAGTGGTAATTAATGTTCCTTCTTCTTGTCCGGAGATTATTCTCTGAAGCACTCCTATTTTATTGATATTAAATACCCGGATAGGTATGCTATTGTCTCGTGCTAAGGTGAAAGCAGCAAAATCCATAATTTGGAGTTCTTTTTTAATTACTTCTTGATAAGTTATATGTTTATATAGGATGGCATTATGATTTAATACAGGATCGCTAGAAAACACTCCCTCAACTTGTGTAGCTTTGAGAATCACATCTGCTCCAATTTCAATCCCACGTAAACAGGCTGCAGTATCAGTAGTAAATAGTGCATTACCGGTTCCAGCTGATAAAATGACTACATAGTTCTTTTGTAGTAAATGGAGTACTTTTTCCCTCCTGTAATATTCGCATACTCCAGTTAGAGGAATAGCTGACATCATACAAGTTGCTACCGAGGTCCTATTAAAAGCTTCTAATAGTGCCAAACCATTCATCACAGTTGCTAGCATTCCCATATAATCACTAACCACACGGTCCATTCCTTCTCTAGCTAATTTTTGACCTCTAAATATATTACCTCCGCCAATAACAATAGCTACTTGCACGTTGACAGCTACTAATTCTTTAATATCCTGCACTATGCGTTCTACTACGCTTTTGTCAATCCCAAAATTTTCAGATCCTTGGAGTGCTTGTCCACTAATTTTTAATAAAATACGTTTATAAATTACTTTCACTTAATTATCCATATTTATCGGAGGATGATTATGATCTAATCACCTATATAAGTTATTAAATTTCTTCTCCTACTTCAAAACGAATAAAGTTATTAACTTGAGTATTATTTTCTTTTAATACTTCCCTAACTGTTTTAGTTGGTTCGAAAATAAATTTTTGTTCAGTAAGAGATGATTCGGTTATAAATTTCTGCATTCTGCCGGTAAAAATTTTCTTAGATATTTCTATAGATGGAAAAGTCGACTTACTTAAAATAGCCTGATGAATTTTTTGTTCCCGTTCTAATACCTGCAGAGGAATAGATTCGGGTTTTATATAAGCGGGTTTGCAGGCCGTAATATGCATAGCAATTTGTTTTCCTAATTCTTTTTTTTGATCATTAGTCAATGTTACCATAACACCAATACGTGATCCATGTATATAATACCCTATGATGTTTTCTTCTAAAAACGCTAACCGTCGAATATGAATTCTTTCTCCCATTAAAGTCATTAAAGCAATACGTTGTTGTTCAAATAGAGATTGTAATATTTTAATGTCTGTAATCTGTTCAGATAATGCGGTGGAAATAACATTATTAGCAAATGTTTTAAAGTGAATATTATTAGTGACAAAATCAGTTTCACTATTAATTTCTACCATAGAACCGAACGAATCTTTAATTTTTATTAAAATCATTCCTTCTCCAGAAGAAGAAATAGGATAAGATTTTTTTGCCGCTGCTGAAAGTCCCATTATTCGCATATAATCAATAGCTTTTTCAATGTTTCCTTTTGCTTCTATAAGTGCTTTTTTGCATGTCATCATGCCAACTCCAGTCCTTTCTCGTAGCTTTTTTACCAAAGAAGCATTAATATCATCAGTCATATTTTTATATTACTCCTATGTTAGATCTTATCTAAATTTAAAACTTTTTTAAATTATACATATTTCGGTTACGCTTCAATAAATTGTTGCTCTTCGAGTAACTTTAATTCTTGAGGAATATCTGATATTAGTGCTCTTACTACAGTATTTAAATAAAAATTTATAGATCGCATAGCATCATCATTACCCGGAATAACAAAATCAATCCCATCGGGATCTGAATTAGTATCAACAATCGAAAATATTGGTATTCCTAACTTTTGAGCTTCTAAAATAGCAATTCGTTCTAAATTTGCATCAATTATAAAAATTGCATCAGGTAAACCACCCATGTTTTTAATTCCTCCGATACTGTTTTCCAGTTTTTGAAGTTTTCGAGTGCACATGAGAGCTTCTTTTTTAGTTAATTTTTCTAATGTTCCGTCTTGAGATTGAATTTCTAAATCTTTTAATCTCTTAATAGATTGTCGTACAGTTTTCCAATTAGTCAGCATTCCTCCTAACCACCGTTGATTCACAAAGTATTGATCACATTTTTCGGCAGTTTCTTTAATACCTTTACTAGCCGCGCGTTTAGTACCCACAAATAATATTCTTCCTTTATGAGAAAATATTTTGTGTAATTCAACTAATGCTTCTTGAAATAAAAGCAATGTTTTATCCAGATTAATAATATGAATTTTGTTACGAACTCCAAAAATATATGATTTCATTTTAGGATTCCAATAACGAGTCTGATGACCAAAATGCACCCCCGCTTTTAGCATGGCATGCATAGAAATAGTTACCATATTGACCTCTTTTGTTAATATAAGTCAAATTTGTTTAAAAAAAACTTGCATACTTATTTTTATACCATACTCTTAAAGAAGACGCTATTAGCTATTTATTAATATTTAATAGTAAAAAATTACTTTTATATCTCTAATACTAATCCTAATTAATGATAAAAAATAAACCTATTTTAAATATATGTCGATTCTAATAAAAAATAGAAAAGAAATTGCAAAAATTCGCATAGCTAGCATGCTAGCAGCTGAAGTGCTGGATATTATCAAACCATATGTGATTGCTGGCATTACTACCGGACAATTAGATCAAATTTGTCATACTCACATTGTTCAGCAACAACATGCTTTTGCTGCCTGTTTAGGCTACCGCGGATTTCCAAAATCTATCTGTGTTTCCGTTAATGATGTTGTTTGTCATGGAATACCTAATAATAAACAAGTTCTTAAAACAGGCGATATTGTCAATATTGATGTAACCGTTTTAAAAAATAATTATCATGGAGATACATCAATGATGTTTATCGTTGGACAAACTTCTGAAACTGGAAAAAAATTATGTGAAGTTACGAAAAATAGTCTTTATTTAGCTGTGCAGTTAGTGAAACCCGGAATACGATTACAAACTTTAGGAAAAAAAATACAAAAATACGTTGAATCTCAAAATTTCTCTATTGTAAGAGAATACTGTGGACATGGAATTGGTAAAAATTTTCATGAAGAACCACAAATTCTACACTACGATGCAGAAGATAATGGGATTATTCTTCAACCGGGCATGACTTTTACTATTGAACCTATGGTTAATGCAGGAAAAGGTAATGTTCATCTTATGAAAGATGGTTGGACCGTTAAAACTAACGATGGGAGTTTATCTGCTCAGTATGAACATACTGTAGTAGTAACAGCACAAGGATGTGAAATTTTAACATGGAGACAAGATGAGCTAATTCCTAGAATTATTATCCATAAATAATTATAAAGTGATAATTGTGAACTATTTATAAGTTCTATAAAATAGAAAAATGATAGATAATCAGATGCAGAATTTAATTACTAGAATTGAAGATTATTTTCAATATCGTAATGATATAACACAATTACGAAATTATGCCGAGCTTTATGAAGCTATCAATGAAATTATAAATTTATTAAACCAGGGTACACTGAGAGTAGCTGAAAAAATTGAAAAAAAAAACTGGATTACTCATTTATGAATTAAAAAGGCACTAATTTTTCTTTTTTTATTTATAAAAATCACCTTATTGAAGAGATTATGACAAAATTCCTTTAAAATTTGAAAATTACAACGCTACTGATTTTAGGAACTTAGGAATTCGGGTAGTTCCTCTTGCTACAAGGATCTTTTATAGCCAAATATTAATACCTTCCTATGTAAATTATAGGACTTTTATTGATGAAGGATTATGATAGAGACATGGTCTCATGTTTTTTCTGGGGCCCAAATAGGTAAAAATTTCATCTGTCGGGGGTAGTAGGTATTGGAGGAATTCTTTTTGAAAAAGATAGAATCTACTTTCTTTAAAAGAATTATTAATTTTTATCAGTTAACTTTAATTTTTAAAAAAAATCCTCTTCTTAAAATAAGAAGAGACTGTAATCCAGTAATTACGGCATACGTTTTGGCTATTCTATTTAGGACTAATAATGAATTATTTTGTAGAATTCAATATTTATTGATTTAATAATGCGATATCATTTCTCACTCAGAATAAGATAAATTTTTTAGAAAAATATGAGTAAGATAGTTAAATTTTGATTTAAACTTCTGATGACTTAGGAGTAATAATCTATTAAAGAGACTCAAAAGACAATGAATAAATACTTTTTTAAAAAGTGTAATAATTGGATTTTTTAATTATGGAAATTAGATGTATTGATAATTATCCATCAGTAAGAACTTCTTAAGTTCCACATAAAATGTTTAAAAATATTAATTTTAACCCCATCCACTATTGGATGGGGTAATAATTCAATTATTGAAGAATATTTAAAGCTTTAATAGTCCCTTGTGGTAAAATAGCTGATACAAACTCTCGTTTTATTATAATTTCAGTAATATTATTTAAGGAGATAATTAGATATCCATTTTCACTGATTTTAGTGATACGTCCAACTATTCCTCCCGTTGTCATTATTTCATCATCTTTAGTAAGAGAATCAATCATGCGGTTATGCTCTTTAATACGTTTATTTTGGGGACGTAAAATTAGAAAATAAAATATTAATCCCATTCCTCCTAACATTAGGAGGAATGAATAATAATTTTCTTGCATAGTAGAAAAATGGCTAGCTGCTCCTGCTTTTGAAATAAACCAATTCTTCATAAAATACTCCTCTTCACTAAATATATATTATAAAAATTGTTTTTAAGGGGTTTAATATTATATGATGTCATCTTTCTGACCAGATGCTTGATAAAAATTGGAGACAAATTGTTCTAATCCTCCTCTTTGAATTGCAGTACGTAAGTTTCTCATTAATGTCTGGTAATAATGCATATTATGAATAGTATTGAGCCTTATTCCTAAAATTTCCCGTTGACGATCTAGATAGTGCAAATAAGCACGAGTGTAATTACAACAGGAGTAACAATTACATTTTTCATCCAGGGGTGAAGTATCATGTTTATATTTAGCATTCCGAATTTTTACTACTCCATGAGTAACAAAAAGATAACCATTCCGTGCATGACGAGTAGGAATCACACAATCAAACATATCAATACCTTTGCATACCCCTTCAATAATTTCTGTAGGCTTACCTATTCCCATTAAATATCGTGGTTTATTGGATGGCATTTTAAGAGAAATATTATCAAGAATAATCTTCATTTTTTCTCTTGGTTCACCTACTGCTAAACCTCCAATTGCATATCCATCAAAACCTATTTGAATCATATTAGAGAGGGATATTTCTCGTAAATCATTAAATATACTACCTTGTATGATACCAAAAAGAGCATGTTGGTTTCCAAGATGATTAAAATGCATTCGACTTCGTTCTGCCCAACGTAATGATCTCTGCATAGATTTGTGGGCTGTAGACCAATCTACCGGATATGGAAGACATTCATCAAATGTCATTACTATATCTGCGTTTAAATCTGTTTGAATTTCCATAGATTTTTCTGGATTTATAAATACTATATTTCCATCAGTGGAATTACGAAAATATACACCTTCTTCTGTAACACGACAGCGCTTACTCATACTAAAAACTTGAAATCCTCCTGAATCAGTTAAAATTCCCCCTTGCCAATTGATAAAATTATGAATTCCACCATGATATTTAATAATTTCTGTTCCCGGACGAATCCACAGGTGAAAACTATTACTTAAAATTATTTGAGCACCAGATACATAAATTTCTTCTGTATCCATACTTTTTACTGTTCCGTAGGTACCTACTGGCATAAATGCAGGAGTATCCACTATCGTTCCTTTATCAAAAATTATCTTGCCAGTACGAGCTAACCCTTGTTGACTATTTATTTTAAATTTCACTTATTAATCCATTCATATTAGTTATGATATACTTTAATCTTTCGGATATTCTTAATTAAATTAAATACTACCGCGGTATAATTACTAATTTATATTGTAATAAATATATTGATTTTTATTCTTATGGATTCAAATTAATAAAAAAAATATTTTCCTTATAAATTGATATAAATCTTAAATTATGCATACTATAGTACTCATGAGACATAAGTAATTTTTCATATTTCATCTAACCCATCGTCTTAAGGACCGGATGTTTATGAAAAAAAATAGTTGCTAGTATAATATATTATGGAATTTTATTACTTGATTTCATCATAATGAATAGATACAATATCAAAGATAACTATATGAAACGAATGTATGTTTTTCAAAAAATATCGTTACATATTATATTTTACTTTTTAAATATGTTAAAAAATCATAAGACTATGATAATACTAATTTTTCTTGTTATGACAAGAAAGCTACCAATCACATCTTATATGATAACATCTAACCTATTTTAGATTATCTTCTATCTACTGATATTTATTTACCGAAAAGATTATATCCTGATCAATTATGCAATAATTATTATCCAACTTACGTTTAACATTAATATTAATAATATTTTTTTCTTCTTTTTTTTAGAAGAATAATGAGATCGAGAGAATTAAAATCTAACATGTTCATAAACTGAGAAGTTAAGCTGATTAAGATGGTATATATATAAAAATTTTAAAATTTAGAAAATGGAGAAAAAGTTAATTCATGAACTAATAAAACTAGTACTTTATATTTAAGTCATTTCTGTATAAAATCATTAAACAGTAGTAAATTATTGATTTTTTATTTCTATTATTATAGAATTCAGATATCATTATCTCCTCATTAGATTTTTTTATAAGAGATGTTAAATGGAGTAAATATGGTACTAGTTTCTCAAAAGGCTCCGGATTTTACTAGTCAAGCCATTCTAGGCACTGGAAAAATCATCGAAAATTTTAATTTTTATAAATATATTAATAATCAGACAGCAGTACTATTTTTTTGGCCTATGGACTTTACGTTTGTTTGTCCTTCTGAACTTATAGCTTTTAACAAACGTTATAAGGAATTTAAGAAAAGAAATATACAAGTAGTAGGAGTCTCTATTGACTCTATCTTTGTACACAGAGCCTGGCGTAATACTTCTATTAATGACGGCGGAATTGGCCCAGTACAGTATGCTATGGTGTCAGATATTCAGCGAAATATTCAAAAAGAATATGGTATTGAACATCCGACTGCGGGGGTAGCGCTAAGAAGTTCTTTTTTAATTGATAAAAACAGTATAGTTCGTCATCAAATAGTTAATGATTTTCCATTAGGTCGTAATATTGATGAAATGATTCGTTTAAGTGATGCACTGACTTACCATGAAGAGCATGGTGAAGTATGTCCAGCACAGTGGACGATAGGACAACCAGGCATGAGTCCTAACCCGGAAGGAGTAGTAAAATTTCTTCGATCACATTATGATAAGTTATAAAAACTTCATCCAATACTGGATGATCAAAAAATGGTATTTTCAGACAATATTTTAAAAATTTAATTTGTGAAAAGATGAATAATTGAAAAAAATTAAATTGACTCTGAATAAATATAAAAATTAGGATAATACGTAATATAAATATTATTACTAGTTGTCATTCTTCATCTAAAAATCTCAAAGTTATGGACAGAAAAAACATAAGTTCATTTAGATTTCGTTAGTGGACGGGTCAGAAAAAGAAATAATAAAATTTTATTTTTTAATTTTGTCCTAAAAGAGTAGAAAAATTCTAGAAATTTATCCTGACCATAAAAACGCCATTACTAATATTGATCGTACCATTATCCTAATGTTTTTTTGCTTTTTCATATAAAAAGCAAACTTATTACAAATAAAGCTGACCTGTAAGCCGGGTTTAGTCTTGGACAGTCATTCATCTAGGTCAATAATCACTTAATGACTCCAGCAGCCTACCTAGTTTTTGTGCGGGATACACTAACTTAATTTGGCCTTGCTCCAGGTGGAGTTTACCTAGCCATCAGCTGTTACCAGTTGATGCGGTGTGCTCTTACCACACCTTTTCACCCTTACCTCTTTTTAGTTCTGAATAAAATTCAAAACTTTTTGGGCGGTTTACTTTCTGTTGCACTTGTCGTCGGTATTTTTTACCTCCCAGGAATTACCTGGCACCCTACCCTATGGAGCCCGGACTTTCCTCTCCTTTCTCTCTTATTAATTAAAAGATCCAGCAGCGACTGTCTAGTCAGCTTTTATTAGATATTATTTTATTTTAAAGCATAACGATAGAGTTTACTTTTACTTATACCATAAATCTTAGATGTAATTGACACTGCGTTTCTAGAGTTAAGATTACTTTCGTTCTGTAGTAATCGTAATGTTTGTAAAGCTTTCTGCAAAATATGTAAATTGTTATTTTGAGAATCTTTAAAACCATCAACGATAATTACTATTTCACCTTTATAACACAGATTATTTTTTTTCATTTCCTGAACTAAATTACCTGCTGTAGATCTATAAATAGATTCCCAAGTTTTCGTGATTTCTCGTGCTATTACCACCGTACGGTGACTGCCAAAAATAAGATTAATATCTTGCATAGTGTCAATTATCCGGTGAGGAGATTCATAAAAAATTATTGTTCGACTTTCATGAATTAATGTCTGCAAATACTGAACGCGTGCGGATTGGCGAGAAGGTAAAAAACCTTCGTAACAAAATCGATTAGTAGGTAATCCAGAAGCAATTAGGGCAGTAATAGCAGCACAAGCACCGGGTAAGGATACTATCTGAATTCCTTGTTCTCGACACCCACGTACTAAATTATATCCAGGATCATTAATGAGGGGTGTACCGGCATTGGAAACTAACGCAATACTTTTTCCTTCCTGCAGTTTTCTTATAAGAGCTGAACATTTTTGACGTTCGTTATAATTATGGAGTAAAAATATTTGGGTCTTTATATGGTAAAAATTTACTAAAAATTTAGTATGTTGTATATTTTCAGCAGCAATAAGATCAACTTGTTTCAATACTGACACTGCACGATGAGTTATATCTCCTAAATTTCCTATAGGAGTGGGAGTAATATATAGTTTGCCCCACATATTTATTCTTTTTTTTAATTTTTTATGAGTTTGCTAATCGCAACGATGCTACTTGCTATCAAGTAGCATCGTAATATTGGAAACTTTTTATTTCTTCATTAAGAAATTTCGCATAGTTTTATATATCTTCCAGATAGCAAAAGATTTTTTCGATAAACGTATTAATAACCGAGGATGACGAACTAAAAAAATTGTTATCATACTACTAAGAATAATAAGTGTGTAGCGTATTTTTAATAGCTGATATAATAAATGTTCATATTTTTTACAAGCCGTAATTAACTCATTACACTCACTAGATAATTTTATTCGTTGTTGTTGGATAGTACATAATAATTGATTATTATGGTTTTTATCATCATATAGATTCATATTTTATTATTCCTCAATGAATTTACTATCTTTTTTTAATTCTTTATAAGTCCAATATAACAACTGCATTTTTTTTATTTTATAAAAAGTTAACCAACAAGAAAGCAGGGAAATTAAGAATAATAAGCTCGTAGTAAATATCATTAGTACTAATCGATTTATTGGATCTATCAATGATATAAAAATAAAAAATAAACTAATTAAACTAAAAGAGAGAAAAAATAGAGTTAATCCTATTAGCATTAATAAATGAAAAATTTGCCTTTTACTTTCTTGCAACTCAGATATTATTAAAAATATACGAGTTTCTATGAGCTCCACCAGAGTGCGTAGAACACGTGGAACAATCTTCACTAATCCTACTTTGTGACAATTTATTTTTTGATAGTTTTTCATAATTTCATCGACGCATTAAAATCATACCTAATATTAGACCTACAGCAGCACCAATACTTAGTCCTGCCCACGGATTTTCGCGCAAATAATCATTAGCTAAATGAGCCACTCCACGTGCCTGTTGCCAAATATGTTTTTGTGATTCTCCTAAAGATTGTTTAGCTTCATCTAATATCAATCGTGCTTTTTTACACCAAGTATCAATTTCATTAGGAGTGTTATTATCAGAATTATTTATCATTTCTTCGAGAGAATTTAACAGATGGTGAAGTTCTTTTCGCATTTTGAAAAATGTTGTATCATTTGACATATAGTTTTATCCTTTATTAGGAAATTATAACTATTATAAGAATAGTAGCAATATATTCAAAACTCAAAAAAAATTAACTACTGAATTAACTTCCGCTCTTTCAGTTAGTTAAATGGATTTCGTCAGCGGAGAAGAAGTAATGGATTAAAAATGCTAGTTAGTATAACAACCTGGCGGAGGAGGAGAGATTCGAACTCTCGAACGGTTGCCCATTGCCGGTTTTCAAGACCGGTGCCTTCAGCCACTCGGCCACTCCTCCTAAAAACATAATAAGCCTGAACATAACATATGATCTAAATTTGTAAAATAATATATTTAAATAGGAAAGAAAAAAGTGATTTTAACATCTAAGAATTTAGCTCGTGATAACGAGGGATTTTTAAAAAATTGTGATGAGTGGAATGAGTCAGTAGCAAAATTCATAGCCTTAGAAGAAGGTATTGATCTGAGTGATGAACATTGGGAAGTGGTGCATCTTGTACGAACTTTTTATATGAATTTTAATACAGTTCCTACTGTATATATTTTAGTTAAAGCTATCTCGCGTAAATTTGGCAAAGATAAGGGTAATAGTCGTTATCTTTTTCGTTTATTTCCTCAAGGGCCGGCAAGACAAGCAGCTAAAATTGCCGGATTACCCAAGCCTGTGATATGTCTTTAAGCAATAATTAACTCCCTAGAGAATAGTAAAATTATATAGAATATATTTTTCTATTATGTTGATATTAATTTTATAAAAACTTCGCTGAAGTTTAATGTTTAAAATAACTAATAGTAGATAAAATTATCTATTCTGGTAAGAAATTTAGTTATCAATAATAATTTATCTTAAATAGATATTACATTTTCATCTTAATTCGTCATTACTGTTCTTCTTATATATAGAAAAGAAGCATCAAACACTCTTCATCCTTTCTTAGTTTTTTAATAGCTATTAATAGCTTGTTTGCCATCATGAACTATATATTATTTTATGAGTAATTATTACTACTATTTTTAGTACAAGCCTTATTTCTTAATAATTACATCTGGAATTAACATAGGTTAAAAAATACTTATCTTTATTCACTTAAGGACAGAATGCTTACGCAAAGTGTGAATTAATCTTTATAAGAAAACAAATAAAAGATACTGAAATATTTTAAGGGCTATTAATGGTTCGAATTATTCTGCGTCTGTACTCGTCGCATGTCTCCATGCACACTGTTGTGAAATATGGATCGATGTAGATGGAATTTACACTATTGATCCACCACCTTAATGATGCGTAACAACTGCAATATCTATCGTAACAGGAAGCTATGGAATTATCTTCTTTTGAAGCACAAGTTTTTCATCCTAGAAACATTAAACCTATTGCTCAGTTTAAAATTCCTTGTATTATTAAAAAAACTAGTAATCCTCAAGCATCCGGCACAATTATTAGCAATAATGTCAGAAATCATAAAATTAAAGGTATGACTCAACTAAATAATATGGCTATGTTGAATATTTATGGTCCAGGCATTACAGACGGTATGGTATGGGAAAAATTCCTGCTCGAATTTTGCAAGTGATGTCACAGGCGCAAATTTCTGTGGTGTTAATAACAAACACAATATTTTTCTGAATACAGTATTAGCTTCTGCATTACTCAACATGAACAGATAAGAGCTCGAAGAATATTAGAACAAACCTTTTTTTAGAATTCAAATAGGGTTGTATCGATCAGATTAAAATCATGAAATATCTAGCTATTATTACAGTGCTTGGAGATAGGATGCGTACTACTTACGGAAGAGCATGCAAAATTTTTAGTACTTTATTACATGCAAATATTAATATTATTGCTCTCTCCCAAGGTTCATCCGAAAGATCTATTTCGGTAGTAGTCAAAAACGTTCAAGCTATTGTAGGACTAAAAGTAGTTCATCAAATGTTATTTAATAATAATTTTCAAGTCATTAATACTGTAATCATTGGGATAGGAGGCATTGGTAGTATTCTCCTCAATCAAATAGAGCAACAACAATTATTATTTCTTAGGAACAAAAAATTGATTTAAGAGTTTATAGTATTGCTAACTCTAAGAAAATATTATTAAAACCAGAAGTAATAAATTTAAAAAAAAATGGAAAAATTTCTGGAACCAATGTCAAGATGACTTTAAATTAGATATACTCTTTAACTTAGTTAAAGACGCTGCTATTATTAACACGGTTCTTATAGATTGTACTTCTAGTCAGAAGATTACTAATCAATACGTAAATTTTATTAATCATGGATTTTATATCGTACCCTCTAATAAGGAGGCAAATTCTGGTTCTTATAAATACTATAAACTTAGCCGACGAATTTGCTTAAAACAATCGACGATTTTATTATGATACTAATGTAGGAGCTGGTTTACCGGTTATAGAAAATTTACAAAATTTGATTAATGCGGGTGATAAACTGATTCGTTTTTGTGGAATACTTTCCGGTTCTCTATCTTTCATATTTGGAAAATTAGAAGTAGGAATATCTTTTTAAAAAGCTACTTATATAGCTAGTAAGATGCGTTTTTCTGAATTAGATCCTAGAGAAGATCTTTCTTGGAGGAATGATATGTATCGCGTCAATTACTTATATTATCCCGCTTCGCGGTATATAAATTAGAATTAAGTGATATTAAAATATAACCTTTACTTCCTGCAAACTTTAATCTCCTTCAAAAAATTATCTTTATCTATTAATATACTTTTAAAGTAATTTATATAAAAAAGATGTTCTCCAACTTCTAAATATATTATGATTATCATCATTGTCTGTCTCGCAGCATTAATAATAACAGTCATATTAGGACCCAGATTAATCTTATCTAATGAGAAGCGAGTATAAAATGTATTCTAAGTAAGAATATTTAATTCAGTAAAATGATCTAATATTATCCATACATCTTACATGCCTACCTGATCAGTGAAATCGAACTAAGTAAAATTTAGATAATTACTACTCTTTCAATTTATATTTTAGCAACCCTAGGGATAATAATTTTTAGGGTGACGATAAAAGTGAATCTTCTAAGAGAATCTACGATTTTTTCTTTTTTTTTATTTGAGAAGATAAAATATATATTTCGATCAAAAATTTAAGAATGATATTTGTCAATATAATAAAAATATTAATTAGACAGTGAAAAAGTAATATGGATTATGTTAGAGATATTTTTCTTCTCTCTGAAAGATCATAATTCTAATTCTAAAAACTTTGTAACTTCTCAGTCAATATAAAAATAAAAATTTGTTTTATAAAAAAGAGTATCTCCGTATAAAGTCTTCAAGATCTTCTACCATTTTAGTATTCCCTACCAATAACGGACTCCGTTGATGAAGCATGGTAGGTTTTAAATCTAAAATTCTATTTTTTCCATCACTGGCTTTTCCACCTGCCTGCTCTGCTAATAGAGCAATAGGATTACATTCATAAAGTAATCTGAGTTTTCCATTAGGAAATCCATTGGTACTCGGATAAATATAAATACCTCCTTTTAAGAGATTACGATGAAAATCTGCTACTAATGAACCAATATAACGTGCAGTGTAAGGTCGTTTAGTGACCGGATCTATCTCTTTACAATAATGTAGATATTTTTTTACTCCCAACGGAAAATTTAGATAATTGCCTTCATTAATGGAATATATGAAGCTTTCTTCCGGAAATTTTATATCTTCCTTACTTAAAAAGAACACACCTACTGAAGGATCGTAAGTAAAAGCATGAACGCCATTTCCAGTGGTTAATACCATCATAGTTGATGAACCATATACTACATAACCTGCCGCTACTTGGTCAGTACCGGGTTGTAAAAAATCCTTCTTTATTACCGGTAATCCGGGGGAAGTAAGTCGATGATAAATAGAAAAAATAGTTCCTACCGATATATTAACATCAATGTTAGAGGAGCCATCCAAAGGATCTAAAAGTACTATATATTTACCATTTTCTCGCCCGTTAAAAATTACAAATTCTTCATCTTCTTCGGAGGCTACTCCTGCTACATTACCACCTGCTCTTTTAACTAGAGCGGTTTTAAGTTTTTCATTAGCAAATAGATCTAATTTTATTTGAGTTTCTCCATGAATATTTTTCATTCCTGTGACTTCACTAATATCTACTAAGCCTGCTTTATTAATATCTCTATTAATAATTTTTGCACTTAATTTAATAGCAGATATAAGAGCAAGTAATTCACTACAGTATGGCGAAGAGAATTGTTTTTCAACAATAAATTCTCCTAAGGTTTTCATATTAGATATTCCTTTAAGGAAATATCATAAATAAGAGAAAAAATATTTATTTTAATATAATGTGTGTTCATTGGAAAAATAAAAAATTAAATTATTTTTAATATTATCTACCGCTCTTCTCATGCTAATATGAAGATAAAAAATAACTCCCTAAGATCAACTATGAAATTAGTGAATGATATGTTGATGTTGCTTCATCCCAGTTTACTATATTCCAAAATGCACGAATATAATCTAACCGTTTATTCTGATATTTCAAATAATAAGCATGTTCCCATAGATCTAATCCAATAATAGGAACCCCACGACTTTCTATAATATTTTTTTCCATTAATGGATTATCCTGATTTGATGTTGATACTACTGATAGTTTTTCTCCTTTTTTTATTAACCATACCCATCCCGAGCCAAAATGTGCTAAAGCAATATTTTCGAATAACTCTTTAAATGCTATTACTGTACCAAAATTTTGTTCTATAACTAATTTTAAATGTCCTTGTAAAAGAGTGCCTTTCTTAAGAATTTTCCAGAAAAAACAATGATTTGCATGTCCTCCGGCGTTATTACGTAAAAATGTTCTTTTATCTTCAGGAATATTATCTAAATGCATAATGAGATCATTGATTGACATAAGAGAATATTTATTAGGTAAATTATGGAGTACTGTATTAGTATTAGTAATATAATTTTGATGATGCTTAGTATGGTGAATTTCCATGGTCAGTTTATCTATATAAGGCTCTAGGGCATCATAAGAATAAGGAAGCCTTGGGAGAGAATAACTCATACTTTGATTGTCCTCTAAAAATTATTTATTGTTCACTCTGTTTATAGAGTAGTGAAAAAATTTTAAATCTTATAAATCTCATTTTTATTAAAATATTCTTTTATAAGACTCAATAAGATACTTATCTATAATATATTATTAGTGAAAAAACAATAATTATATACAGTTCTCCTTTAACAAGTAAGTACTTACTGTGATTAATAATAAAATTCTCAATCCTTTAACATTATCGTTATATGGCACAATTCTCATTGAAGCTTCTGCGGGCACAGGAAAAACATATAATATTAGTATCCTTTATTTACGTTTATTATTAGGATTACGTCAACCAGGACATAAAAGTACTCCCCTTACAGTACAAGAAATTCTCGTAGTAACTTTTACTGAATCAGCAACCTTAGAATTAAAAAATATAATTCGTAAAAATATTCATGATCTTCGGCTAGCTTGCGTCTGGCAAAAAAGTGACAATCCAGATCTAATGGGGATATTATCTCAAATAGAGGATTTGGAACAAGCTACCGCATTACTATTAATTGCAGAATTGCATATAGAAACTACAGGAGCCATTTATACCATACATAGTTTTTGTCAACGTATGTTATATCTCAATGGAGTCCACCCCGGAGGAAACTGGGAAATAAATCAGTTCCTAGAAAATGATTCTTTGATACAAGAAGCTATTATGGAGTTTTGGCATCGTCATTGTTCATGCCTTCCTCTTAGAATAGCGAAGGAATTATCGAAGGAATGGTCTGGTCCAGCCCAATTACTTCATACCTTATTACCCTTATTTACGCCAGATCTCCCTATATTAAAACCAAAATTAATCTTAGCTCCCAGTTTAACCGAAGAGTATCATAAAATCCTATCCCAAATAGGCTTGATTAAAAATCAATTGCTTTTGTTATTACCAGATATTCATCAATATCAATCTCATTGTCCTATAGTCATGCATCGTAAAAATTCTAATTTTTCTATCTTGTTTCATAAAATCTACAAATGGGCACAACAAAATACATATAATTGCTCTTTTCCAAAAGAAATTTTTCTTCTAAGAAAACAAGTATTATATGAAAATAATATCGATCTCATTTCTTCGAAACATTTAATTTTTGATCTTATAGAAAAATTTTTATTAAATACAATTTCATTACGAGAATGGATTATAGGTAAGGCTTTCGAAGAATTGCCCTCAGATATAACAAGAACAAAAAATCGCCGATGTGTTTTAACCTTTGATGATTTACTTTACTTTTTAGATGATGCCCTTCATCAAGAGAATGGTGACTCTTTAGCTAAAGAGATTCGAGATCATTACTCCGTAGCATTAATTGATGAATTTCAGGATACTGACTACAAACAATATCGAATTTTTAATACTGTGTATAATAATCATTCTGATAAGGCACTAATACTTATTGGAGATCCAAAACAGGCAATTTATTCTTTTCGAGGTGCAGATGTCTTTACGTATATACAATCGGTAAATTCTATCACTAAACGTTATAACCTTAACATTAATTGGAGATCTTCATCTACTTTAGTAAAGGGTATTAACCAACTATTTTCTCAAATAGACAATCCATTTTTATTACCAAATATTCCTTTTATTCCTGTTCAATCATCCGATAATAATTATCCATTGCGGATAATGGTTAACCAACAAAAACAAGTATCCTTACGTTTTTGTTTACAACCTGGATTATCGGTCAATATCAGTGAATATCAGTACTTTATGGCTCGTTATTGTGCTTCAGATATTCTTAAGTGGATAAGGGCCAGTAAAAATAACCAGGTTCAGCTGATAGAAAGCAATAAAACTCGAAATTTTAAAGCTTCCGACTTAGTTATTTTAGTACGTAATCGCAATGAAGCTGTAATTATGCAGAATGCTCTCTCTTATTTGAAAATAGATTCAATCTATCTTTCTAGTGAAAATAATCTTGATATTTCCCTGGAAACTTATGAAATACTAGTCATACTTAAAGCGGTATTAATTCCTGAACAATCAAAATGGTTATATGCAGCATTATCAACAAGAATTTTTAATTTAGATATCATCAATCTTCAAAAAATCATTAATCAGAATAATCTTCTTTGGAAAGAATATTTGAACAAATTCAATCGTTATAAAAGAATATGGATACAATATGGTATATTGTCAATGTTTCGAGATATGGTTCATTCATCTTTAATTTCTCAGCAATTCTTATTCTCTTCAACTGAGTATAAAACCATGCTGAATAATTATTTTCATATTATT
Source organism: Candidatus Dasytiphilus stammeri (assembly GCA_041941785.1). Lineage (GTDB taxonomy): Bacteria > Pseudomonadota > Gammaproteobacteria > Enterobacterales > Enterobacteriaceae > Dasytiphilus > Dasytiphilus stammeri_L. Next base: position 141,884 of record CP145871.1, on the reverse strand, counting down.
GAAGTTTTACAAGAAATATCTTCTAATCTAGATAGCGAATATGCATTAGTCCATTGGTTAGAACAACAAATAAATAAATCAAAAAATAAAATTATTCCATTTGCGGGAAGAAGATCTATTGAAAATGATCATGATCTTATCAAGATTGTTTCAATCCATAAATCTAAAGGATTACAATATCCAGTAGTATGGCTTCCTTTTATGGCTTATTTTCGTCAGAAAAATCACAGTATATATCATGATCGACTAACTTTTGATAAAATTTTGGATTTACGTAATGAAGAAGAAAGTATGCGGTTATCCTACGAAGAACGTCTTGCAGAAGATTTACGATTACTCTACGTAGCTTTAACTCGTTCTATTTGGCATTGTAGTATAGGTATAGCGCCCCTGATAAAGGGCACTCGAAGAAAAAGAGAAGAGGGAAATACTGATTTACATCACAGCGCTCTTGGATACTTATTACAACGCGGACAACCGAAAGATGCACAATGTTTAAGACAGATCTTAAATAACATTCAAAATGAAAATATTGAAGTAGTATATGCAGAAAATATAGATACTCCGTCAAGCACTACTTTTGGTTCAGATCAGAGATTATCCAAATTTCAACCCTCAGTAATTATAAAGAAAAATTTGAATACTGACTGGCATGTGAATAATGTGCCTTCTTGTCATCATTCTCTAGAAGAGGAATTATTTCCTCATATTGAAAATGAAGTACATATTGAAGTGAATGACACCGATGATAATAATGTCGAATTACCTATAATTAAATCTCCTCATACTTTTCCTAGAGGTATTAAATCTAATATTTTTCTGCATAGCTTATTAGAACAACTAGACTTTACTCAAATTCCTCATAAATTAATCTTTCAAAAACATCTCGATAATCATGGCATAGATATAGGATGGACTCCATTTCTCACAAAATGGATAAATGATATTTTAAATTTTTCGTTAGTGCAGGAAGACCAATTTAGCCTAAGTAAAATTATCCCTCAAAATAAGCAAATTTCATGGAAATTTTCATTAAAAATAGACTCTCTCCTGAAACTTCAGCAACTAAATCAGTTAATACAGTTTTCTGATCCTTTATCTGCTTGTAGTCCAACACTTTATTTTCAGCCATTTCATGGTATGTTAACAGGTCTTATTGATTTAATTGTTAAATGGAAAGATAAATATTATCTTATTGATTATAAAACTCATTGGTTAGGAAAAGATCAATCCTTTTATACTTCCGATATTCTTAAATCCATCATTACTGCTAATCATTATGAATGGCGTTCACATTTATATACCTTAGCATTACACCGTTATTTAAGAGATCGATTACCACATTATAATTATAATAAAAATTTTGGAGGAGTATATTATCTTTTTTTGCGAGGAATGTCGGCTAATAATAGTGATCGTCTTAAGCAGAATGGAATTTGGAGTCATTTTCCCAAGAGGGAATTAATTATAACTTTGGATAATTTTTTTATCACTAAATAAAAATTTATGTTTTCTTTTTGATAACTTTTTTTCTTTATTATAAGATTAGTTAGTTCTAACTAATTAGAAGATAAATAGGATTAATAGATAATTTTGGGGACAAAGGAGATTTTATGTTATGATTCATTATCGATGTGAAAAAGATTCCCTAGGTACGATCAATGTACCTTCTAGTAAATTATGGGGTGCTCAAACACAACGATCACTTAAATATTTCTCTATTTCGCGAGAAATTATGCCTGATGAGTTAATAAAGGCTTTAGCGATAATTAAAAAAGCTACAGCTGAAGTTAATAGAGATTTAGATTTACTTTCCCCTGATTGTGCTAAAGCCATTATAATGGCCGCTGATGAAGTTTTAGCAAATAAACATCCAAATGAATTTCCATTAGTTATTTGGCAAACGGGTTCGGGAACACAGTCGAATATGAATATGAATGAAGTCTTAGCTAATCGAGCTAGCGAAATTTTAGGAGGACAACGAGGCCTAAAATGTTTAGTACATCCTAATGATGATGTAAATAAAAGTCAAAGTTCAAATGATGTATTTCCTACAGCTATGCATATATCAGCGTATATAGCTATACGTAATCACTTAATTCCTCAGGTAAAATTATTACATCAAACTTTGAATGATAAAGCTAAAAAAAATAATAATATTATTAAAATTGGTCGTACTCATTTACAGGATGCTACTCCTATTACTTTAGGACAAGAAATATCTGGATGGGAGGCGATGATAAATAATCATCAGAAATCTCTAGAAAATATTTTACTACCTCTTAGTAAATTAGCTTTAGGCGGGAGTGCAGTAGGAACAGGAATTAATACTCATTGTGAATATGCGGAACGTGTAGCCAGCAAAATATCTTATTTAACAAAACAACCATTTATTACCGCTGAAAATAAATTTGAAGCTTTAGCTACATGTGATGCACTAGTACATGCACATGGGGTATTAAAAGGAATATCAGTTTCATTAATGAAGATTGCTAATGATATACGTTTGTTATCCTCTGGTCCTCGATGTGGTATTGGGGAGCTCTTAATTCCGGAAAACGAACCCGGTAGTTCTATAATGCCAGGTAAAATTAATCCTACACAATGTGAAGCGCTAACTATGTTATGTTGTCAAGTTATGGGTAACGATGTAGCTTTAAGTATAGGAGGATCTTGCGGACAGCTAGAATTAAATGTTTATAGACCAATGATAATTTATAATTTTCTTCAATCAGTGCGTTTATTAAGTGATGGCATAGCTAGTTTTAACATAAATTGTATCAGAGGAATTAAACCTAATTTAAAAAAAATTAACCTCTTATTGAACGAATCTTTGATGTTAGTTACTGCTCTTACGCCATACATAGGTTATGATAAAGCAGCAGAAATTGCCACTAAAGCTCACCGAGAAAATTTAACCTTAAAAGAATCTGCGGTGCAATTAGGATATCTCACTGCACTTGATTTCGATTCTTTAATAAGACCGGAAAAGATGGTATATCCAAACAGAATTTAAGGAAATTTCTTTAGACATTTCTAATCATCTTCTTTATCCTCACCTCCCAATTTATTATCACTTCACATAAGCAATAAAGATTAAGGAATTTCTACAGAGGAGGATGTAAGACTAGGATCATTATTAATGATAATATGATACTTCATCATAATTAGATTAGAGAGCTGTTAGTTTTTAATGCATAATAAAATTACCTATCTGCGGAGATAAAAATGTAAAAAATTATATTTATTTAGTTACTGATTATTCATCGGTCCCGAGCTTATCAGTCATAATTTAATCTATACTAAAATTACTGGCCCTTTGATATGTCAGAATACAGTCTATAATTTTTTTTTAAAAATATTTATGTAATATATGTAAATAAGAAAATCAATTAATCAATATTATTAAAATAACTTATAAAGTATAAAGCGTGTATTTGGCCTCTTGCAAGATGACATTACAATTCAGATTAATAATTTATTTTTAAAAAAAAAGATATAAGGTTTATATTTTTATAAAATTTTATATTTTAGTACCCTTTTATCTGCTTTATTAAGAGATTCTTTTCAGAGGAGAAAAAATCATAGTTTATTCCAGAAGATATAAGTTATTTATCTTAATTATATTTACCATTGTAAGTCATATACTACCCAATCATGGGTAGTAAATATATATTTACTCTTCGGGGGATATCTATAAATAATATAAAAATTTATTCCGGAAAATATGGAATATATTTAAGTCATTATGATTACAATTAGTCTTCTAGGAGTGCAAAACAATCTAATTTTTTAAATTTTTTTCTAATCTCATTTAATTATTTTAATATCCTATTAGCTAGTAATAATAATATTATTAATCATAATTTTTTAATCTTGTTTCATTATATGAAATGAAATTTAAATTTATTAAGATAATTAATCTCTTTTTAATTTTTTTATCCTATTTCGTTATTTTTGCAGGGCTTGAGCAATGAAGAATGATGAAGGAGAAGTAAAATTTCTGATTATCTACTAGAAGTAACATGCCCATTCTATTTTAAAATCATAATGAATTTTGATATTTTTTACTTTTATTATGGAAGGTATTATTAATATTGATAGCTGTTATACTAAAACCTCTATCTACATGCAAAATTTCTCCCGTTATTCCCGCGGATAAATGGGAACATAGAAAAACAGCAGCGTTTCCGATCTCTTCTATACTAACTTCTCCTGATCGAAGAGGAGATACTGTTTCATGATAAGTTTTCAGCTTTCGGAAGTTCTTAATTACAGAAGATGCTAGCGTTAAAATTGGACCTGCAGAAATAGCATTTACACGCACTCCTAATTGACCAAAAGAGTGGGCCATATAACGGACATTAGCCTCTAATGATGCTTTTGCTACTCCCATAACATTGTAATGGGTAACAGTACGTTCTGCACCTACATAAGAAATAGTTATAAGAGCTGCAGTTTTATTAAGCATATGCCGACAAGCTTGAGCTAAAGCTACAAAACTATAAGAACTAATTTCATGAGCTATGTGAAAACTTTCTCGTGTTATACAATCTATATAATTACCACTAAATTGAGTAGAAGGTGCATAACAAATAGAATGTACTAAACCATCAAATTTGGGCCATATTGTTGATAACTCAGAAAAAAGATCTTTTATATGAGAATCTTGGGTTACATCACATGGTAGGACAATGTTTGATTTAAATTGATTCGCTATTTTTTTTACTCTGTTTTTTAATTGGTTAGTTTGATAAGTAAAAGCTAATTCGGCCCCATACTTCTGTAGAGAACGAGCTATCCCAAAAGCAATAGAACGATTGTTAGCTACTCCGGTTATCAAAAATTTTTTTTTCGATAGTAAATTCATATATGTTACTCTAGTAGAGTAGATTATTTTACTGAATAAATGTATCTAATGGATCATTAATAGTAATTAAATGCGCATTACCACCTGCTGCGGTAGTATTAATACTGACAGATCGTTCTAATAGTAATCTTTCTAACAAAATATGACTATCACCACTAGCATATCCATAGACTGGAATTATCTGTTGATTTATCCTCGAGATTTTTACACAAACTTCACACATTTGTTTAAGATCTCCATGATAAAGTACTGTATCAAATTGAATAATGGGGCTAAAAATATTTTTAGTAAAATTAATTATATTTTTTACTTCTTTAGGAAGAGCTTGATATATTCTCTGATGAATTTCATCTTGAAACCACACCACTCTCCCTCCAGTACTAGTAACGGCCGCTAATTGAATAAATATATCCTGTTTATTGGAGGATAAACATAATATTCCTTTACGAGGTAATAGAGAGTATATATTCTCCTCTCCAGTAGGTCCTTGGAGTAACAAAGTCGTTCCACATTGAGATAATTTTTCAAACTTTTGATAAATTTTAGCTAAAGAGCTAACATTAGTAGTGATCCAGGACTTAAAAATTTCCTGTGAATAAAGTAAATGTGACTTTTTCCTCTTAATCAAAGAGGAATGTTGTTTCTCATAATCTGCTATTTGTAAAGATACAGCATCTTCAGGATAAGTAGAAAGAAGACGATATAAATATAAAGGTCCTCCGGCCTTGGGTCCAGTACCTGAAAGTCCTTCTCCTCCAAATGGTTGGACTCCAACTACCGCTCCTACCATATTACGGTTAATATATAAATTTCCAATATTTGCATGTGCAATAACTTTAGTAATAGTATCATCAATACGTGTATGTAGACCTAGAGTCAAACCATAGCCAGTATCATTTATACTACTTATAATATTAGGTAGGCTATAACGATTAAAACGTATTATATGTAATACAGGACCAAAAATTTCTGAGTTTAATTCATTTATACTATTAATTTCGATCAAGGTAGGAGGTATAAAATGACCCAAATTTGTATTGCCCTCTGAACTTTTTCCTAAAGAAGTCTGGAAAATTTTATATTTTCTAGAGCGCATGCTATTAATATAAGATTCAATATTATTTTTAGCGGTTCTAGTTATTACGGGACCAATATCAGTTTCAAGCTGATCAGGAGATCCTATGAGGTATTCTCTCATTGCACCTTGAAGCATATTTATGGTATACTCAGCTACGTCTTCTTGAATACAAAGTAAACGTAATGCTGAACACCTTTGCCCCGCACTATCAAAAGCAGAATGAATGATATCTAATACCACTTGTTCGGTCAGCGCCGAAGAATCCACAATCATAGCATTAATTCCACCTGTTTCCGCTATTAACGGGATGGGTCTATTATATGTATCAACTCGACCGGCAATTATTTTTTGTATCGAAGTGGCCACTACTGTAGATCCAGTAAACATAATACCTCGTACTCTACTATCTCTAATTAAATAAGAACCTACTTTACTACCTTTTCCAATTATAAGTTGTAACACATTTTTTGGTACTCCAGCTTGATACAGAATCTTGACTACTTGAGCTGCAATTAAAGGTGTTTGTTCGGCGGGTTTTGCTAATACACTATTACCGACCGCTAAAGCCGCAGCAATTTGACCAGTAAAAATAGCTAATGGAAAGTTCCATGGACTAATACAAACTACTATTCCAAGGGGAATATACAAATTATCAAATTTATTACGTATCTGACTAGAATAATAACGAAGAAAATCTACCCCTTCTCGTACTTCTGCAATAGCATTACTGAAAGTTTTACCTGCTTCTCGAATAAGAATACTTATCAATAACGGAATTTGCTTTTCCATGATATTAGCTGCATCCTCTAATATAGACGCTCTTTTTTCAACAGAATTTGTACTCCACCATGTATGCCATGATTGTTCAGCTTCTGTTAGTGCTAAATTTACTTCATCTTCATTAGCTTCCCGTACATATCCTACAATGTCAGTAATATTAGCCGGATTGAGAATAATACGATCTTCTTTTTTATTCTCCGTTAAATATGATACTGCATGTAGCAGAGGTTCGGCATACCAGCTAATGCGTCCCAGAGAGAATAAGTGATCTCCTAAGCTTTCTAACTGGTGTTGATTATTTAAATCTAATCCTCTGGAATTAATACGATTTTTTCCGTACAAATATCTAGGAAGTGGTATTCTAGGATGTGACGCACCTAGTCTTCCTTCGGTTCGTGATATTTTTTCTACTATATCAACAGGATCATCTATTAATTGGTTAATTGAAACTGATCGATTTGCTAACTTATTGACAAAGGAAGTATTAGCTCCGTTTTCTAATAAACGTCTTACTAAATACGCAAGTAACTTTTCATAACTACCTACCGGGGCATATATTCTACATGGAATATTTAATCCCCCTTGGAAAATTTTTCCTACTACTGGATCATATAATTTTTCACACATTCCATGCAAACCTTGAAATTCATATTGTCCAGGATAGTAGTTCGCCCCTGCTAAATGATAAATTGTTGCCATAGTCTGTACATTATGAGTCGCAAATTGGGGGTAAATAAACTTGGGCACCGCTAATAATTTACGCGCACATCCTATATAGGAAATATCAGTATAAGCTTTACGAGTATAGACTGGGTAATCTTCATAGCCTTCTATCTGACTCCATTTGATTTCACTATCCCAATAAGCACCTTTTACTAAACGTATCATCAGACGGTGATTACTACGATGAGCTAAATCAATGATATGATCAATGACAAATGGACATCTCTTTTGATATGATTGAATTACAAAACCAATTCCATTCCACTGTGCTAATTCTGGCTCAAAACATAGTTTTTCTAACAACTCAACTGATAATTCTAATCGATCTGATTCTTCGGCATCAATATTAATACCTATATCATATTGTTTAGCCAATAACATTAAAGATTTTAATAATGGATATAGTTCCTGCATAACGCGTTCACGTTGTCTATAATTATATCTTGGATGTAATGCAGATAGTTTAATTGAAATACCTGGTCCTTCATAAATTCCTCTCTTATTAGAGAAAATCCCAATTTTTTGAATTGCTTCTTGATAAGCAAAAAAATATGATTGAGCATCTTGAGATGTAAGAGCTGCTTCTCCCAACATATCGTACGAATATCTAAATCCTTTCGATTCTAGATCTCTTGAATACGAGAGTGCTTTCGAGATAGTTTCTCCTATCACAAATTGTTTTCCAATCAATCGGATAGAAAAATCTATAATTTTTCTAATCATAGGTTCACTACATTTACGTAAAATAGTATGTAACAAAGATAATAATTTATTATCCCTAATGTTCTCTTTCTCTAGTAACTTACCCGTTAGTAATAAACCCCAAGTAGCAGCATTGACAAATAAGGAAGAACTGTCACCGAGATGTAATTTCCATTGACCTTTAGTAATCTTATCTCTGATAAGAGCATTACGTGTATATGAGTCAGGGATGCGCAGAAGAGCTTCGGCTAGGCACATTAGTGCTACTCCTTCTTCGGAAGAAAGGGAGTATTCTTGTAATAACTGTTGAATAGAATTTTTTTGTCCCGATTTATTATGTTGCTCACGTACATTTTCTACTAATATATAAGCTAATTGTTTAATTTTCTTTTTAAGTTCTGAATTAAGACGTGCTTGGTCAAGTAATATAGGAATAGCTTGAGTTTCTGGTATTCTCCAGGCATCAGTTATTGCTTTTCTACTCTTGGAATGCGGTAGTAATTTGCTAGAAAAATTACTAAAAGGAAAATATTTTTCTTCCAGCGTATCATCTTTTCCTATTCGATCTAAAATGTGTGAAAATGATTCCACCACTCTCTTTCCTTTTTTGGTTATAAAACATTATATAATTATATATACTCATCGTTAGTCAATTAAATCATAACTAAGTCTAGTTATTTTACCATAGAATCTTCTATATAAGAGAAGATATTCATTCATTAATCTCTACTAAAAACATCTATTTATATTTAGATAGATTAATTAAATAATTGCTACTTCTTAGATAATTTTTACTTGCTAAGTAATGCATTTACGTTATAAATTAGGTTATGAGGATTAATATAAAATTATTAAAGATTATTTTATTCTTTTTTAAAGATAGGATCAATAATTAGAGTAATAAAAATAAATACTTTTAAATCTATAAATTTTATATTTAGAAAATATTTTCATTTATAGTTATCGATTACCTCCTAGATAAGAATAATCCATGAAGATAATTACTAAGTAATTTAATTAGGATTCAAATGTTGTCCCTTATAAAATTAAAAATAATAATGGAGATTATTAATGATCATAAGTAGATCAATGTTATTAACTTTTTTAAGTTATATTATGATCATTACTGCTATTGGTTTTATAGCATGGAAATCCACGAAAAATTTTGAAGACTATATTTTAGGAGGACGAAAACTAGGATCTTTAGTGACTGCTTTATCGGCAGGAGCATCTGATATGAGTGCATGGTTATTAATGGGTCTTCCCGGAGCTGTTTTAATATCCGGAATATCAGAAAGTTGGATAGCTATTGGTCTAGCTATAGGTGCATATCTTAATTGGAAATTAGTAGCGGAAAGATTACTCTTTCATACTAAACATAATAACAATGCAATTACTTTACCCGATTATTTTACTTATCGTTTTGATGACAAAGAACAGATATTACGATTAACTTCTGCATTAATAATACTAATATTTTTTACAATATATTGTGCTTCAGGAATATTAGCGGGAGCACGACTTTTTGAAACTACTTTTGGCATAAATTATTTTATTTCCCTTTTCTTGGCCGCTTCTGCCACTATTCTTTATACTTTTATGGGAGGATTTTTAGCTATAAGTTGGACTGCCACCATCCAAGCTAGTCTCATAATGTTTGCATTAATTTTAACTCCCATTATCTTAATAAGACAGAATGGAGGCATTTTAACCTCTATCCATACCATTGCAATTAAAAATATTAACCAACTTAATATGATTCATGGTCTCAGGAGTATAGCTATTATATCATTACTTAGTTGGGGACTCGGATACTTCGGACAACCTCATATTCTAGCACGTTTTATGGCTGCAAATTCTCAATCTACTATTAAAAAGGCTCGGCGTATAGGCATGGTATGGATGATTTTATGCTTAAGTGGAGCCATTTCAATTGGTTTTTTTGCTATTGCTTTTTTTCAAAAATATCCCGATCTTTCTCCGGAAGTTTTAGAAAATAGTGAAAGAGTATTTATAGAATTAACACGGTTAATATTTAATCCATGGATTGCTGGCATTATACTAGCAGCAATTTTATCCGCAGTAATGTCTACACTTAGTTGTCAGTTATTAGTATGTTCTAGTGCTTTAACCAAAGATATATATAAATCATTTTTCAGAAAAGATGCCAGTCAATATGAAATGGTCTGGTTCGGTCGACTTATGGTATTATTAGTATCAGCAGTTTCTATTATTGTTGCTTTGAATCCCACTAATCGAGTATTGGGATTAGTAAGTTATGCTTGGGCTGGTTTAGGAGCATCTTTTGGTCCAGTAGTATTATTATCAGTTAGATGGTTACGGATGACTCGTAATGGGGCTCTAGCCGGTATGCTTATAGGTACCGCTACTGTAGTAGTGTGGAAGCACTATTCTTGGTTAGGATTATATGAGATTATTCCGGGATTTATATTATCAAGTATTGCTATTATAGTGGTCAGCTTATTAGATTCTCCCCCTTCTAAGAAGAAACCGAGATTTATAAAAGCTTAATCTATCTCAATATGAATATCGTAATTTCCTCTAAATAAGTAGGATCGTATCCTAGTTTAGGATTTCTAAAAAATGAGAACGGTGAGAGAGGGATTCGAACCCTCGATACGTAATTTACGTATACATGCTTTCCAGGCATGCTCCTTTATCCTCTCGGACACCTCACCACAAAATTTTAATAATAATTTTTAATATAAAATATTAAAAAGGTAGTTACATTCTATCTATGGTTGCAATACCTAAGGTATCTAATCCTTGTTGTAAAGTTCTAAATAATAAAATTACTAATTTTAATCGACTTTTTCGGAGTGACTCATCTGATAAGTTCAGAATAGGACAATGTTCATAAAAATGTGAAAATAAATTTGCTAAATTATAAAGATAATTACACATTAGATGTGGAAGTCCATACCCCGCCACCTTATTTAGAGTTTCCTCGAATTGTAGCAAACGCACTCCTAAAAAAAATTCAACTTTATTAAAAAAATGGATACTTATATCAGTTAAACTTTCTTCTGGAATTTGAGCTTTTCGAAATAGAGATAGAGCTCGAGTGTAGGCATATTGTATGTAGGGAGCAGTATTGCCTTCGAAGGATAACATTTGATCCCAATCAAATACATAATTAGTAAGGCGATTTTTGGACAAATCTGCATACTTAAGAGCCCCAATGCCAATAATATTAGCAATTTTTAGTTGTTCTTCAGAGGAAATAAAAGAAGTTTTAGCTTTGACTAAATCAAAGGCTCTAGATATTGCTTCATCTAATAAAGATGATAATTTAATAATTTTTCCTTTTCTAGTTTGAAAAGGTTTTTTATCTTTCGTTAACATCATACCAAACATGTGATGTTCTAATGAAACTGTGGACGGAACATACCCAGCTTTACGCACTATAGACCATACTTGCATTAAGTGTTGATTCTGACGAGAATCTATATAGTAAATAATTCGATCTGCATTAAAATGTTCGTAACGAAATTTTATACAGGCGATATCCGTAGTGGTGTATAAATATCCCCCATCTTTCTTTTGGATAATCACTCCCATGGAATTTCCATTTTTATTTTTGAATTCAGGAAGAAAAACTACCGTAGCACCATTACTATTTACCGCTAGTCCTTTAGATTTTAGATCGGTCACGATACTAGGTAACATATTATTATATATGCTTTCACCCATTACATCACGAGTAGTAAGACTAACATTAAGTCTATTATAAATATTCTGATTTTCAGATATAGTAATATTTACGATTTTTTGCCACCAGTCTCGACATTCTGAATTTCCTTGTTGTAACTTAACTACATAATGTCTAGCTAACTCTGCAAACATAGTATCTGTTTCATAATGATGTTTAGCTTCACAATAAAAATATTCTAAATTATGTAGATCTAGATCATCATGATAATGATAATTTTTTTTTTTTAACAAAGCAATTAACATTCCAAATTGTAATCCCCAATCACCTATATGATTAGCACGAATAACATTATGACCTAAGAAAGATAAGGTACGAACGGTAGCATCTCCAATTATAGTTGAACGAAGATGACCTACATGCATTTCTTTTGCTACATTTGGTCCTGAGTAATCAATTACTACTGTTTGTGGTTTTTTAACCGGTAGAATACCGAGTCGGGAAGACGAGAGCATCTTATCTAAGAGATTAGCTATCCAGGAAATATTCAAATAAATATTTATATAACCCATTTTGGAAATCTCTATTTTTTTAGCAAAAAAAGTCATCTGTAAGTTTGAAACAATTTGGTTGGCTATCTCATCTGGTAATTTATGTAAAGATTTTGCTAGAGATATAACATTTACCTGATAATCTCCAAATTGGGATTTAGTAGCAGGAATTACTTGAATTTTATGTTCTTTAGGTATACCGGATGATATCATGGCCGTATGAATTTGATCAGCAATAAATCTTTGAAGATTCATGAAGTTTAACTATTTTAGAAGTATGTTATTTGTTGAAGATACAGGAAGTTAAATAATAATTATTTTATTGCTACAATTATAGCACGTAATGGAGCAGGATACCCCTCCACAGTTTTAGAGTCATCTTGGGGATCAAGAAAATCCGATAAAGAGTAAATATTAGCCCATTTAGTACGACGTTGTTCGTTAACACTAGTAATTTGTAAATCTACCACCCGAATATTTTTGAATCCACACCGATGTAACCATATTTTAATAGTGTTAGGAGAAGGAATAAACCAAACATTACGCATATTGGCATATCTATCTACTGGAAATAACACCTGAGGTATATCAGTTGGTAAAACTAGAGTTTCTAATATTAATTCTCCTCCAGCAATTAATTGATTTCTGAGATTTTGGAGATGATCTAAAGGAGATCTTCGATGATATAAAATACCCATTGAAAAAACAGTATCAAAAACAGCAAGTGGAGTTAACTTATCCATCCTAATTGGTAAGATATGAACTGACTTTTTATGGCCTATTAACTTTTTAATTGCTTCAAACTGAAAATAAAATAATTTACTGGGATCTATGCCGACGGCGAATTTAGCCCCTGCACCTATCATACGCCATAGATAATAACCGTTTCCACAGCCTACATCTAGAACCATGCGATTGTTAAGTGAAGATATATGTTTAAAGAGACGATTCCATTTAAAATCTGAACGCCATTCAGAATCAATATTTATACCATAAATATGAAATGGTCCTTTTCGCCAAGGTGTTAAATGCTGTAGAAGATTTTCTATCTTATTTCGTTCATCTGGATTTACTAATTGACTGCTGGCACTAATACCTTCTTGTAAATTTAATTTTTCAGGAATCATTAAGGGTAATTTTTGTACACTATTGTGCCATTTTTTTACTATTCCAGTATATTTTTGTCTCTGAAATTTCGCTAGTAAAGCAGGTAATGTTTCTAACCATCTATTAAGTAATGGGGAGCAGATAATCTCCTGAAAAAAAGATGTAAAATTGATCATAGTACTTTATTTAATATTTCAGAGCTAGTAAAGATCCAAAGTTCAAATATTGAAACCATAGTTCTACATGTGTAAAACCAATAGAAAAGAGTATTTTTTTATGATTTTCTATACTTTCCGTCAGCAAAACCCTTTCTATAATTTCTCTTTTTTGATTAATTTCTAATTGGCTATAACCATTAGACAGTTTGAAGTTATGATGCATCTCAAAGAAAAGTTTCTTGATTTCATGATCATCAAAATGAAATTTTTCCGACAAAATCAAGACTCCTCCGGTTTTTAGTCCTCTATAAATAGATTTTAAAATATGCTGACGTTTTACCAGAGATAAAAACTGTAAAGTAAAATTCAATACTACCATTGAAGCATTTACAATGGTAATATCACATATATCGGCTTCAATAATATGAATGGTATTATCATAAGTCATTACCGGTTGTAAATGTTTTTTACAATGAGCAATCATGGCAGGTGAATTATCAATAGCAATGAGGGTACAATTAGTAGCTTTTAGGTTCTTTATAATAGAAGATGTTACAGTTCCGTAAGAACATCCTAAATCATAAATATATGTATTAGAAGTAACAAAGTATTGAGAAAATTTTCCTATCATAGAAGTTATAATAGAATAACCGGGAACTGAACGAGTAATCATATCTGGAAAAACATCAGCCACGTGTTGATCAAATTGCCACTGATTAAGATGTAACATAGGTAATGAAAATATTTTATCTTTACGATAGGACATAAAATTTTGTTCCTTAAATCCAACCTTTTTTTGTTAAAACATAGGAGTAGTTAATATTAATAATATTTACCAAATATTATTTAGGTTTAATATGACTTTTTTTTCTAAAAAGAGAGATTACATCTCTCTTACTAGAGAGTAAAAATATCAAATATATAATAAATTTAAAATTCTAAAATAGATATTTAATTGTAGAGAAAGGAAATTATTTATGCGCACTAAATATTGCGGTCAGCTAAGTATTGCCCATGTTACACATAAAGTAACTTTATGTGGATGGGTAGATCGTATTCGTAATTTAGGACAATTAATATTTATTGATTTACGTGATTCTAAAGGTATAGTTCAGATTTTTTTTGATCAAGAAGTGAAAGATATTTTTGAAAAAGCTGTGCAGTTACGATTAGAGTTCTGTATTCAAGTACAAGGTATAGTACGTATTCGTAAAAATTTTAATAAAAAAATGACCACTGGAGCTATAGAAGTTCAAGCAACTTATCTAAAAATTATAAATTCATCAGAACCTTTACCGATTGATCTCCATCGAATTAATAGTGAAGAAATGCGCTTAAAATATCGTTATCTGGACTTGCGAAGAGATGAAATTAGAAACCGTCTAAAAATAAGAGCTGACAGTAGTACTGTAATAAGAAATTTTCTTAATCAGAAAGGATTTCTGGAAATAGAAACTCCTATATTAACTAGGGGGAGCCCAGAAGGAGCCAGAGATTATATAGTACCAAGTAGAGAACATCCAGGAAAATATTATGCGTTACCTCAGTCTCCGCAATTATTTAAGCAATTGTTAATGATTTCTGGAGTTGATCGTTATTATCAAATAGCGAAGTGCTTTCGAGATGAAGATCTAAGAATGGATCGACAACCTGAATTTACTCAAATTGATATAGAAACCTCTTTTATGTCTGCAACTCAATTAAGATTCATGATAGAAAAAATGATTTGTAAACTTTGGAGAAAAATAAAAGGAATAAATTTAGCACGCTTTCCAGTAATTAGTTTAAATGAAGCTATAAACCGATTTGGTACTGATAAACCGGATTTACGTAATCCTTTAGAATTAGTAGATTTTTCTGAGTTATTATCAAATAATATTTCCTGTAATAATATTAATAATCAATTAAATAGAGTACGAGGTCTTAAAATTTCAAGGAAGACTAAAATTAGTAAAAAGCAAATGGAATGTTATAAAAATTATTGTATAAAAAATTATTCGCAAGTTCAATGTGAATGGATACCAAGTTCTTCTTTAGAAGCAAGAAAGGTTTGGAAAAAAAACAGTAAACAATATATGATTTCCACAGAGTTAATAGAAGCTATTTTAAACCATATAGATCTTAGTGAGGGTGATCTAATATTCGTATGTGTAGGAGTCAATAAAGAAATTTTAAATCTCTTAGCTGAAATGCGGGTAAAAATATCGCAGGATTGCAGTTTAACTATAGAAGACACTTGGACTCCTGTTTGGATAGTAGACTTTCCTATGTTCATTCAAGATAAAAATGGGAAGCTTACTTCTGAACATCATCCATTTTCTTCACCTGCTCATGAGGTAACTCCAGAAGAATTAATAAAAAATCCTCTAACTACGGTAGCTAATACGTATGATCTAGTGATTAATGGATATGAGATTGGAAGTGGTTCTGTACGTATCCATTCTTTAAAGATGCAAGAAACAGTTTTTTCGTTACTAGGAATGTCTACCGCAGAACAAAATAACAAGTTTGGCTTCTTTCTAGAAGCACTAAAATACGGTACTCCTCCACATGCAGGGATAGCATTAGGATTAGATCGAATTGTTATGTTACTTACAGGCAGCAAAAATCTACGGGAAGTTATTGCTTTTCCTAAAACTACTAGTGCCTCATGTTTAATGACCAGTACACCTAATTACAATCATCAATAATTAATTTATTATTATCTTATTTATCTTCTAGAATAAAAATATTCTTAATTCATAAAAAATACTCTTGGAGAATAAAATGGATGTCTGGTCATAGTAAATGGGCTAATACTAAAAATCGAAAAGCTGCACAAGATGCAAAACGTGAAAAAATTTTTACTAAAATTATTAGAGAGATTATTTCGGCCACTAAATTAGGAGGTAATAATCCTATGTCTAATAACCGTTTAAAAACTGCCATAGATAAAGCTATAGCAAAAAATATGACTCGTGATACTATTACACGTGCTATTAGTCGGGGCAGACCAAGTCAAGAAGAGGAGAAAGATGTAAATACTATAATCTATGAAGGATATGGTCCAGGAGGTACGGCAATTATGATTAAATGCTTAACTAATAATCGTAATAGAACTATTTCAGAATTAAGAAGAATTTTTTCGAAAACTGAGGGTAATTTAGTTCGACCAGGTTCGATATCTTATCTATTTCGAAAAAAAGCAATTCTAACTTATGATGATGATCATAATCAAGAAACTCTGCTTAATATAGCATTGCAATTTGGGGCGGAGGATATTATAAGTAGAAAAAATGACAATAAGATAGCTATCTTTATAGCACCGAAATTATTAAGTATTATCACTCCAGCTTTGGAAGCGGCGGGCTTTTGGTCAAAATCATCAGATATCAAGATGATCCCTATAATTAAAGTAAAGATATCTTTACTAATGGCGAATCAATTGATGAATTTAATTCATTTACTTGAAATCATTGGAGATGTACAAGAAATTTCTCATAATGCAGATCTCGATGATCATCCTTAATTCTCTTTTCAGGATGAATAAATACAGAATGATAACTATTTTAGGCATAGATCCCGGATCACGAGTAACCGGGTATGGTGTAATTATAAAAAAAGACAAGATTATTCACTATCTTGATAGTGGTTGTATTCATAGTAATGAGGAAGTATTTGCTAGTCGTTTAAAATTGATTTATGTAGGAGTGAGTAAAATTATAACTAAATTTAATCCTAATGTATTAGCAATAGAACAAGTATTTATTGCTAAAAATGCTAATTCTGCATTAAAATTAGGACATGCTAGGGGAGCAGCAATGGTTTCCGCGGTTAATCATCACTTACCCATATTTGAATATGCAGCTAAAAAGGTCAAAAAAACAGTTGTAGGAACGGGTGAAGCCGGTAAAAAACAGGTACAGCATATGGTACGTTTTTTGTTAAAATTATCATTTACTCCTTCTACCGATGCAGCTGATGCTTTAGCTATAGCCATCACACATTGTCATCTGTGTGTAAAATAATTACTCTATTTTTAAGTTGGGTAGGAATAAGATAATATTTATTATGTCAGCTATTTAGTTTTTATATAAAATAAATGTTTTTAAAAATTTCAAGGAAATTAAAGTGATAGGTCGTTTAAGAGGAATTATAATTGAGAAATTACCTCCTCAAATTTTACTTGAAGTAAATGGGGTAGGTTATGAAGTAAGTATGCCCATGACTTGTTTTTATAGTCTTCCTGAATTAAATGTTGAAGTTATTCTTCTTACCCATTTTATAGTCCGGGAAGATGTAAATTTATTATTTGGATTTAATCATCAACAAGAAAGAACATTATTTCGAGAGTTAATTAAGGTTAATGGTATAGGACCCAAATTAGCATTATCAATCCTATCAGGTATGTCTTCATCACAATTTATTGCAGCTATTAAAAATAAACAAATTAGTACTCTAGAGAAGTTACCGGGAGTAGGAAAAAAAACTGCGGAACGTTTAGTAATTGAAATGAAAGATCGGTTGACAGAAAAATATAATAATTTTTTTAATGATATAAATAATAATATTTTACCTACTAAATATGAGAATGAAAATAATTTATCTACATATAGAAATGTTGAAAATGAAGCTATTTCAGCATTAATATCACTTGGATATAAGCCGCAAGATGCCAAACGTATAATTAATATTGTCTATAAGGAGCATACTTATGCAGATTGTGAAACTCTCATTCGGGAAGCTCTTCGAACATTTTTATAATTAATAAAATTTTATGAGCAAAATTTCTCGTCTTACCTCTCCCGAGAGAATTATTTCAGATAATAATTATCTGAAAAAAAATATTCCTCAACGTATTATTCGTCCGCAAACCTTAAAAGAATATATAGGACAAACAAAAGTAAGAGAACAAATGGATATATTTATTAAGGCGGCTAAAATGCGTTCGGCCGCTTTAGATCATTTACTTATTTTTGGTCCTCCGGGATTAGGAAAAACTACTTTAGCTAATGTGGTTGCTAATGAAATGGGAGTAAATTTGCGTACTACTTCAGGACCAATCTTAGAAAAAGCTGGTGATTTAGCTGCACTTTTAACTAATCTTGAAGCTCATGATATTTTATTTATTGATGAAATTCATCGTTTGTCTCCGGTAGTAGAAGAAATACTTTACCCGGCTATGGAAGATTATCAATTAGATATCCTAATAGGCGAAGGTCCGGGTGCACGATCTTTAAAACTAGATATACCTCCATTCACTTTAATTGGAGCTACTACTAAAGCAGGATCGTTAACATCTCCTCTTCGAGATAGATTTGGTATTATCCAAAGGCTAGAATTTTATGAAATTACTGATTTACAAAAAATTATCCAGCGAAGTGCAGAAGTGTTAGAAGTCAATATTAGTGAGGAAGGAAGAAACGAAATAGCTAGACGATCCCGTGGAACTCCTAGGATTGCTAACAGATTATTACGGAGAGTAAGAGATTTTGCAGATGTATATGCTAAAGGTTACTTAACTAGTGAGGTTACCATAAAAGCTTTAGATGTATTAAATGTCGATACGGCAGGATTTGACTATTTAGATCGAAAATTACTATGCACTATTATGGAAAAATTTAGTGGAGGACCAGTAGGAATTGAGAATCTGGCGGCATCTATCGGGGAAGAAAAACATACTATTGAAGATGTCTTAGAACCTTTTTTAATTCAACAAGGATTCCTGAAGCGTACAGCACGAGGAAGAATTGCTACAGATCAAACTTATAACCATTTTGGAATTAGTATAGATGTGTAATTTTTTTATTAAAACTAATTTTTATTATAAGAGTAATAATAAAAATTATGGTAGCATTTACCACAATAGTGGGCCCCGCGGGTAGTTCAGATAAAAAAGAAATGTAACTTCCGATGGTGACCGACGCAATACCCATAATAATAGCCATTATTACCATTTGTTCTGGAGAACGAGATAACAGTTGAGCAGCAGCCGCAGGAATAATTAGCATAGATGTTATTAATAAAGCCCCAACAAATTTTATTGATACTGCAATAGTAATTGCTAAAAGCAATATTAATAATATTTTAACTTTTTTTACTGCAATTCCCTCAACATGTGCTAACTCAGGATTGATTATAACTGATAAGAGTTCAGTCCACTTCACGTAGATAATTAATAGGACCATAGAAATAATAACTCCAAGAGTTATAATATCTTGAGGTGTCACCGTACTTAGATCTCCCAAAAGATAATTAATTAATTTTTCTTTTCGTACCTGTGACGCAATACTAATTATTACAATACCTATCGATAAACAACTTTGTGCAAGAATTCCTAAGATAGAATCTATATAGAGAGGTAAAGTATTTTCCATTAAAATTATTATCCAGGAAAGTAAAATAGTAATAATTAATATGCTATAGAAAGGATCAATATTCCACCACAAACTTAGTGCTAGTCCTAGTAAGGAAATATGTGCTAATGTTTCCCCAAAATAAGACATTTTGCTCCATATTACAAAAGATCCTAACGGACCTGCTACTATCGCAATAAAACTTCCTGCTATCCAGCTGGAGAACATTAAGTTTCTCATTTTATAATAAGTAATTAACCATGTTCATGGTTATGATTATGGTGATAAATTCCTAACTTATTAGCAGCAGAAGAACCAAAAAGAGCAATAAATTCCGGATTGGTAGACACATTTTCCGGTGTTCCTGAACAGCAGATATGGTGATTCAAACATAAGACTTCATCAGTATGAGACATGACTAGATATAGATCATGTGATACTATTAATACACCACAGTGTAACTGATCTCTTAATCGCTCAATTAGATCATAGAAGGATATTTGTCCATTAATATCTAATCCTTGAGTTGGTTCGTCTAAAATTAATAAGTTAGGATTGTTTATTAAAGCCCGTGCGAGTAATACCCGTTGTATTTCTCCTCCCGAGAGATGTTGAAGAGGAAATTCAATTAATTTTTCTGCTCCTACTTGTTGTAAAATAGACAAAATATAATTTGTTTGTACTTTTATCTTTAATTGCAAAAATCGCTTGACTGATAAAGGTACAGAAAAATTTTTACCAATATTTTGCGGTACATAACCAATACGTAATGAGCGTTCAATATAAAGATTACCTTCTGTAGGAGAAATTAATCCTAATAGTACGCGTACTAGGGTAGTTTTCCCAGCTCCATTAGGTCCTATTAAGGTGATAATTTGTCCGGCTTTTAATTGAAAAGAAACATTAGAAAGAATGTTGTGATTACCTATCGTAAGTGAAATTTTCTTGAGTTGAAGCAAAATATTCATAATATGAATGAAATAACCTTATATATAACTATATAGTTTTTTATCTTTTATTTATATTTGATAATATTTCCTATTCAGGAGTAAGGATAAATATTAAATTTAGTAAGTACTCATGTACTAACTAGTGTTTTACTTCTCTGGGAGAAAAGAACATACCAATAATTACTCTCCAATAATTTATTTCTTTTTCTTAAAAATGTTTAACTAATATTTACCTTTCATTTCTCGGGAGAGAAAGATGAACATATTATTATTGATTTTTATCTCTTAGGAGATAAAATCATTATGTTTTATCTATTTCTCGATAAAGAAAGTGTCTTCTTTATCCTGTGCTCATTTATGCAGGAGTAATGAAAAATAATGTTGTTCTACTTTAAATTTCATTAAAAACATTAGATTATATCAAAAATTAAAATTCTGAAATATATCTAAAATTATAAAAAACATATTTTGGGGAGAAAAATTTTTATATAAAAAACGTTTTAAACCTTTTAAAAAAAATATTTTTAGTCTGTCAGAAAATAAATTACCAATTTCACCACCAATAACTCTAAAAATTTTTATCGTTGCATTAACAAATTTTTTATTCATTAATGTTGGTATTAGCTCTTCAAAAGAACAATAACAAATAAAATGATATTTAATCAAGTTGGTAGGAAATTACTCATTTCTAATTTTTATCTATTAATTAAACTTAATTTTTATTAAGATCAAGTGAATCTAGTTAAGTAATTGAATCTTTTTTTTCAATTTATCTTTTTTAAAAAAACTTTTTTATAACTAAACTAATAAATAAAAATTTTTTAATAGGAAAGTATATTCCATTTATGAATCAATTAGAATTACTTAGAAAATACACTACAATTGTGGCTGATAGTGGTAATATCAATGAAATTATTCGCTATCATCCTACCGATGCTACTACTAATCCGTCTTTAATATTAAAAGTTGCTTTATTAGAAAAGTATCAACCCTTACTGAAGGATGCTATTATATACGCGCAACATTTAGGAGGGAATAAAACTATCCAGTTGGTCAATGCCAGTGATAAATTTTTAATTAATATCGGATTAGAAATTCTAAAATATATTCCTGGAAAAGTATCTACCGAAATAGATGCACGATTATCTTTTAATCGTTGGGCTTGTATAGCTAAAGCACATAAATTAGTACAGTTGTATCAAGATCTAGGAATACCAAAATCTCGTATTCTTATTAAATTAGCTTCAACTTGGGAAGGAATTGAAGCCGCTAAACAGTTAGAAACAGAAGGCATTCATTGTAATATGACATTATTATTTTCTTATATTCAAGCAAAAGCATGTGCAGATGCTGGAGCTTATTTAATTTCTCCATTTGTCGGAAGAATTTCTGATTGGTATCAGAAGCATACTATAAATTATTTAAAGTATGATGTCACACAAGATCCCGGAGTTAATTTTGTGCGAAATATTTATAATTTTTACAAAAAAAATAGTTATAAAACAATTGTTATGGGTGCAAGTTTTAGAAATATTTTACAAATTACTGCTCTTACTGGCTGTGATGCCTTAACTATATCTCCTCAATTTCTAGAGCTATTAGAAAATCTTACCGTACCTATTGAGAGAACACTTAAACCTTGTACTAAAACAAAACAACGAATATGTTCGACGAATATTACTGAATCTTTTTTTAGATGGCAATCTAATCAAGATATCATGGCAATAGCAAAACTTTCCGAAGGAATACGAAATTTTTCTTATGATCAACATAAATTAGAACAACTTTTATTAGACTACTTTTAACTACCCAAAAGTAATATACTCACACTGAATACTGGAACATAATATGTGCTTCTGGACAGATTAAGAAAAATGAGATCTAGTATTGAAAAATTAATTTTAAAATACTTTAAATTTTGGATCTTGGCATGAACAAGGAGAAATTTTTTTCTTTTGCAGAACATACCGAGGTCATTGTTCCTAGTGTAAATATTAAAGATTTGAAGAATTCTTCATTTGAAACTAGCATAAAAATAGATTATTTGTCATAGGAAACACCGATCTGAAAGGTTTCTTATCCGCTATAATTAGATCATCTTAATGTTCGTTTTATTCATACTTATCCAAAACAGAAAGGTAGATTCTTAGGATTTTTAATTACCTGAGATGAGGAATATCAGAAGAGTTCTGCAACTATAAAAGTAGTTTAAAAGTTATCTTCTGGTAATGAATATATTGATTATTGTTTAGGAGGGGAGCCTACTAGAAGCTATATAATAAGAGATGTTATAAACATAACATCTGAGTACTAATTTGACCCTTTTAGACACCCAAGGAGATGTAGGGCATCCAGATAATACTCTCCACAATTTGATGTTATTCGTGACTTATTAGATAACCACTGCGATCAAGGTAATGAAATGAACATATTAAAATATCTGATTTACAATTATTAACTCCGATATAGAATTGCATTTGAAAACAAATTATCCTCTTAAATATTATTTATAGCAGTTAATGAATTATTTTTTAAAAAAAAAATTCTATTTTTTGAGGATGAATTGCTAAATTACAAACATCTGTTTTATGTATTTATTAGGATGACCTTTCTAAAAATCCTCGTTACTATTATAACATTAGTGAATTTTAGAAAAATTAGCTACTCGTAAGAATAAAGTTTTTAATTGTGATAGTAAAGTCAGTCTGTTGACTTTAATATTATATTCTGGTGTATTAATAATAACTTTTTTAAAAAAAGTATTTAATGATTCATTTAATTGTACTAATTCGTAGATAATTTCTTCATAACGTAGATTAATGAAATAATATTTCAATTTAGTAATTAAGTTAGTACTAATTACAGCTAACTTAATTTCTTCGGGGTGCTCTAAAAGAGCAAACTGAACATTATCATATAAAATTACTGGAAACTTATCTAAAATATTAGATATTCTTTTATAGATAATAATTAAAGTCTTATATGCTGGTATTAAATTGAATTTTTCAAGTGCTTGAATTCTAGCGTTGCAATCTATAAGATCAGTACATTTAGTGGATAAAACTGCTTGAATATTTTGAATACTATATCCTTTTTCGTGATACCAGAATCGCAACCGAGCAAAAATAAAATTTATTATCTCATCTACTATGTTCATATTTTTAAAACTCTTATTGTGTAAGAAAAGAGATTTTTCTGTAATAAATCGTAAATCTAATTTTATATTATTTTCAATAATAAGACGTATAATACCTAACGCCATCCGTCTTAATGCAAATGGATCTTGATCTCCGGTAGGAAATAAACCTACGCTAATAATTCCGGATAATGTATCTATTTTATCCGCGATGGCTAAAATTATTCCAATAGCATTAGATGGTAATTCATCGTTTTTATAAGTAGGTTGATAGTGTTCTTTCAAAGCATTATAAACATAATTAATTTCTCCATCTAAAAGAGCATAGTACATGCCAATTTTTCCTTGTGTTTCAGGAAATTCAAAAACCATATTAGTCATGAGATCACATTTAGCCAGTAATGCTGCTCGTTTACAATAAAATCGATTTTCATTAGTTTTTATCGCTATCCAGGTAACGAGTTTTTGAATACGTATCGTTTTATCGAACATAGTGCCTAATTTTTGGTGAAACATAACTGTTTTTAATAGGGGTAAGTATTCTATTAGACGTTTCTTGCGATCTAGTTGAAAGAAAAACCAAGCATCTGATAAACGAGAATGAATTATTTTTTCATTACCGATTATTATTTGGTGAGTATTATGTGATTCAATATTAGCTACAAATATAACTTTAGTAAGTAAACGATGATTTTTATCATAAACAATAAAATATTTATGTTTTTCTTGAAGAAGATGTTTAAGGATAGGAATGGCGAGAAATTTTTTTTCAAAATTAGCTATTAAAATTACTGGCCATTCTACTTGGGAAGTTACTTCATCTAATATTCTTTCATTAATCTCTACTTTATCTCCTATCATAATAGCGTAAGATTCAATCTTATTTCTTATTAGTTCTTTTCGTTCTTGATAATTAGCAATAACTTTGCCTCTTTTTTTTAAAAGATCAAGATAATCATCAGCAGATGGAATGTTTATTTCCCATTTTCCTATAAATCGATGACCATATATCTTTGTATTAGTTTTTATGCCTAATATTAAATCCTCAATAATTATTTTTCCAAATAATAATGTTATGGTATGAATAGGTCGGATAAATTTGATATTATTATTTCCCCATCGCATTAAGGGTTGTTTGGAAATGTTCAATAAAGCATTTTTTACTATGTTTGGTAAAAGATTTATAGTTTTTTTTCCGGTTATTTTTTTTTTAAAAAAAACTTTTTTAGATTTTGTTTGTAATGAATTTTTTAGGTTTTTTAATGGTATTCCATACTGACGTGCCCAATGTTGGGCTATAATTGTAGGTTTTTCATCTAAATTAAATAATTTAAATAAGGGGGGTGCTTTTATTTGAGTATAAGAAGAAGGCTGAGTTGTTATTAAGTTAGTTACTTTTATTGCTAGTCGTCGAGGAGTAGCATACCATTTAACTTCTTCATAAGCTAAATTAGCACTATCTAATTCCTGTATTAGATGGACAGCAAATTCTTCTGCAATGTAAGGAAGGGTGTGAAATGGCAGTTCTTCAGTACCTATTTCTACTAAAAAATTTTTTATTTTTTTCATAACTGCAATTAATATTATTGGTTTTTATTAGCAGTTAGATAATTTTTTTTGATCCCGAGATTTAACATATGCCATAATAACTGCTTTAGTTAGATCTTGAAGTCGCAAAATATAGTGCTGACGTTCAGTGACCGAAAGTGATTTTCTTGCTTCCATTAAATTGAAATTATGGCCAGCTTTTAATACTAATTCATAAGCCGGAATTGATAAGGGCGGATCTAACCTCAATAAGGTTTGAACTTCTTTTTCATATTGTTCAAAACATTTTATTAAAAAATTAATATCTGCATATTCAAAATTATAAGCAGATTGTTCCATTTCATTTTGATAAAATAAATCTCCGTAAGTATAATTTTTTTTGTTATTAACATCAATATGCCATCTAATATCATAGATGTTATCTACTCTCTGTAAGTGCATTGCCAGCCGTTCCAACCCATACGTTATTTCTCCCATAACGGGTTTACATTCTAATCCTCCCATTTTTTGAAAATAAGTAAATTGAGTTATTTCCATCCCATTTAACCACACTTCCCATCCAATTCCAGATGCTCCTAGAGTAGGATTTTCCCAATTATCTTCTATAAAACGAATATCATTATTTACAGGATCTATACCTAGCGTAAGTAACGAATGAAGATATAGATCTTGAATATTACTAGGAGATGGTTTTATAACTACTTGAAATTGATAAAAATGTTGTAATCGATTAGGATTAGACCCATACCTACCATCTGTAGGACGTCTAGAAGATTGAACATAAGCGGCTGATACAGGTTCAGAACAGCTAGCCCAAAGACAGGTTATAGGATGTGAAGTTCCAGCTCCAATTTCTAAATCTATGGGCTGAGGAAGAATACAACCTTGAGAATTCCAATAATACTGAAGAGATAATATTAAACTCTGAAAAGTATAATATGAATGATATTTCATTTGTATATAACATAATAAAAATTATTAATTGTTGAAAAACACACATAAAAACCTCTGCCTTATATGGCAGAGGTATATATGATAAATAAATATAATTTTAAAAATAATTACATCATTCCACCCATACCACCCATGTTACCACTCATTCCACCACCAGGGGTATTTATTTCAGATTTTTCATCTTTGGGTAGTTCTGTAACCATGCATTCCGTAGTAATCATTAAACCTGCAACAGATGCTGCATATTGTAATGCAGAGCGTGTGACTTTCGTAGGATCTAGAATTCCCATGCTCAACATATCACCATATACTTCTGTCGAAGCATTATAACCATAGTTACCATTACCAGCTTTTATTTTATTTGCAATAACGGAAGGTTCTTCTCCAGAATTAGCGACAATCTGCCGTAGTGGAGCTTCCATAGCTCGTTGTGCAACTCTAATTCCCATATTTTGATCTTCGTTATCACCTTTAAGAGAAGAGATTTGATCTGCTGCACGTATGAGAGCTACCCCACCTCCGGCAACAACCCCTTCTTGTACTGCTGCACGAGTAGCATGTAAAGCATCTTCTACTCGAGCTTTCTTTTCTTTCATTTCAACTTCAGTGGCAGCACCTACTTTAATAACTGCTACTCCACCAGCTAGTTTAGCTACTCGTTCCTGCAATTTTTCTCTATCATAATCAGATGTAGCTTCTTCTATTTGCTGGCGTATTTGAGATATACGACCTTTAATAGCTTTTTCTTGACCCATTCCATCAATAATAGTGGTTGTATCTTTATTAATAACAACACGTTTTGCTTGACCTAAATCTTCTAATGTAGTTTTTTCAAGTTCTAAACCAATTTCTTCAGAAATGACTATTCCTTTAGTTAGAATAGCAATATCTTGCATCATGGCTTTACGACGATCACCAAATCCCGGAGCTTTCACTGCCGCGACTTTTACAATTCCCCGCATATTATTAACAACTAGAGTAGCAAGAGCTTCTCCTTCCACATCTTCAGCAATTAGCAATAAGGGTTTACTGGACTTTGCTACTGCTTCTAAGATAGGCAGCATTTCTCGAATATTAGATATTTTCTTATCTACTAATAAAATAAAGGGATGTTCTAGTTCTATGGTACCAGTCTCAGGTTTATTGATAAAATAAGGCGATAGATAACCTCGATCAAATTGCATCCCCTCTACAACATCGAGTTCATCTTGTAAACCTGTTCCTTCTTCAACCGTAATTACTCCCTCTTTACCAACCTTTTCCATTGCTTGAGCAATAAGATTACCAACACTTTCATCTGAGTTAGCAGATATAGTACCTACCTGAGCAATAGCCTTGGAATCAGAACAAGGTACTGATATTTTTTTTAGTTCTTCAACTGCGGCGATAACTGCTTTATCAATTCCTCTTTTTAAATCCATAGGATTCATCCCAGCTGCAACTGCTTTTAGTCCCTCATTAACAATTGATTGAGCTAATACAGTTGCAGTAGTAGTACCATCTCCAGCAGTATCGTTTGCTTTGGATGCGACTTCCTTTACCATTTGTGCACCCATATTCTCGAATTTATCATCAAGTTCTATTTCACGTGCAACAGTCACTCCATCTTTAGTAATCGCAGGAGACCCAAACGATTTATCTAATACTACATTCCGACCTTTAGGTCCTAAAGTAACCTTTACTGCATCTGCCAATATATTCACACCTCGCATCATTTTGATCCGAGCGTCATTACCAAATTTTACGTCTTTAGCTGCCATTGTTCTTTTCCCTTAAATTGATTTCATATATAAGTTTATAATTCAATAACCGCCAAAATATCGTTTTCTGACATAATTAAAACTTCATCATTATCGATTTTTTCTGATTTGACACCATATCCATCATTAAAAATGATAGTATCACCCACTTTTACATCAAGCGGTTTTGTCTTTCCACTGTCTAGAATACGACCATTACCTACCGCCAACACTTCTCCCCGAGTCGACTTTCCAGCGGCAGATCCAGTCAGAACTATACCTCCGGCAGATTTAGACTCTACTTCTTTACGTTTGACGATAACCCTATCATGCAATGGACGAATTTTCATTAATAGATCTCCTTTAAGAAGTCCAATCGTTCGTTTTAATTTTATACCGGACTACTTACTCGTCTAGCATCCGGACTTATAAGTATAAAATATGGATTGGGATAATTTTATTCTCTTCAAGGGGCAAAACCAAAATTTTTCCAAGATTTTTTAAATTATTAAATATTAAGAAAAAATTATCTCTACTCATGATAATAAAATAGATTACATCTAATCACATAATTTATTATTTGCTAATTTTTTTATTTTTTGCTTAAAATAATAAAATTAAGAATTATGAACTGTCTAAAATTGAGATTTTTTTATTAATTATACAATGAAGGCTGCGATGACTAAACAAAATATTCGTCAAGAAGAAGATCTTTTAGGAACTCGGGAAATTCCATTACATGTTTATTATGGCATACATACTGTGCGTGCAATAGAAAATTTTACTATTAGTCATACTAAAATCAGGGATATACCGGAATTAATTCAAGCTATGGTATTGGTAAAAAAAGCTGCAGCATTAGCTAATAAGGAATTAAAAGTAATACCTAGTCATATTGCGGATACTATTGTTAAAGCATGTAATCTGCTACTTTATGATGAAAAATATCAAGATCAATTTCCGATTGATGTTTTTCAGGGGGGTGCAGGTACTTCAGTAAATATGAATATTAATGAAGTTATAGCTAATATTGGATTAGAACTTATGGGACATCAAAAAGGAGAATATAACTATCTTCATCCTAATGATCATGTAAATCAATGTCAATCTACTAATGATGCCTATCCAACAGGATTAAGAATTGCAATTTATACTTTATTACAGAAATTAATCACTAATTTAACAAAATTAGTAGATAGTTTTAAGAAAAAATCTAATGAATTTACAAACATATTAAAGATGGGAAGAACACAGTTACAAGATGCTGTCCCGATGACATTAGGACAGGAATTTAAGGCTTTTCAAATTTCACTTAATGAAGAGATCAATAATATTCGTGACTCAAGTAAATTTTTATTAGAAGTGAATTTAGGAGCTACTGCAATTGGCACAGGACTTAATACTCCAAAAGAATATCAACAATTAGTGGTAAAAAACTTAATTTCTGTTACAAATCTACCTTGTAGGACACCTGAAGATCTAATAGAAGCGACTTCTGACTGTGGAGATTATGTAATGGTACATAGTGTATTAAAGCGTCTAGCAGTAAAATTATCCAAGATTTGTAATGATTTGCGACTTCTCTCTTCCGGACCCCGAGCGGGATTAAATGAAATAAAATTACCAGAATTACAAGCAGGTTCATCTATAATGCCAGCAAAAATAAATCCTGTAATTCCCGAAGTAGTGAATCAAGTGTGTTTTAAAGTAATTGGTAATGATACTTGTGTAACTTTTGCTTCCGAAGCTGGACAACTACAACTTAATGTAATGGAACCAGTTATTGGTCAATCACTTTTTGAATCCATTAATATCCTTAGTAACGCCTGTTCTACTTTAAAAGATAAATGTATATCAGGCATAACTGCTAATCAAAGAGTTTGTGAATCATATGTATTAAATTCCATTGGTATTATCACTTATTTGAATCCTTATATTGGTCATCATAATGGTGATATTGTAGGAAAAATATGTGCTTCTACAGGTAAAAGTGTACGAGAAGTAGTATTAGAACTAGAACTATTAAATGCAGAAGCTCTAGATAAACTTTTATCAATTAAAAATTTGATGGATCCTAGTTATAAAGAACTCCATCTACTAAAATATCAACCATCTCATTAAAATCTAGCAAATATTTTTTACTGTAACAAACATCTTTTATTTTAATAATAAGTAAAGAATGTTGTTTCCTCTTAAAATATGTAAAACTAAGTAAGAAGGTCGATTAAGCAGTAAATTATGGAATGCCTTTACATTCTTAACTGGTTTTTTATTGATGCTCCAGATTATATCTCCTTGTCTTAACCCTAAAAGAAAAGCATGACTTTTGTTTTGTATACTGTCGACTTTTATTCCTGTTTGGCCGTTAATTTTAATGTTACTAAACTGTGCTCCTTCTAGTCCCCGGAAAACAAGAGGAGAAGGTTTAATTTTTTCTATGGTGACTTTAACATTAATTTTCTTTCCCGCTCGTATTAATCCTAGAGACATTTTAGTGCCAATAGGAAATGAAGCTAGTTCTGCTTTAAAGGAAGATAAACTATCAATAGAATTGTTATTGAGAGAAATAATGACATCCCCGGCTTTTATTCCCGCTGTATGGGAACTGGAATTCAGAAGAACGGAACTTACAAATACCCCTCGGTTTACATTTATTTTCATAGCCTTTACTAAGTCTTGCGTGAGATTGCTAACCCTAAGACCTAAAGTGCCTCTTTTTACTTCACCATATTGTATCATCTGGGAAGTAATATTTTTGACCATGTTACTGGGAATTGCAAATCCGATACCTATATTTCCTCCTTCAGGAGACAAAATAGCGGTATTGATACCTATTAGTTCACCTTTTAAGTTAACTAGTGCCCCTCCGGAATTTCCCCGGTTAATTGGAGCATCAGTTTGGATATAATCTGCGTAATTACTATCAATGTCACTGCGCCTTAATCCAGAAATAATGCCGGATGTAACAGTACTTCCTAATCCATAAGGATTACCAATAGCTATGGAATAGTCTCCTACCTGCAAGGTATCAGAATCAGCAAATTTAATAGCTGTTAAATCTTTAAAATCTATAAGCTGAAGCAGCGAAATATCTAATAAACGATCTTTTGCAATTACTTTTGCATCATATCTTCGTCCATCACTAAGCATAACTTGTATTTTTCTCGCCTCAGTAATAACATGAAAATTAGTAACTACATAACCTTTAGTAGCATTCAGAATAACTCCTGAACCTAAAGCGTAAAATCTTTGTAAATGTGTTTCATTCTGTGCTTTACAGAATGGAGTATCTTGGAAGGGCGATCCTTGTTCACAAAGAGGTAACTTTCCCCAAAATGGAATTACAGGAGATCTTGAACTTTTAACTCTCGCAATGCCTTCCACATTAATACTTACTACCGAAGGCAAAACTTTACTTATCATAGGAGCTAAAGTTGGAACTTGGTGAATCTTAACCTTACTAATGTTATCGTTTACCTGAGGTTTAATAGGTGTACTAGCCAGACTAATTCCCATAATAGCTAGTAAACTACTAAAAATTAAGATAGTTTTTTTCATTAATCCAATTCTCTTTCTTTAGAAGTAAAAATTGATTTTTCAGAGGATTTCAAATCTCACTTATTTTTCTACTAGATAAAATCATATTACTCATTTTTTTAAAAAAAATATATACGAAAAATATCTATTTGTGAATTTTAGTCTCCTCAAAGGAGGAATTAACAAATTTGTTATTTTGGTGAAGAATGAATATTTTCTCTAATTAGAGCCATTATATGGTTTGATATTAAAAATTGCACAATAATTATTCATAATTTTTCTCATTATTCTTTTTTAGGTTGATAATTTTAAGGAGTAAAAGAGTTACCACAACTACACGTAATTTTTGCATTTGGATTAGTTACAATAAAACGTGATCCTTGTAACCTTTGTATATAATCTATTCTACTACCCTCGAGATATTGGATACTAAGATTATCTATTACTAACGACACGTTATCCTTTTCGATAACCAAATCACCCACAATGATTTGATCATCTAAAGTAAATTTATATTCAAATCCATTACATCCTCCTCCAGTAATATAAACTCTTAATTTAAGATTAGGATTATTGGCTTGAAATAATAAAGTAGCTATTTTAGAAACTGCGGCGGTTGTTAAATGTATAGCTGGTAATTCATGATGTCTCATCATAATCATCTCAGTTAATAATTAAATATTACTCCACTCTCGTTAATCTTAACACCAATGAGAAATATGTGTATTATTCCAGATAGGAATGGTACGCCAGATGTGATCTGCATCACAAGTAAAATTTCCTAAATGATCAATATTAACTTGGATAATATCTTGAGGAACACTGAATAATAATGGGGCGGGTATTCTCTGTAGTAAATAATGTTGATATATTTTTAATGCTCCCGTAGATCCATAAAGTTGTGTTGAAGCATTATTATCTCTACCTACCCAGATTACTACTATTTCTTGACTATCTATTCCGGCTACCCAACTATCACGTAATTGATTAGTGGTACCTGTTTTTGCCGCTATTTGAGCACTAAAAAAAATTTTTCCTAATGTAGAAGCAGTTCCCCGCAATACAGTTTGTTGCATACTATAAAGAGTTAAATAAGCAGCTTGAGGAGCAATAACTATTTGCAATTTTGGTTGTTTTTGATAGATTATTTTTCCTTCTTGCGTGATAATAGACTGTACAGTATATAATTTTGATTTTATTCCACCACTACCTAATGTTTGATACATTTGGGTTACTTCTAAAGGAGTTAAATTTAGTGATCCTAATAAAGATGAAGGTAGCATATTCAGTCGTTGTTGATCTATTCCTAAATTCCATAGGATTTCATTAACTTTATCCAGTCCTAATGACAGACCGAGATTTAAGGTAGGAATATTGATAGAATGTACTAAAGCATCAAGAAGCATAATTTTTCCTACAAATTTATGATCATAATTTCTTGGTTTCCATATTTTTTTATTAGAAAGCTGCAATGCAATAGGATTATCGTCTAACCAACTATTCAGTTTATACAGCTCTGGTGTACTTAATGCAGCTAAATAAATAGCGGGTTTTACTAAAGAGCCAATAGAACGTCGACTTTGCAATGCTCTATTATACCCTGGAAATTTTGGTAAAGAACCACCTATTATAGCTCTGATTTCTCCCTTCATTCGATCTACTATTACTACGGCGGTTTCTAAATCCGGCAAATTGTTTTTTTTACGTAACTTAGGTATCTCTTCGAGAATAGCTTTTTCGATATTTTGTTGCGATACGGGATCAAAAGTAGTAAAAATTCTTATTCCAAGAAATTTTGTTCGATCTAAAGGTAATAAAATTTTATCTAATTCGCTGGTAACTGTTTGAATAAAAGCAGGTACCATAGGCATTATTTGTCCTGGTAGTTTTATCTCTAAGGGAGAGTAAAGAAATTTTTGATATTGAAATTTATTAATAATTCTATGTTGTTTCAATAGAGATAACACTAAATTACGTCGTTCGAGAGCTAACTGCGGATGGTGCCAAGGATTATATATTGAAGCTCCTTTTACCATGCCTATTAATAAGGCTTGCTGGGTTACATTTAATTCATTCACAGGTCGGCCAAAATAATAAAGACTAGCTAATGGAAAACCATGTATTTGATTGCCATTATTTTGTCCTAAATATACTTCATTTAGATATAGCTCAAGTATATTTTCTTTACTATAACGAACATTCATAATTAGAGCCATATATATTTCTTTTAGCTTACGGATAACAGTACGTTTCTTAGTAAGAAATAAATTTCTTACCAGTTGTTGTGTTAATGTACTTCCTCCTTGAACTATTTTACCCGCCTGAATATTGGCAATCATAGCGCGAGCAATAGCCGAAAACTGTATACCACCATTGTGATAAAAATTATTATCTTCCGTAGCTAATAACATATATATTAACGTATTAGGAAACTCTCTCCGAGGTATAAATAAACGTTGTTCTCCATTAGTACTATGTAATATAGATATTATAATCGGATCAATTTTAAGACTAGGTAAAAGTTCACCATTAGCCAAATTATATATTGAATATAACATATTATCTCTAAATATTAGAACAGCATGAATGGCTGTCTCCTTAGATTGCGGAAAATTAAATTTACGTCTGCGAATTTCAATCGTATTATTAGTGATAATAAAATCTCCGTCTCGCTCGATATTAGTAACTTCACGATAATTATTAGCTAAAAGTATTTTTATTATATTATTTTTTTTCTTTGGTTCATTATCTGTTCCTAGGACTACTATTCTACTATAAATCCTCATAGGAAGATCTAATGATTGTTTGGATACCTTTTTTCGAATCTGCATATCTAGATTAATACCATATGCTAAAATCCATAATATGGGTATTACCATTAAGAGGATTATACAATATTTAATATTTTTTTTTAATTTAATTTTGGTCAAAAAAAATCCTTATCACGATTAATTAAATCACTTACTTTAATATAATAGTCGAAAAAAAATTATAGTTTCGAATATGCATATACTCTAATTTCTGATATTCTACTCAACTTACTATAAGTATATTAAATACTTTACATAAGTATATTATTTTACTACATAGATCCTACTTAAGGTAGATAATTATTCAGAATGGCATATTAGTAATTTATTATTATTCTGCCAATAAATTTTGAACAACTTAATTGATTATTATCTAATAACCACTAGTAGTGACAGATTATTAACGATATAAGGATCCTATCTTATGCCAGACATAAATAACAAAATTCTATCATCTCTCAGTATTCTCTCTATTGCAGGTGTTAAACCATATCCCGAAAATGCTAATGAAGAGTATATGAATGAACTTCAAATATTACATTTTAAAAAAATACTTAAGGCCTGGAGACAACAACTCTTAATTAAATCCGGCAATTCAGTTCATTTTATGAAAAATGAGACCGTTAATTTTCCTGATCCTATTGATCGTGCGGTTCAAGAAGAAGAATTTAACCTAAAATTACGTACCAGAGATATCAAACGAAAATTACTTCAAAAAATAGAACATACTTTAGGAAGAATTGAAAAGAAAGATTTCGGTTTTTGTGCTTCCTGTGGAATTGAAATCGGAATTCGGAGGCTGGAAGCTAATCCTAATGCAGAACTATGTATTGAATGTAAAACATTAGCGGAAATACGTGAAAAACAAATATTAGGGTAATAATCTAAAATAGATATAAAAAATTACTTAAAATTAATCAAGTCTCTTAACTAGATTTATATTTATCTACATGGATAAAATTTTTTAAAATTTTTATCTAAGAGATTAGATAAAGTATCGAGTATCGCTGGAAAAATCATTAATTTCTTAGTCCGACACCACGATAGATTAATATCCAAACTACTAAATACAAAATTACTATTAATATTAGTAGTACTAACACGGTTAGTATTAATGGAACTTCGGTTATACCTAGAAATCCATATCTAAAACCACTAATCATATAAACAATAGGATTAAATTTTGAAATTTTTTGCCAAAAAGGAGGTAATTGGTTGATGGAATAAAAGACTCCTCCTAGATATGTTAAGGGCGTAAGTACAAAAGTAGGTATCAAACTAATATCATCAAAATTAGAAGCAAATAATGCATTTAATAAGCCAGCCAGTGAAAATATTACTACAGTGAATAGTAAAGTGAAAATAATCATAATCCAAGAGTGGATTGGGATAGTTACCAAAAATATAGATACCATGGTAACTAGTAATCCAACCAATACTCCTCGAGCTATCCCTCCTCCTACATATCCTAAAATAATTATATGTGTAGGTACTGGCGCTACTAATAATTCTTCAATATTACGTTGAAATCTGGCACTAAAAAAAGAAGAGGCAACATTAGAATAAGAATTTGTTATTACTGCCATCATTATGATACCGGGGACAATAAACTGTAAGTAATTAAAAGTATGAATTTTACTTAAACGTGTCCCAAGTAAATTACCAAATATTATAAAATATAATGTCATAGTTATCACCGGAGGCATTAAGGTCTGAATCCATAACCGTAGGAACCTATTAATTTCCTTATTTAAGATACTTTTTAATGCAATCCAGTATATCTGAGTCATTTTGTACTCCTTGCGATTTTAGGTCGTACTAAATCTACAAATAATGCCTCGAGTCGATTTTCTTTGTTTCGCATACTTAAAACTTGTATCCCTTGATTATTTAACTGATTAAAAATACTATTTAAACCTTGTTGCCGGTCGATTTCTACTTCTAAAGTACATGAATCTTTTAACTTATAATTACAATCATTTAAGTTAGGTTGAGGGCTATTTTTAGATAAATCTAAAATTAGAGTTTCTTTCTTGAGTTTTGCTAGTACTTCTTTCATGGAAGTATTTTCAATTATAACCCCTTTATGTATAATTCCTATATTACGGCATAATATTTCTGCCTCTTCTAAATAATGAGTAGTAAGAATAATAGTAGTTCCATTCTGGTTGAGATAATTAAGAAAATCCCAAATTAACCTACGTAATTCAATATCTACTCCTGCAGTTGGTTCATCTAATATAAGAAGTTTTGGACTATGTATTAATGCTCGCACAATCATCAAACGTCGTTTCATACCTCCTGACAACAACCTAGCTCTTTGAGAGCGTTTATCCCATAAATCTAATTTATGTAAATATTTTTCAGCTATTTTCATAGCTTCCTTTTTTTTAACTCCATAATAACCTGCTTGATTAATGACTATTTGTAAAACTGTTTCAAACGGATTGAAATTAAATTCCTGAGGAACTAGTCCTAATAATAGTTTCGCATTAATTGAATCACGTTGTAAGTCATATCCAAAAATATTTATTTTTCCAGCAGTGGGATTAATGAGAGAGCATATTATACCAATCAGAGTAGTTTTTCCCGCTCCATTTGGACCTAGGAGAGCATAAAAATCACCAGAAGTAACTTTTAAAGTTATTCCTTTAAGGGCTTTCATCCCTCCCGGATATATTTTGATAAGATTGATAAGTTGTAGTGCATAATTCATAGGTAAAGCTCCCATAGATTATGGAATCTTAATATAAGAAAGCACTATGACAATATTTATATGAGTGAAAGAAAAAAGTTCTTAACATATTCAATTTTATTCTGAAAGTTTTTATAAATATATTATAAAAAATATATTTTATTAATGATAAGAAAAAATTTTTCTAAAAAAGTGATCAATATGTATAATTAGCCTATTTAACTAATGTTAAAAAGCATAAGGATAAAAATAATATTTTTCTATATTCTATTACCAATTAATCCTCTCAAAAATCATTTCTTTAGTATTAATAGTAACTTTATGTACGAGTGTGTCTAGTACTTAACTACTTAATCTTAATTAAGTATTCCTTAAAAGAATAATTAAGTCCGTGTGGGTGAAAAAGTAGAAGCTATCTAATAGCAGGTCTGCTTAAGAGATCCTTAGCAGTTATTTTCTACTCTAATAATTATAAAATTTTTTTAACTATCAAAATAGTTTGTAAGCCAACTAATATATAGTCAGAAAATCTAGTGGATTAGATAACAAATTAGTACTCCATAAGTAATCAATATAAATTATTTAATAACGTTACTAAAATAAATATAATTATTCTACAATAATATTCCGAGATATTAAAGAACCGTGGAATAAAATCATGTTAACTATGATATAGTTTGTCACAATAGAACGAAAATATAATTCTAATCTTATTTACTCACTGTTGTTAACAAGAATTGTTTTCAAGATCCATTTTATAATCCTGTTATTTTTATAGAAAAAATATTTATTGTTAATTTAACAGTTTATTAATAGAAATATTGACTTCTTATAAGTAAGAAATATTTTAAACTTAAAAAGGTAAAAAGAAAAAATCATGAAAAATTCAATATGGTATGAAAAAATCCATGCTAATTTTGGACAATATTTTTTTATTGAAAATATTCTTTATCATGAGCAGACTATGTTTCAAGAGATAATTATATTCAAAAATAATTTTTTTGGACGTATTATGTCTCTAGATGGCATTCTTCAAACTACTGAAGTAGATGAGTTTATATATCATGAAATGATATCCCATGTACCATTAGTTGCTTTTGGACATCCTAAAAAAGTGTTAATTATAGGAGGCGGAGATGGTGCTTCACTTCGTGAAGTAACAAAATATAAATCTATAGAAAAAATTATTATGGTAGAAATAGATGAAAAGGTGGTAAAAGCATGTTCTTAGTATTTACCTAATCATAATCAGGATGCTTTTATGGATCCGCGAGTATTCTTACAAATTAGCGATGGAGTAAACTTTGTTAATAGTTGTAGGGAGAAGTTCGATATTATTATTGTAGACTGCCCTGATCCTATAGGGCCTGGAGTACGTCTTTTTAGTCCAGAATTTTATCGAGGATGTTATAATTGTTTACATGAAAGAGGAATTTTTGTAGCCCAAAATGGAGTGTTTTTTTTACAGTCGGAATATGTTATCAATACTTACTCTAATTTAATTAATTATTTTAAAGATGTGAGATTTTTTCAAGCCTCTGTACCTTCTTATTATGGTGGAATGATGATTTTTGCTTGGGCTACTAATAATTACGTTTTGCGTAATTTAGACTTAAAGGAATTAAAAGATAATTATATATCCTCCAACTTATCTTGTCGGTATTATAATCCTGCTATTCATATGAGTAGTTTTGCAATGCCACAATATCTATTGGATAGCATCTATATATAGAAATAACTAACTCAAAAAGAGTAAGGAGGATAAAATAAATTGTCCAAATTAAAACTACATGGTTTTAATAATCTTACCAAAACCCTTAGTTTTTGTATTTATGATATTTGTTATGCTAAAAATAACGCTGATCGCCAAAGATACCTCAATTATATTGATGCGCAATATAATGCAATACGTTTAAGTGCAATTCTAAGTGAAACATGTAGTCTAATCGGAGCTAATGTTTTAAATATTGCTCGTCAAGATTATTATCCCCAAGGAGCTAGTGTTACCTTACTTATTAGTGAATAAAATATAAATCATTTATATAATGATCAACATCAAGGATCTGAAAAAATTATCTCTAAGAATATCGTGATTCATTTAGATAAAAGTCATATGTGTGTTCATACTTATCCAGAAAGCCATCCGAATGGAAAAATTTGTACCTTTCGCGCTGATATAGAAGTATCCACTTGTGGAATTATATCTCCTCTTAAAGCTTTAAACTATTTAATTACTCAGTTAGAATCAGATATTGTTACGATTGATTATCGAGTACGTGGTTTTACTCGTGATATACATGGTAAAAAACATTTTATAGATCATGATATCAAATCCATCCAAAATTTTATAAAGGATGATATTAAACTTCTGTATCAGATAAGAGATGTAAATGCTTCTAATGAAAATTATTTTCATACTCGGATGATAGTAAAAGAATTAAATATAGAAAAATATCTTTTTAATATCTTACCACACACATTAAGTCCTGAAGAATCTATAGCAATTAAAGATTTATTATGGAAAGAAATGCGTGAAATTTATTACGGTTATAATATATAATAACTATATTTTTAATATTTTTTATAAAAAAATACCACTCTTCTCTGAAGACTAGCAGATATCTAATTCAATTATACAGACGAAGGAGAGTTAATTAAGTCTGTTATTCTTCCTAAAAATAGTTCGGCTGCCATTCCAATAGATTCTGAAAAAGTTGGATGTGCATGCACAGTAAGAGCAAGATCTTCAATATCACAACCCATTTCTATTGCCACTCCTAATTCACCTAATAGTTCACTCGCATTATATCCTACAATAGCACCACCAATGATACTATGATTATCTTTATTAACAATAATTTTAGTTATTCCATGTGCACAATCACACGCTAAAGCACGTCCTAATACATTCCAAGGAAATACCGCACATGCATAATTTAGACCTTGGGAATGAGCTTCATTCTCTGTTAATCCTATCCAAGCTATTTCAGGATCAGTATAAGCTACACAAGGTATAACTTTGGGAGCAAAATAATAGTTTTTGCCAAAAATTACTTCTGCAGCTATATGTCCTTCATGAATGCCTTTATGAGCTAACATAGGTGGTCCTATAATATCACCTACTGCATAAATATGGGATTGAGACGTCCGCATTTGTTTATCAACAATAATAAATCCTTGTGCATCGCGTTCTATACCAGCAACGTCTGCATTAATAAAGTTACTATTGGGAGTTCTCCCAATAGCTACTAATACAGCATCATAACATGAGGGTTCTAATATTAAATTTTTTTGTTTCAGAGTTACATAAATACCTTCTCTTTTGCATACGACTTTTTCTACTTTAGTTTGCAAGTAAATTTTAAATAAGTTCCTAAGTTGTTGAGAATAAAATTCTATGATATTTTTATCCACTCCGGGAATAAGCTGTTCTTTAAGTTCTACTATTTCCACTCGAGATCCTAGCGACTCATAAATAGTCGCCATTTCTAAACCAATAATACCTCCTCCTATAATTAGGAGTTTGGAGGGAATAAAAGATCGCATGGATAAAGCATCAGTAGAATTCCATATACGGTTATCTTGAGAAGGAAAAAGAGATATGGTTTTTGACTTAGATCCTGTAGCTATAATTGCATTATCAAATTTAACAGAAGTACTAATAGAATCTTGGTAATTATTTACTATTATGGTATGTTTATCAAGAAACTTTCCATATCCATAAAGAACTTTAATCTTTCTCATTTTGGCTAGCACATCTAAGCCTTTATTTAATTTATTTACTAGTGTTTCTTTCCCAGAACGAATTTCTTGTATATTGACTGGCGGTACTTCTAGAATAATACGTTTTAGAGCCATATTTTTAGCTTTTTTAATAAATTTAGATATATCAAGTAAATTTTTTGAAGGAATACATCCGACATTAAGACAAACACCACCTAGATTAGGATAACGTTCTACCAACGTAGTCTGTAGTCCTAGATCTGCACAACGAAATGCAGCGGAATACCCCGCGGGGCCTGATCCAATAACTATCACTTGAGTTTTTATATTTTCTATACCCATAAAAATATTATCCTATTAACTAATATCATTTTTATAAACGGTTCCTAATTAGGATATAGTAATTTACTAATTAGATAGTAAAATGATATGAATATTTTTCCGTTAATTCTTCTTAATTTTTAACTCTTTTTCTAGATGTTAGAATGGCTTTTTTCTAATTTTCGATTAGATAATTATCACTTAAAATTAGATTTATTTTGAGTGTAATAAGCCATTACAAAATTTGTATTTTTTTTGAAAAAATTCAATATAGGTTAACAGAATGGCAGCAGATAAACAACATCAATTTCAAACTATGGACTGGTTTTTAGCTCATTGCTATATCCATAAATATCCTATTAAAAGTAATTTACTCTATCCTGGTAAAAAATCAGAAAAAATACTCTACTTAATAAAAGGTATGGTAGTAATAGTAATTAAACATGATGGCGAAGAAAAAGATATAATCTTATCATATCTTAATCAAGGTTCTTTTATTGGACAGCTAGAATTATTTAATGATTATATGAATTACAGCGCCACATGGATACGAGCTAAAACTTCTTGTGAAATTGCTGAAATTCCTTATAATAGATTTATAGATTTAATACACGTAAAACCAGAAATTATTAAATATTTATTTTCACAAGTTGCTCATTGTTTACAAATTACTTATAATAAAGTTTATAATTTAGCTTTTTTAGATGTTACTGCACGCATATCACAAACTTTGCTAAAATTAGCTAAACAACCTGATGCTATTATTCATCCTTATGGAATAAAAATTAAAATCACTAGACAAGAAATTAGTAAAATTGTAGGATGTTCACGAGAAACAGTAGGTAGAATATTTCAAATATTGCAAAATAAACATCTAATTTCATACCGTGGAAAAGAAATAGTTATTTATGGATATCATCATTAATAAATATTAATTTTTTTGTTATTATGCATTTTAATCTAAGTAATTAAAATTATTATGTTTTATCCCCTATCTCATGAGAATAATTAGAATAATATAATTACTATATTATATAGTTATCATTTTTTGTTAATGAAAGTACTTTTTCTTCAGAGAAGAAGTACTTTTTTTTTAAAAAATTTTTAAAATTATAGTTAGAGATATGATATTGGAATAGATTATTCCTATCTATTATTTTAGATTAAATTTTAAGAATGACTTGTAAGTTTTTAAATACAAATATTAAAGAACAGCTTAATAACTGTCTATATTTCTTGACACTAAGAGATGCCGGCACTACAATCTATTTTCTTCTTTTTTAATTTTAATTACAGGATATAAATTTTTATTAAATGACTACTATTAATCAGTTGGTGCGAAAAGCACGAAAAAATAAAATAACTAAAAGTAATGTCTCGGCACTTGATTCATGTCCCCAAAAGCGTGGAGTATGTACTAGAGTTTACACTACGACTCCTAAAAAACCTAATTCTGCTCTCCGTAAGGTATGTCGAGTACGTTTAACTAATGGTTTGGAAGTGACTTCATATATAGGAGGAGAAGGACATAATCTCCAAGAACATTCTGTAGTGCTTATTCGGGGAGGACGTGTAAAAGATTTACCTGGAGTTCGATATCATACGGTTAGAGGAGCTTTAGACTGTTCCGGGGTAAAAGATCGAAAACGATCACGTTCCAAATATGGAGTAAAAAAACAGAAAAATTAATATTATTAGTTCAACAGTACTTACTTAAGTAAGTATTACTACAAAAATTTTGCGGAGTTTAATCATGCCACGTCGTCGAATAATAGGACAGCGTAATATTATTTCAGATGCTAAATTTAAATCTGAAGTAGTAGCGAAATTTATCAATATTATAATGAAAAATGGAAAAAAATCAATAGCAGAAAAAATAGTGTACTCAGCTTTAGATACTTTAGTTCAAAGGTGTGGCACAACTCCTTTAGAAGCCTTTGAAAGTGCATTAAATAATGTACGACCTTCGCTTGAAGTAAAATCTCGTAGGGTAGGAGGTGCCACATATCAGGTGCCAGTAGAAGTACGAATGTCACGACGCAATACTTTAGGAATGCGTTGGATAGTAGAAGCTGCTCGCAAGAGAAGAGATAAATCAATGTCTTTACGTATTTTCAATGAACTTTATGATGCTGTGGAAAATAAAGGATACGCAGTGAGAAAACGTGAAGAAGTACATAAGATGGCAGAAGCTAATAAAGCTTTTATTCATTATCGTTGGTAAGATAAATTATTTCTCTAAAATATTTTATTATTTTCAGGAAAAAGTAATCTCAATAAATTAAATATTAAAAATTAAAATTATTAGAGAGGATAAATGTCTAGAACTACTCCTATCACCCACTACCGCAATATAGGTATTAGTGCACATATAGATGCTGGTAAAACTACTACTACCGAACGAATCTTATTTTATACAGGTATTAATCATAAAATGGGAGAAGTTCATGATGGTGCGGCTACTATGGATTGGATGGAACAAGAACAAGAACGTGGAATTACTATCACTTCTGCAGCTACTACTACTTTTTGGTCGGGAATGGCAAAACAATTTTCACCGCATCGTATTAATATCATAGATACTCCAGGTCATGTAGATTTTACCGTTGAAGTCGAACGTTCGATGAGAGTGCTAGATGGAGTAGTAATGATTTATTGTGCTGTAGGAGGAGTTCAACCTCAATCTGAAACTGTGTGGCGGCAAGCTAATAAATATAATGTTCCCAGAATTGCTTTTATTAATAAAATGGATCGCCTAGGAGCAAATTTTTTAAAAGTTTTAAATCAATTAAAAACAAAATTAGCAGCTCATCCAGTACCTATTCAATTAGCCATAGGTCAAGAAGAGAACTTTACGGGTGTGATAGATTTAATTAAAATGAAAGCTATAAAGTGGAATCAAGATGATCAGGGGTTAACATTTATCTATAAAGAGATTCCTAAAGAAATGAAAAGTATAGCAGATCATTGGCATCTCTATTTAGTAGAAGCGGCAGTAGAAAATTCCGAAGAATTAATGAACAAATATTTAAATGGCGAGCAGATCAGTGAAAATCAGATAAAAATTGCATTACGACAACGAGTTTTAAAAAACGAGATACTTTTAGTTACTTGTGGATCTGCTTTTAAGAATAAAGGAGTACAAAGTATGTTAGATGCAATTATTGATTTTTTACCCGCTCCCATTGATAAACCGGCAATTCAAGGAATTTCACTTCATCAAAAAAATACATTAGTAGGTCGTGATTCTAAAGATCAAGAAAGTTTTGCTGCCCTAGCATTTAAAATTGCAAATGATCCCTTTGTAGGAAATTTAACTTTTTTTCGAGTATATTCAGGCATGATTACTACTGGAGATGTAGTATATAATTCTACAAAAAATCAAAAAGAACGTTTGGGGCGCTTA
Source organism: Candidatus Dasytiphilus stammeri (assembly GCA_041941785.1). Taxonomy (GTDB): domain Bacteria; phylum Pseudomonadota; class Gammaproteobacteria; order Enterobacterales; family Enterobacteriaceae; genus Dasytiphilus; species Dasytiphilus stammeri_L. The sequence continues at coordinate 97,088 of CP145871.1, read as the reverse complement.
GTACAAATGCATGCTAATAAGAGAGAAGAAATTAAAGAAGTACGTGCGGGTGATATAGCAGCAGCTATTGGTTTAAAACATGTTACTACAGGAGATACTTTATGTAATCCTAATTACCCGATTATTCTAGAAAAAATAGATTTTCCAGAACCAGTAATTTCGGTCGCCGTAGAACCTAAATCTAAATTCGATCAGGAAAAAATGAGTTTAGCTCTAAATAAGTTAGCTAAAGAAGATCCTTCTTTTCATGTATGGATTGATGAGGAATCAGGACAAACCATTATATCCGGAATGGGAGAATTACATTTAGAAATTTTAGTAGATCGAATGTATCGAGAATTTAATATTCAAGCTAATATTGGTAAACCTCAGGTTGCTTACCGAGAAACTATTCGAGATACCATAGTACAAGAAGGTAAATATATAAGACAATCGGGGGGAAGAGGACAATATGGACATGTATTATTAAAACTTGAACCTTTGAAATCAGGAGGAGCCGGATATGAATTTGTGAGTGCTATTGTAGGAGGAGTGATTCCTAAAGAGTATATTCCAGCTGTAAATAAAGGAATTCAAGAACAAGTAAAAACGGGAGTCATTGCCGGCTATCCAGTTATTGACGTTAAAGTCACCCTTATGGATGGTTCATATCATGAAGTAGATTCTTCAGAAATGGCATTTAAAATTGCGGCTTCAATAGCTTTTAAGGAAGCGTTTCGGAAAGCTCACCCTATAGTTCTGGAACCCATAATGAAAGTAGAAATAGAGATGCCAAAAGAATATATGGGAGAAGTTATTGGTGATTTAAATCGTCGGCGGGGTATTATTGAAAATATGGAAGAAACTTTTTCTCTTCATATTATTCGCTCTCAGGTACCTTTATCGGAAATGTTTGGATATGCAACAGATCTTCGCTCTCAAACTCAAGGACGAGCTTCATACTCTATGGAATTTTTTAAGTATAAAGAAGCTCCGGATCAGATTGCAAAAAATATTATCGAATTACGGAGTAAGTAACGCATCTTAAAAAGTCTTCTTTTTGTAAATAATCAAGTTTTATTAAGGAATTATTCAGTGTCTAAAGAAAAATTTAAACGTATTAAACCTCATATTAACGTTGGAACTATAGGTCATGTAGATCATGGCAAAACTACTCTTACTGCTGCTATAACTGCAGTATTATCTAAACATTTTGGGGGAGCTGTTTGTGCTTTTGATCAAATAGATAATGCTCCAGAAGAAAAAGCTCGTGGAATAACTATTAATACTTCTCATGTAGAGTACGATACTCCTAAACGTCATTATGCACATGTAGATTGTCCTGGACATGCAGATTATGTTAAAAATATGATAACAGGAGCTGCTCAAATGGATGGGGCAATTCTAGTAGTAGCAGCTACAGATGGACCTATGCCCCAAACTAGAGAACATATATTATTAGGTCGACAAGTAGGTGTTCCTTATATCGTTGTTTTCCTTAATAAATGTGACATGGTTGATGATGAAGAACTTCTGGAATTAGTAGAAATGGAAGTTCGAGATTTACTTTCACAATATGATTTTCCGGGTGAAAGTACTCCTATTGTACGAGGATCAGCGCTAAAAGCATTAGAAGGAGACCCGATCTGGGAAAAACCAATTCTTAATTTAGCTACCTACTTAGATGAGTTTATACCGGAACCCAAAAGAGCAATAGAACAACCCTTTCTTCTTCCTATAGAAGATGTATTTTCTATTTCCGGACGAGGAACCGTAGTAACTGGAAGAGTAGAAAGAGGAATAATTAAAGTTGGGGAAGAAGTAGAAATTATTGGTATCAAAAATACGGTCAAATCTACCTGCACGGGAGTAGAAATGTTTCGTAAATTATTAGATGAAGGACGTGCAGGTGAAAACATAGGAGTGCTGTTACGAGGAATTAAGCGTGAAGATATTGAACGCGGTCAGGTGTTGGCTAAACCTAGTTCAATTAAACCACATGCTCAGTTTGATTCTGAAGTATATATCCTGAATAAGGAAGAAGGAGGACGTCATACTCCCTTTTTTAAGGGTTATCGTCCTCAATTTTATTTTCGTACTACCGATGTAACAGGCACTATAGTTCTACCACCCGAAATAGAAATGGTTATGCCTGGAGATAATATCAAAATGAAAGTTAATCTTCTTTATCCTATTGCAATGGAAGAAGGTTTACGTTTTGCTATTCGAGAAGGTGGACGGACTGTAGGAGCCGGAGTGGTAACTAAAGTTATAAATTAACTAAATATCGAAAAAAAATAATAGATAATTTTATTTCTGTTGATTATTCAGTATAATACTAAAATAGTAGTAATAATTTTACTAAATTATATTGTCTATTTAATTCACTATTTATCTAAAATATTTTATATAGTGACAGTACTTAACCCACTAGGATTATTATGCTTAATCAAAGAATCAGAATTCGTTTGAAAGCTTTTGATCATCGTCTTATTGATCAATCTACATATGAAATTGTTGAGACTGCTAAACGAACGGGTGCCAAAGTACGGGGACCTCTTCCTCTGCCTACTCATAAAGAGCGATTTACTGTTCTTATTTCACCCCATGTGAATAAAGACGCACGAGATCAATATGAAATACGCACTCATAAGCGTTTAGTTGATATTATTGAACCTACAGAAAAAACCGTAGACGCTTTAATGCGTCTAGATTTAGCAGCGGGAGTAGAAGTACAAATTAGTTTAGGATAGTTATAATAACGAGGTTAATAATGATTGGATTAGTTGGAACAAAACTAGGAATGTCTAGATTTTTCACTCCGGAAGGAATATCTATTCCAGTAACAGTTATTAAAGTTAATGTAAATTTTGTTACCCAAATAAAATCTTTTGATAAAGATGGTTATCAAGCTGTTCAGCTAACTACGGGAGAACAAAAAAAAAATAGAGTCTCTAAACCGCTGGCAGAACATTGTAACAAAGCGGGCGTTAAGATGGGACGAGGATTATGGGAGTTTTCCTTATCAAAGGAAGAAAGTAATAATTTTGTGGTTGGTCAAGGCATTAATCTAAATTTATTTAGGGATATTAAGAAAGTAGATATTACTGGAACATCAAAAGGTAAGGGTTTTGCTGGAACCGTAAAACGATGGAATTTTCATACCCAAGATGCTTCTCATGGTAATTCTTTATCTCATCGTGTACCGGGTTCTATTGGACAAAATCAAACACCAGGAAGAGTATTTAAAGGAAAAAAAATGGCAGGAAGATTAGGAAATCAACGAGTAACTATCCAAGGATTACGAGTAGTTCAAATTGATTCCGATAATAATTTTATAATGGTCAAAGGAGCAGTACCGGGAGCTACTGGTACTAATATTTTTATCAAACCGGCGGTGAAAGAATATCCTTTGAGGAGTAATTCTTTATGGAATTAACTGTCAAAGATGTTCCTATGTCTCTAATTCTTTCCGATGTCCTCTTTAAATTTAAATTCAATGAATCACTTATCCATCAAGTTATTGTCTCTTATGCTGCTGCCGCACGACAAGGTACTCGAGCTCAAAAAAGTAGGGGAGAAGTGATAGGTTCTGGAAAGAAACCCTGGCGGCAAAAAGGATCGGGTAAAGCACGAGCGGGATCATTACAAAGTCCTATTTGGCGTTCGGGAGGAGTAACATTTGCCGCTAAACCTCAACAACATAATCAAAAAGTAAATAAAAAAATGTATCGAGGAGCTCTAAAAAGTATTATTTCTGAATTATTCCGTCAAAATAGAATTTTGATCTTTCAAGAATTTACTATTGAACAACCAAAAACTAAACTTTTAGTACAAAAATTAAAAGATCTAGCTTTAAACAAACCGCTAATTTACTTAACTAAAGTCGAAACTAATTTAATACGGGCAGCAAGCAATCTACATGGAGTAGATGTACAAAATATTACGACTATTAATCCAATCAGTTTATTATCTTTTCATCATGTGATATTCAGTGTCGATGCAATTAAGCAATTAGAGGTAATGTTATCATGAATGATGAAATCCTTCTGGAAGTCTTATATTATCCACATATTTCTGAAAAATCTACGCAATTTTTAGAACAAAAAAATACTCTTGTAATTAGAGTGGCTAGAAATAGTAGCAAAGCCGTAATTAAAAGAGCTATTCAAAAATTTTACGGATTAGAAGTAAAGAGTGTTAATATCGTAGTAGTAAAAAAAAGAATTCGTGCTTATAGCAAAAATCATTCTGTAGGCAAATCTGGACGCTTATATACATGGCGCAAAGCATATATCTCTTTAAAAGAGGGTTGTGAAGTTGATGAAATTATGAAAAGAAATCAGGATTAAATCAATAATAATTAGTAGATATATAAGGATGAAAAATGGTTCTGGTAAAATGTAAACCTACTTCTCCAGGAAGGCGTCATGTAGTAAAAGTAGTGAATAAAAATTTATATAAAGGTAAACCTTTTTCTCCGTTATTAAAAAGTCAATTTAAAAGGGGAGGAAGAAATAACCAGGGGAAAATTACTACGCGTCATATTGGAGGAGGACATAAACAACAGTATCGATTAATAGATTTTAAAAGAAATAAAGATAATATTGCTGCTTTTGTGGAACGGATCGAATATGATCCTAATAGATCGGCTAATATTGCTCTGATCTTATATCAGGATGGTGAAAGACGTTATATTTTAGCTCCGAAAGATTTAAAAAAAGGAGATCAAATAGAATCCGGTAATAACAGTGCAATCAAGATTGGGAATAGTTTACCTCTGATGAATTTACCAGTAGGAACTATGATTCATAATGTAGAAATTAAACCCGGAAAAGGAGGACAGATAGCACGTTCTGCAGGTTCATATGCTCAAATTATTGCTCGTGAAGGATCTTATGTCACTATTCGATTACGTTCAGGCGAAGTACGGATGCTCGCAGCTCGTTGTAGAGCTACATTAGGAGAACTTGGAAATAATGAACATATGTTACGGGTGCTGGGGAAAGCAGGTGCTAAAAGATGGCGAGGAATTCGTCCTACTGTTAGAGGTACTGCTATGAATCCTGTTGATCATCCTCATGGAGGAGGCGAAGGTCGAAATTTTGGGAAACATCCTGTTTCTCCTTGGGGAGTACCTACTAAGGGAAAGAAAACTCGTAATAATAAACGTACTGATAAATTCATTATTCATCACCGGAAAAAATAATTCATTATTTTATGCAGGATAATTAAAATGCCTCGTTCTCTTAAGAAAGGACCTTTTATTGATTTACACTTATTAAAAAAAATAGAAAAATCAGTCCAGAATAGAGATAAAAAACCTATTCGAACCTGGTCACGTCGATCTACTATATTTCCTAATATGATTGGTTTGACTATTGCTATTCATAACGGACGTCAACATATTCCAGTCTTTATTACTGAAGAAATGGTAGGACATAAATTAGGAGAATTTTCTCCTACTCGTACTTATCGAGGCCATATACCAGATAGAAAAGTTAAAAAACGATAATAAGGAGTAATAATGCAAAATATTGCAAAATATCGCAATGCTAAATGTTCTGCACAAAAAATGCGCATAGTTGCGAATCTGGTACGTGGCAAAGAAGTATCCGATGCATTAAAAATTCTAAGTTTTAATAAAAAAAAATCATCGGATATTATTAAAAAAGTGTTAGCATCAGCTATTGCTAATGCAAAAAATAATAATGGTATCAAAATAGATTGTTTAAAAATTACACAAATTATGATAGATAAAGGTTTAACCATTAAGCGTTTTATGCCGAGAGCTAAAGGCCGATCCGATCAGATTTTAAAACGCACTAGTAATATTACAATAATTGTATCAGATAATTAAGATCTGGAGATTGATATGGGTCAAAAAACACATCCAAATGGTCTTAGACTAGGAATTATTACAACTTGGATATCAACATGGTACGCAAATACTAAAGAATTTTCTGCAAATTTAGAAAGTGATTATAAAATTCGTAAGTTTCTCATGCAAAGATTATCCAAAGCTTATATTTCTCGTATTGTTATTGAACGTCCTGCTAAAAGCATTCGAATAACTCTACATTCAGCACGTCCAGGAATTGTAATAGGGAAAAAAGGAGAAGATATTGAAAAATTACGGAAACAAGTAGCTAATCTGACGGAAAGTCCGACTCAAATAAATATACATGAAATAAGAAAACCAGAATTAGATGCTAAGTTAGTGGCCGATAGCATCGCATCTCAATTAGAACGACGTATAATGTTTCGGCGTGCGATGAAACGTGCGGTGCAAAATGCAATGCGAGGAGGTGCTAAAGGAATAAAAGTAGAAATCAGTGGTAGATTAGGCGGAACGGAAATAGCTCGAACCGAATGGTCTCGAGAAGGACGCGTACCATTACATACATTTCGAGCAGATATTGATTATAGTATTAGTGAGGCATTAACTACTTATGGAGTGATAGGAATCAAAGTATGGATATTTAAAGGAGAAATTTTAGGACATGGTAGAGTTAATCAAAATTTTAATGCTATGTCAGAGAATAAGATAGGAATAGACTCTTTTAAAGAAAAAACACATCGAAAAAAATCGTAAGTAAGGAGATTGTGTTTAATGTTACAGCCTAAGCAGACTAAATATCGCAAAATGCAAAAAGGACGAAACCGAGGACAAGTACAGGAAAAAATAAATTTTGGGATTTTTGGATTAAAAGCCATTCAGCAAGGACGTTTATCCTCTCGTCAAATTGAATCTGCACGACGAGCTATGAATAGGGCTATTAAACGTCAGGGAAAAATATGGATTAGAGTTTTTCCAGATAAACCAATTACAGAAAAACCCTTAGAAGTACGAATGGGTAAAGGCAAAGGTAATGTTGAGTATTGGGTTGCAGTTGTGAAACCTGGAAAAATTTTATATGAAATGGACGGCGTGACAGAAGAAATAGCTCGGGAAGCTTTTAAGCTTGCAACAGCAAAGTTGCCTCTAAAAACTACTTTTATAAATAAATTGGTAATTTAATGAAAATTAAATACGAAGATAAAAAAAATATTCTAGATCTAGAAATCGAGTTATTAAACTTAAAGAGAGAAAAATTAAAATTACGAATGCAATGTTTTTCTGCTCCTGGAACGCAAAATTCTGTATTAAAAAAATTACGAAGACAAATTGCAAGTATCAAAAGAGTCTTAGCAGAAGGTAAAAGAAAAAATGTCAGCACTAAATAAAATTAAGACTCTTCAAGGAAGAGTAAATAGTAATAAAATGGAAAAAAGTGCAGTGGTATATATTGAACGTTTTTTTAAACATTCTCTTTATGGTAAGTTTATTAAACGTACTACAAAAATTCATATCCATGATGAAAATAATGAATGTGCAGTAGGTGATTTAGTGGAAATTCGAGAGTGTCGTCCTTTATCTAAAACTAAATCATGGATCTTAGTACGAATTATAGAAAAAAATATTCAATCTTAAGAAAAAGAGTTCTAACAAAGAATCGGAAATATTAAATTCATGATACAAGAACGAACAATATTAACAGTAGCCGATAACTCCGGAGCAAAAAGTGTTATGTGTATTAAAGTATTAGGAGGAACACGTCGTCGCTATGCTAACATTGGAGATATAATTAAAATTTCTGTCAAAGATGCGATACCGAGAGGAAAAGTTAAAAAAGGTGAGGTAATGAAAGCGGTAGTAGTACGAACTAAAAAAGGTATCCGCCGGAGTGATGGTTCTCTTATTCGTTTTGATGGAAATGCATGTATTTTATTAAATAATACTACTCATCAACCTGTAGGTACTCGAATTTTTGGTCCCGTCACGCGGGAATTAAGAAATGAAAAATTTTCTAAAATAATTTCTCTAGCCCCTGAAGTTTTATAAGGAAATAGTTATTTATGGCTGCGAAAATCCATTCTGGAGATGAAGTAATAGTGTTAACTGGAAAGGATAAAGGTAAACATGGTAGAGTAAAACGTGTTTTATCAATAGGAAAGGTGATTCTAGAACAGATTAATTTAATTAAAAAACATCAAAAACCAATTCCTGCTTTAAATAAAGTAGGGGGAGTGATTGTCAAAGAATCTCCTATCCACATTTCTAATGTTGCTATCTATAATAAAATAACTGGGAAAGCAGATAGGATTGGTTTTAAATGGCATCAGGGTAAGAAACAAAGATTTTTTAAAAAAAATAATGAATATTTGGTGGAGTAATAGATGCCTAATTTACAATTAATATATAAAACTATGGTAATCAATAATCTTATGAGTCAATTTCAGTATAGTTCGGTAATGCAAGTACCTAAAATACATAAAATAACATTAAATATGGGAGTAGGAGAGACAATATCGGATAAAAAATTTTTACAAGGAGCAGTAGATAATCTTACTGCTATTTCAGGACAAAAACCTGTAATTACTAAAGCTCATAAATCTATAGCGGGATTTAAAATCCGCAAGGGTAATCCTATTGGATGTAAAGTTACTCTTCGAAGAAATAGAATGTGGGAATTTTTAGAACGTTTAATATATATTGCTATTCCCCGTATTCGAGATTTTAGAGGATTTTCTCTTAAATCATTTGATAATTTTGGTAATTATAGTATAGGAATTCGAGAACAAATGATCTTTCCTGAAATAAAATATGATAACATTGATCATGTTCGTGGAATGGATATTACTATAACTACTTCTGCACAATCTAATGAAGAAGGGTATGCTCTCTTAAGGGCTTTTAATTTTCCATTTCGGAAGTAAGGACAAAATAACTATATGGCTAAAAAATCGATCTTATCGCGAGAAATAAAAAGGATTAAATTAGCTGCTAAATTTTTAGACAAAAGAACATCTTTAAAAAATTTAATTTCTGATCCTAAAAGTTCCTATAGTGATAGATGGAGTGCAGTATTAAAATTACAGACTCTACCCCGAGATTCGAGTCGTTCTCGCCAAAGAAATAGATGTTTACATAGCGGTAAACCTCATGGTTTTATACGAAAATTTGGACTAAGTAGAATGCAAATTAGAGAAACTGCTATGCGGGGAGAAATACCAGGACTAAAAAAAGCTAGTTGGTAATATTAAATTATATAATATTACTTTAGGAGAAAATTAATATGAGCATGCAAGATCCTATTTCTGATATGATTACACGTATTCGTAATGGTCAAACCGCGAAAAAATTATTTATCAGTATGCCTTCTTCTAATATTAAAATTTCCATTGCTCAAGTTTTAAAAAGTGAAGGATATATTGATAAATATAATATTCAAGGAGATATTAAAAAAGAATTAGTAATAGAGCTTAAATATTTTTTAGGAAAAGCAGTTATTGAAAATATTCAACGTATAAGTCGTCCGGGCTTACGAATATATAAACGTTACCAAAACTTACCTAAAGTAATGTCTGGATTAGGAATTGCAGTAATTTCTACCTCTAGAGGAATTATGACGGATAGAAATGCTCGCAAAGCGAGAATTGGGGGAGAAATTCTCTGTTATGTAGCTTAAAGGAGAAATAAATGTCTCGAGTAGCTAAATGTCCTATTTATCTTCCCGAAAATGTGTTAGTAAAATTAAAGGAACAAAATATTTGGGTTTCGGGTGCTAAAGGAACATTACATTGTCTAATTCATAATGCAGTAGAAATTATTCACATTGATCATATCATCACTTGTAAACCTTTTGATTCCAGTTTCGTTAATGGATGGGCACAAGCAGGAACAGCAAGAGCTCTGATAAAAATTATGATAGTGGGAGTCACAGAAGGTTTTGAAAAAAGACTGCAACTTGTTGGTATTGGGTATCGTGCTTTTATGAAAGGAAAAATTTTAAATTTAGCATTAGGTTTTTCTCATTTAATAGAGTATAAAATTCCTTCAGGAATTACAGTAGAATGTCCTAGTCCTACTGAAATAATATTAAAAGGAATTGATAAGCAGTTAATTGGTCAAACTGCAGCAAATATCTATTGCTATAAAAAACCAGATCCTTATAAAGGAAAAGGAATACGTTATATTAATCAAGTAATTCGTCTCAAAGAGGCTAAGAAAAAGTAAGACTACTACTTATGAACAAAAAAAATGCTCGTATCCGAAGAGCACGTTGTACGCGAATAAAATTAAAAAAAATAAAAATTATACGTTTATTAGTTCATCGTACTTCACGACATATTTATGCTCAAATTCTGGAGGAAACTAGGGAGGGATGTAAAGTGCATATTACAGCATCTACCTTAGAACACGATATAAAGCGTAAAGTAATTTTTACGGGTAATAAAGAAGCTGCGAGAATAGTAGGAACTACTATTGCACAACGTGCCCTTCAAAAGGGGATTCAAGTAATATCTTTTGACCGTGCAGGATTTTTATATCATGGACGAATTAGAGAGTTAGCCGAAGCTGCTAGAAAAGCAGGTTTAAAATTCTAAATCCAGTCAAATATCATATATAAAACTAAAAAATCAGGATTAGATTTAAGATCTCGTTAGGAGTGTAATAATATTAAATGATTAATTCGAACATAGATAAGATAGGGGGAGATTTACAAGAAAAAACGATTTCTGTAAATCGAGTATCTAAAACTGTCAAAGGTGGACGTATATTTAGTTTTGCAGCTCTCACGGTAGTAGGTAATAAAAATGGTAGAGTAGGAGTGGGTTATGGTAAAGCTCGGGAAGTACCTATCGCTATTCAAAAAGCCATGGAAAAAGCACGTCGAAATATGATGAATTTTTATCTGCATCATGGAACTTTATATTATCCTATAAAGGGATTTCATACTGGTACTAAAATTTACATGCAGCCAGCTTCGGAAGGAACTGGTATTATTGCAGGAGGAGCAATGCGTGCAGTATTAGAAGTAGCAGGTATACGAAATGTATTAGCAAAATCTTATGGTTCTACTAATCCTCTTAATGTAGTTCGTGCCACTATAAAAGGACTGGCTCGTATGAAAACTCCGGAAATGATTGCTTGTAAACGTGGTAAAAAAATTGAAGAAATTTACTGTTAATATTAAATTAAAATGTCTAAAATGATAAAAATTACTCAAATTCGCAGTTCTATTGGTCGTATTCCAAAACATAAAGCTACTTTAAAAGGTCTAGGTTTACGATATATTGGACATAGTATAATTAGAAAAAATATTCCAGAAATTAGGGGAATGGTTAAAAACATTTCATACCTCCTGAAGATAGAAGAGGTTCAGTAAAGATGTATTTAAATACTATTACTCCTGCTTTAGGTTCTAATAAAAATCCTAGAAGATTAGGAAGAGGCATTGGCTCGGGATTAGGAAAAACTGGTGGAAGAGGACATAAAGGTCAAAAATCTAGATCTGGTAATAAAATGAATCGAGGTTTTGAAGGTGGGCAAACACCTTTATATAGACGGTTACCTAAATTAGGATTCCATTCCCTTAAAAAATTCCAAACAGCACAAATTATTCTGGGGGATCTTGAAAAGATAAATTGTATAAATATTAATCTTAATACTTTAAAAAAGTATCGTTTGGTAAGTAAAAAAATAAGATTTGCTAAGATAATTTCCTCCGGAAAAATAAGTGTTCCTCTTATTATTCATGGCAGTATACGCGTAAGTAAGGGAGCACAATGTGCTATTGAAACTGCAGGAGGAAAAATAGAGGATATTAATTATACATATGAAGAGAAATAAAATGTCATCTACTTTTGACTTGCAGACTTATAAAGGAGGATTTCAATCTCTTAAAACGAGATTATTATTTGTTGTATTATCTATCATAGTTTTTCGAATTGGTTCTTTTATTCCTCTTCCAGGTATAGATGTAACTATAATTTCTCAGTTATTTGAGAAACAACGAGGAACTATTTTAGAAATGTTTAATATGTTTTCAGGAGGAGCTTTAAGTCATGCTTCAATTTTTTCTTTAGGAATCATGCCCTATATTTCCGCATCAATTATCATACAATTACTTACTGTCCTACATTCAGGTTTAGGAGATTTAAAAAAAGAAGGAGAAACAGGAAGACGTAAAATTAACCAGTATATACGTTATTGTACTCTGCTATTAGCTTTGCTTCAAGCTAGCGGAATTGCATTTGGATTATCGAATATGCCGGGTATGCAGAGATTAATATTATTTCCCGGCTTTCCATTTTATTTAACAGCTATTACTAGTTTAGTATGCGGTACTATGTTACTTATGTGGTTAGGGGAAAAGATAACTGAACATGGTATTGGTAATGGGATATCAATCATTATTTATATTGGAATAGTTGCAGGATTACCACCAGCTCTGGGAAAAACTATAGAACATTTTAGATTAGGTGAATTACATTTTTATCAGCTTTTGATAACAGTAATGATGATATTTATTGTAACTTTATTAGCTGTATTTGTTGAAAGAGGACAACGAAAAATTAAAGTGCATTATGCTCTTCGACAGCCAATACGAAGAATTAATATAGTTACTTTACAACATCATACTACTCATTTACCATTAAAAGTGAATATGGCAGGAGTCATACCAGCTATATTCGCATCTAGCATTATCTTATTTCCTGCTACCCTAGCTTCTTGGTTTGGAGGAGGGTTAGGATGGTCTTGGTTAACTAAATTAGCTTCTATTTTTCAACCCGGCACACCTTTATATATGCTTAGCTATACGATAGCAATTATTTTTTTTAGTTTTTTTTATACCTCTTTAGTTTTTAATGCACGAGAAACGGCAGATAATTTAAAAAAATCAGGAGCTTTTTTACAAGGAATTCGACCTGGGGAACAAACGGCAAAGTATATAAATAAAATAATGAATCGTTTAACTTTAATGGGTGCTTTATATATAATTATAATCTGTTTATTACCTGAGTTAATACGAGGATCTTTGGGAGTTCCGTTTCATTTTGGAGGAACATCATTGCTAATTGTGGTAGTAGTAATTATGGATTTTATGTCTCAAATACAAACTATAATGATGTCTAAACAATATGAGTCCATTTTGAAAAAAGCTAAACTAAAAGGTTATGAACGTTAATTAGGAGCCTTCATGAAGGTACGAACTTCGGTTAAAAAGTTATGTCGTAATTGTAAAATAGTAACTCGGAAAGGAGTAGTAAGGATTATTTGCACTGATCCTAAACATAAGCAGCGACAAGGATAGTTTAAATCGGGTAAAAAATTAGTAAAGAATAGTGTATCTTTGCTTAAAGATTGATAGAATCAATAATAATATCAGATAATATATTTTCATCTAATTCCATAGGAGCATATAGTGATTCGTATAGCAGGCATTAATGTGTCAGAGAATAAAAATGCCATTATAGCTTTAATGACAATATATGGTATTGGGAGAAGTCTAGCTCGAATAATTTGTGCTGCCGTAGGTATATGTGAAGATATAAAAATGAAAGATTTAACAGAAGAAAAACTTGACTTGTTAAGAAGTCAAGTGCTTCAATATACTATTGAAGGAGATCTCCGGACGCAAGTGTCTCTTAATATAAAGAGACTTATGGATGTAGCTTGTTATCGGGGGTTGCGTCATAGAAAACATTTACCAGTTCGGGGACAACGTACCAAAACTAATGCTCGAACTCGTAAAGGACCACGAAAACCAATAAAAAAATAAAATAATGTGAAATATATGCCTAAAATCACAAGATCACGAAAACGCGTAAAAAAACAAATTTTAGATGGAGTAGCTCATATATATGCTTCTTTTAATAATACTATAGTTACGATTACTGATCGTCAGGGAAATACGTTAGGATGGGCTACATCGGGAGGATCAGGATTTCGGGGATCACGTAAGTCTACCCCGTTTGCTGCACAAATAGCCGCTGAACGATGTGCAGCAGCTGTTAAAGATTATGGTTTGAAAAATTTGGAAGTTATGGTGAAAGGACCTGGTCCCGGAAGAGAATCTAGTGTCAGAGCTTTAAATGCTGCAGGATTTCGCATTATTAACATAACTGATGTAACTCCTATTCCTCATAATGGTTGTCGTCCTCCTAAAAAGAGACGAGTGTAAAATTGCTCTACTAATTAGAGTAAGGAGAGAAATTATATGGGTAGATATTTAGGACCTAAACTTAGGTTGAGTAGGCGAGAAGGAGTAGATTTATTATTAAAATCTGGGATCCGTAGTTTAGATTCTAAATGTGCACTTGAACATTATCCTGGACAACATGGTTATCGAAAAAATCGTTTATCTGATTATGGTCTGCAATTACGTGAAAAACAAAAAATTCGTCGAATATACGGAATATTAGAACGACAATTTCGTAATTATTATAAATTAGCAAGTCGTCTTAAAGGAAATAAGGGAGAAACTCTTTTGCAACTCTTAGAGAAACGATTAGATAATATTATCTATCGTTTAGGATTTGCTTCTACACGTGCAGAAGCCCGTCAACTAGTATCTCATAAAGCAATTAATGTAAATAACAAGGTCGTGAACATACCTTCTTATCAAGTATCTCCACATGAAGTTATTAGCATAAATAATAGAGCACGAGATCAACAACGTATAAAAATTTCTTTATCACTAGCTACTCAACGTCCAGAACCTAGTTGGCTAGAAGTTAATATTTCGGAGATGTCTGGATATTTAAAAAATGTCCCCGAACGAACAGATCTTCCAAAAGATATCAATGAACACATGATTATAGAGTTATACTCCAAATAATTTTGGTATCTTACTACTATTTCTAAAATATCTAAATAAAAATAATACGAGGAAAGAATGCAGAGTAATATTACAGGATTACTAAGACCACATCTAGTAGATATTGAGCAAAAAAGTTTGACCCATGCTAAAATTACTCTAGAACCATTAGAACGTGGATTTGGTCATACTTTAGGAAATGCTTTAAGACGGATATTATTATCTTCGTTACCAGGATGTGCAGTTACCGAAGTAGATATCGATGGAGTATTACATGAATATACAAGTAAAATAGGTATAAAAGAAGATATATTAGAAATTATTTTAAACTTAAAAGAGCTAGCAGTCAAAATAAAAGATAAAGACAAAGATGAAGCTTTAATCGTGCTAAATAAATCTGGGTTAGGTCCTGTTACAGCTGGGGATATTATCCATGATATAAATATTGAAATAGTCAGACCCAAACAGATAATTTGTAATTTAACTAACGTTAGATCTTGTATAAATATGCGTATTAAAGTACAAAGAGGTCGAGGATATATTCCGGCTTCAGCTAGAGTAAAAACTTTTGCTGAGCGGCCTATTGGTCGACTATTAGTTGATGCATGTTATAGTCCAATAGAACAGATTTCTTATAATGTTGAATCAGCAAGAGTAGAACAACGTACAGATCTAGATAAATTAGTTATAGAAATGAAAACAAATGGCACTATAGATCCAGAAGAAGCTCTTAGAAGTGCAGCTACTATTTTAGCAGAACAATTAGAAGCATTTGTTGATTTACGGGATGTGTGTAAACCTGAAATAAAAGTAAACAAACCTGAATTTGAACCTATTCTATTACGTCCCGTAGATGATTTAGAATTAACTGTCAGATCGGCTAATTGTCTGAAAGCAGAAGCAATTCATTACATTGGTGATCTAGTCCAACGTACTGAAGTAGAACTACTAAAAACTCCTAATTTAGGAAAAAAATCTTTAAATGAGATCAAAGATGTATTAGCATTAAGAGGTTTATCATTAGGAATTCGCTTAGAAAATTGGCCTCCCTCCAGTCTTCTGGAAGCAGAAAGTAATAAAAGGATAAAATAATGCGACATCGTAAGATTGGACGAAAACTAAACTGTAAAAGCAACATGCGCAAAGCTTTGTTTCTTAATTTATCTAAAGAATTAGTTAAACATGAAATTATTAAAACTACTTTACCTAAAGCAAAAGAACTTCGTCGTATTATTGAACCTCTTATTACTTTTTCTAAAGTAGATAATTTATCCCGAAGAAGATTAGCCTTTTCTAAAATCAGAACTAAGACAATAGTAAAAAAATTATTTGATGATATTGGGCCACGATTTATCAATTGTCCGGGAGGATACACCAGAATATTAAAATGTGGTTTTCGTACTGGAGATCAGGCTCCAATGGCATATATTGAGCTAATTAATCGTTCTTAAAAATCTACATTTTAATTAAGTTAACCTTAAGGAGTAGAAGCAGTAATTTCAGGTATTATATTAACTACTATTTTCGTTTTCACATTAGGATGAAAATCTAATAATACTTCATGTTTACCACTAGTTCGTAAACTATCTTCTGGTAGTTTAATTTCATTTTTATTAATTAAAATACCGGTCATTATAATGCTATTCATAATTTCTCGAGTGCCAATAGAACCAAATAATTTACCTTCGGGTCCAGTTTTGGCACTAATTTTAAATTCTCCTACAGAGGTAATTTGAGCTGATCGTTTTAAAGCATTATTTAATAATTGTATTTTTTGTGTTTCTAATTGCTGTTGTTTTGTATAAAAAAAATCTATATTTTGAGGAGTAGCAGGAAGAGCTAATCGTCTCGGAAATAAAAAATTTCTAGCATATCCTGCTTTTACCGAAACTTGCTCTCCAGTTTTACCTAAATTTAATACAGTATCGAGTAAAATAATTTTCATTATTATATATTCTCCGTATATATTTAAAAATCGAGATCATGATTGGCGATCAGTATAGGATAATAAAGATAAAAAACGCGCTATTTTTATAGCTTTCGATAATTGTCGTTGATATTTAGCACAGGTACCAGTAATCCTACTTGGAACTATTTTTCCACTTTCAGTAATATAGTTTTTGATAGTAGAAATATCTTTATAATCAATAATTTTTACGCCTTCTGCAGTGAAACGACAAAATTTACGTCGACGAAAATAATATGTCATTTATTACTAATCCTCTCTTAATTTCTTTACTATTTTTTATGTAGTTTATTATAAAATTCTACTGAAAAATTATCATTTGATGATAAAAATCAGTTCTTTCTTCATTAAAGAATTTTAGATGTATATTTCCAATGTTAATATTTGTTATGAAGTTTTTAAGATGCATACGTTTTTAAACCAATGAAAAATCTCTAATAAAACTAGATATTCTTGAGCGTTCTTTACCAACAACTAAACTTGGAACTAAATATTTTCTCCACCACAATATATGATAATTTTTTATTAAAATTAAATAACTTAGTCTTTACTTTCACTGTTCTTAGAGATATTATTACTCTCTTCTTGTATATCTTTTTTTAGCAATTTTGCTATAGGAGATATTTCAGTAAACGCATGTTTTACGCTCATTATAATACTTCTAATAATCTTATCATTATAGCGAAAATTAACATTTAACTCTTTAATAACAGAGGGAGTACTTTCTATGTTAAAAAGAATATAATGTGCTTTATGTAATTTCTTAATGGGGTAAGCTAAAGGACGTCGTCCCCAATTTTCTAGACGATGTATTTTTCCTCCCTTAGAACTAATAGTGTTAGAATAAATATCTATCAATATCTGTACTTCTTCACTATGATCAGGATGGATCATCAATACGATTTCGTAATGACGCATTAAAATTTTCTCCTTTTTCTGGATCTATTGTTCAGATTTATTAAAATTATCAAAAAATCGCTGTCGAACGGCTTCAAAAAGACAGATACCCGTTGCTACAGATACATTAAGTGTAGAGATATTTCCTATGATAGGAATACTAACCAGA
This sequence comes from Candidatus Dasytiphilus stammeri, assembly GCA_041941785.1. GTDB lineage: Bacteria > Pseudomonadota > Gammaproteobacteria > Enterobacterales > Enterobacteriaceae > Dasytiphilus > Dasytiphilus stammeri_L. Next base: position 79,429 of record CP145871.1, on the reverse strand, counting down.
TCATCACAATATTTTTTCGTTAAACTCCTTATTCCATGAGATTCTGAACCCATAACTAATGCTATAGATCCAGTCAATTTACTCTTATAAAGAGACTGTTGTGAGTTTTCACTTGTTCCTATCACCGATATTTGGTATTCCCTAAGGCTTCTTAACATTTGGTTAATATTAGTCACCGTAAAAATATTGATATCTTCCAAAGCACTACACGCAATTTTTTTTACTGTAGCATTATTAATGTTTGCGGAACGATGTTTAGAAATTACAACTGCATCAACACCGGCAGCATTTGCGGTACGTAAACACGCTCCTAAATTATAGGGATCAGTAATCCTATCTAATACTAATAATAAGGGATCTATTTTATTTATTAAAAATTTTAATAAATCTTTCTCACGAGATCTAGCTTCATCTGTAATGTGTAATAAAATTCCTTGATGTACTTTTCCTCCAGTTTTTAAATTCATCCACTTAATGCTGACAGCATGGATAAGAATTTCTTGTTTTTCAAGAAGATCTATTATAAATTGCAAACGTTTGTTTTTAACTTCTTTTATAATATATGCTACTTTACAACATTGAGGTTTAGATTGTAGGAGTGAATAAACTGCATGAATCCCATAAATTAACTTACTCATGTTACTAAAAGTGATGTTTGACTTTATTTTGGTTAAAATTCATTAAATTTACCAAATTTTAGATAAATTTTTTTTTTATTAAAGAAAAAATATTACTCGAGATATTAGAACACATAAATTTTATCTCGAGAGATAAGATAAGTACTAAAATATTTTACTCTTTATCTAAGCATTGCTATTCTATATTTATCTCGGATAAAAGATAATCTTTTTATATATAAAAAGATTAAAATTTTTTTAAAATATGGTTTTAAATTTACTCTCTGCCGAGATTAAAACTTAACCGTAAGTGTTATTTCCTAACTAATATTTTTTTTGAAGAGAAAAATAAATTTTTAAACTTTTTATTAAGATTAATAATTTTTAAGTTTATTCTATAATAGAACAAGGATTACGTAAAATAATAGTTTCATCTTTTTGCGACCCAGGAGAAATCATCTCAAGAGATCTTCCTGATAATAATTCTATCCGTTTTATATATTTTGTGCTGATAATGTACAGTCAGAAAAATTTGTTATTTCTTATGTAGATTCGATTCTGTTTCTCCTGGTATACTTTTATATGAATAATCGTTCTCTGACGAAAATAACTTGATTTTTTAGTTCTGCGTTTTCTTTGAATAACTCCTCTAGGGATACTCCACCAGACCCCTGACCTATTTTATAATATGTTTATGGAAAATATCCGAGTGAATGAAATGTAAAATAGTTTTTACCATTTATAACTAGACTATCGTCAGATTGAAATTTAACAACATAATTAGCGTATTCTGTTAATAAACGTCCAATTTCGCCTTCCTTACTACCTTAAATTACAAGATTTTTACCTATTTTTATATCACTATTAATTTTTAATAAAGCTACTTATACTTTAATCATTTTTGTCAATAGCACTTAAAGATAACTAAAAAATTTATTATTACTCGGCACGAGAGGATTTGAACCTCCGACCCCTGCCACCCCATGACAGTGCGCTACCAAACTGCGCTACGTGCCGTCAATTCATAATTAAACTCGGATAAAATCAATATGAATAATTTTAGACTTAAATGCATGATGTTGTACTTCTTTCACTTTTACATAGTTTTCTTTATCATTTACAATGATAATGAGTTTTTCAGTAAAAAATTTACTGTTTTCTTGTAACTTTATTACAATATTATGATCCAATATTATAAATAGAGGAGGATTATTTCCTCCATAAATAATAGCTGGAAACATATTAACTGCTCGTAAACGTCTACTAGCAGATGTACCATGTATTATTTTTGGAATAGCATTAATCGTAATCATTTTTATCGTTTTTTCCATCCAATTTAAAATCATCATAACATTTAATATTACTCACTGTAGTGAGTTAGGTCACTAGTAATTTTTATCCTATTTTGCTCTTTTTAACCACGCAATTTCTTCTTTCCATCTTAAAAAATTAGGAGTTTCAAGTATCATAGGTATTTCCTCAAAACGAACATCTTTTATTATCCATCTAAAAGATGCCAAACCTATATTACCTTTACCTAAATTTTCGTGTCGATCAATGCGACTATTAAGAAAATTTTTAGTGTCATTAAGATGCATAGCCCTTAGATATGATAGGCTAATAATTTTATCAAAATCTAAAAAAGTTTTTTGATATGTTTCCTGGGTAGTAAAATTATAACCAGCAGAAAAAGCATGACAAGTATCAAAACATACTCCAATACGAGATTTATCTTCTACTTGATCAATGATTGATGCAATTTGTTCAAAACTATGCCCAACAGTACTCCCCTGTCCCGCCGTATTTTCAATAAGACCGATTATATTAGTTGTATTATCAAATGCTATATTAATAGATTCAGCTACACGTTTAATACATGATAATATGCTTATCTGATTTAAATGACTACCGGGATGAAAATTAATAAATTTTAATTTTAATTTATTACAACGATTTATTTCATCTATAAAGGATTTTCGTGATTTTTCTAAATTGTATTTGACCGGATGTCCAAGATTAATTAAATAACTAGTATGCGGAACGATCTGTTGAGATGTAAAATTATATATTTTACAAAATTTAATAAAATTATTAATGCTGTCTTCAGTAAACGGAACTGACATCCACTTTCGAGGATTTTTAACAAAAAGTGCAAAGGCAGAGGCATTAAGATAATGCGCTTGTAATACAGCATTTTTTAAACCGCCTTTTATACTAACATGTACACCTATATATTTCATAAAAATTTTAAAAAATTCAATATTAGTGAGATCACCAAAATTATTTAATTTTTGATAATTAATAAATATATTTTATTTATATTACCCGAAAATTTTATTTAGTTCAAACAAACTAAAAATATAGAGCTATTCAACTTAAGAGGTGCAGCTCACAAAATAATTTCATTAATTAGATTGAATATGTTTTTACCCATAAAATAAATATAATAATTATTTATAAAAATATTCTTTGTTATAAAGATGACAAATATAGTAATGATGCATTATCTATTATTTAACGGATCAGTGAATTATTCTAGTTAACGTAGTCCTTATACAGAACTATTTTAGATGGTTAACTAATATGCTAAATAAAATTTAACTCAATAATCTCCTGAATATATTTCGTTTTTATTTTAATTTCTAAATATTTATTTCCTAATCACAGAAGAATCGTAAAAGTGAAAACTAATAATTGTGTTAAAATAATAATTATCTTTCAAGGTAAAAAATTTACTGGTAATAATCAAGAAATATTAATAGAACAACTCGAAAATCAAGGTTTTAGAATTCCTTATTATTGTCGAGTAGGAATTTGTGGAGAATGTCAATTACAATTGATCTCCGGAAAAATTATTCCTCCGCCTATAAATAAATTTTTTTTATCTTGCTCTTCCATACCTAGTAGTAATATTGAAATCTCTTAAAAGTAAACGTACTACTATTAATTAGTACTTTTAGTATATTGCTTGCATTTTATATTACATAAGAGTAAATATACTGAATATATTATTAGAACATTTATTTTAATAATCTGAAAGAATTATAGATTCAATCTGTAATAAATATGGAATTTTTTTACATATTTTTTTTGATCCCACTGTTAATATTTTAACTTGTAGGATAAGAGAATTATTTATAATTTTATCTAAAATGAGATAGAGCACATAAACACAGTAATAAAAAGATCAATAATTAATAACTTAATTAAAATATTATCTACTAAAATATCCTAATTTTTTTTAATTTCAGTATTTTATAATGAACATAGTTTCAGTGATAGATATCCTACAAGGTAGGATTGATATTAAGACAATTGTAACTTTAACAGGATGGGTTCGAACTCGAAGATCATCAAAGGCGGGAATTTCATTTATATCTCTAAATGATGGTTCTTGCTTAAAGAGTGTGCAAGTTATTACAGATGAATCATTATCTAATTATAAACAAGAAATATTACGTTTATCTACAGGATGTTCAGTCATTGTAACAGGTGAGTTAGTAATTTCTCCAGGAAAAAATCAAAAGTGGGAGATTATTACTCATAAAATTAAGATATTAGGTTGGGTAGAAAATCCTGAAACTTATCCTATTTCATCAAAAAAACATTCGGTACAATACTTACGAGATCTTCTTCATTTACGTCCACGTACCAATTTCATTAGTTCGATGATCCGAATACGTCATAGCATTGCTCATGCTATACATACTTTTTTTCATGAAAATGGATATTGGTGGATATCCACTCCAATTATTACTTCTGCTGATCCTGAAGGTATAGGATCCATGTTTCGTATAACAACATTAGATCTAGATCATTTACCACGGACCTCCCAGGGGCATATAGATTTTAGAAAGGATTTTTTTGGGAAGGAAATATTTCTTACTGGCACGGGACAGTTAAATGGAGAAGCCTATGCTTGTGCTTTAAAAAAAATTTATACTTTTGGACCTACTTTTCGAGCAGAAAATTCTAATACTAGTCGTCATTTATCAGAATTCTGGATGGTTGAACCTGAAGTAGCATTTGCTACATTACACGATATTATTATCTTAGCAGAAGAACTATTAAAATCAATTATAAGAACAGTGCTGAGGGAACAAGAAGAAGATATAAATTTTTTATCTTCTTTTTTAGATGTAAGAATAGTAGAAACTTTAGAAAAAGTTCTTTCTACTACAATCATTCGTATAGATTATACTGAAGCTATAAAAATCCTATTATCTAGTAATAAGAAATTTATAATTCCAGTTTTCTGGGGAGTTGATCTTGCCTCGGAACATGAACGATATCTAACTGAGGATTATTTTAATCAACCCATCATTGTAATAAATTATCCTAAAGATATCAAGTCTTTTTATATGCGTATTAATGATGATAGTAAAACTGTAGCTTCTATGGATCTTTTAGTGCCCGGGATAGGGGAAATTATTGGTGGTTCTCAGCGAGAGGAAAGAATTAGCTTACTCGATAGTCGTTTACATGCATTAGGATTAAAAAAAGAAGATTATTATTGGTATCGAGATTTACGAAAGTATGGTACAGTTCCTCATTCAGGTTTTGGTTTAGGTTTTGAACGTTTAATATCGTATATAACTGGAATATCGAATATAAGAGATGTCATTCCTTTTCCTAGGACTCCTAGAAATGCTCGTCTGTAGACTAATATTTCTTGATAAGACATTTTTAGTGAAAAGACAATGATTGACAAAAATAATTTTTTTATTTTAGAATATAGAGAAAATTTATTGATCCTCTGTAGTTCAGTTGGTAGAACGGCGGACTGTTAATCCGTATGTCACTGGTTCGAGTCCAGTCAGAGGAGCAATAAATTATTAACTTTATTTTGGAGAATCTCAAAATTATAACTATAATTATTGAGAAAATTCTTAGAGTGATATTCTTTATAGATAGACTCCCATTGATCAGAAGCATATAATGGAAAATAAGTATCTCCCGCTACTTCTAAGTCAATGGAAGTGATATAAAGAAAATTAGCTACACTTAATAACTGATTATATATGCTCTCTCCACCAATCACCATTATTTCTTTAGCCTTGCGAGAGAGTTCGAGAGCTGATGATATTGAGGGGACAAAAAATACATCTTTGTTGTTATGTTTATGAATGGTTTTACTAATCACTATATTATATCTTCCTTTTAAAGGAACTGCTCCAAGAGATTCCCAGGTACATCGTCCCATAATGATGGGTTTATTCCAAGTATGTTTTTTGAACCAAATTTTATCAAGGGGTAAATTCCATGGTAAGGAATTTTTGATACCAATAACGTTATTAGAAGACCTAGCTACAATTAAACTTATTATCATTTTTCAGATTTCTTTTATAAAAAAGTATATAAAATAGTTCTCTATTTGAGAGATGTCAGATAACATTAATATCTTTATCATAAATATTGTTAAATGTTTTTATTATAAAATGAATTTATTATAACTAATTGAATAGTTCAAAATATTTACGATTGTTTTTAAAATTTACAATTAAGTATATGACTAAGAAAAATTAGAAAAAAACGTTTTCTCAGATAAACAATGGTTAATAAAGTTATATACCTAACAGAAAATTCACCCTAACTATAAGTCTTATTCATCTTAATGATATTATTTCTTCTTTTCAAGAAAGTCATAAACGAATTTTAAGAGATGCAGTATCTAAAACACCATTTATAAACTTATAACTATCCTCTGAACCAAATATTTTAGCTAATTCGATACCTTCATTAATAACTACTTTATAAGGAATTTCATTCCGATAAATAAGTTCAAATAATGAAATTCTCAAAATGACTTTTTCTATCTGTCCTATATGCTCTAATCGGCGATTAATGTGAATTTTAATTAACTGATCTATCTCGGCATAATGATTCACTACGCCGTGTAATAAGTCATGAAAATATATGAAGTCTATATTTTTTTCATTTAAGTAGGAAAAAAACTGCTCTTCAATTTCGCTGATATTATCCCCTGATAATTGCCATCCGTACAATGCTTGGAGCGCACACTCGCGAGCTCTTTTTCTATTTCGTTTGAATGAGTAGTTATTCACAAGAATTATCTGTTCTAGTCCTATTATATTTTTAAATATTTCTTTACTCGTAGATTTATACTACTACAGTGATCCTTGTTATTTGACTACTGTCTTGGGATTGCGAAGAATAACGCTGTTTATATTTGATGCTAGGATAAAATTATCTCACTTAATATCATATAATTATTTACATATAAAATATATGTAGGAAGGTGGTGCCCGGAGGTGGAATTGAACCACCGACACAGGGATTTTCAATCCCTTGCTCTACCAACTGAGCTATCCAGGCTTACATTTAAATAAATTTTCTTTGGATAATACTGTTCTATTTCTGATATTTTATTATCTTTCTTCATATTAATATTTACTGAGTACACTCAGTTATCCATGAAAGATATTTTTTATCCCCCCTGGCAACTGATAATACTAATATTTCCGGTATTTGATATGGATGATAATCTTTAATAAAAAGTTGTAAGGATGATAACTTAACGGAATCTGTTTTTATTACCATTTGTACTTCTTGAGATTTTTTAATCTTTCCCTCCCACAAGTAGAAACTAGTTGCATGGCCTAGGTTCGTAACACAACCTGCTAGTCTTAACTGCAGCATTTGTTCTGATAAGTAAAATGCGCACTTTTCATTAGGTACAGTACACAAAACAATAATTGTAGTGGTGTCATTCATCTTTATCCTCCTTATCAGGAATATAATTCCATTAAATTTAGACAAATTATTTTAATATTGGTTCAATGACTCGTTGTAATCCTACTAAATGTTCATTGGGAGAGGTGCGTATCAAAACTACTCCTTGAGTATTGCGACTAACAATACTGACTTCAGAAACTCGGGTTCGAACTAGGGTCCCTGCATCTGTAATCATCATAATTTGATCTTCTTCTTCTACTTGTACTGCTCCAATTACTGAACCATTCCGCTTAGTAACTTTTATGGAAATCACTCCTTGAGTAGCTCGAGATTTAACCGGATATTCTTCAATAGAAGTGCGTTTACCATATCCGTTTTTAGTTACTGTTAGGATATCTCCTTTTTCTTTCGGGATAATTAATGATACCACATGATCTTCCGATGATAGTTTTATTCCTCGTACTCCCGAAGAACTACGCCCCATGGGCCGCACAGTATATTCTTTAAATCGCACTACTTTACCGGCCGCCGAAAATAGCATGACTTCATTAGTACCCCCAGTTATATCTACACCTATTAGCTCATCACCATTATTAAGATTAATAGCAATAATACCGCTATTACGAGGTTTAATAAATTCCATTAATGGAGTTTTTTTAACTATTCCATTTGCAGTAGCCATAAATACATGTCGTCCTACAACATATTCATGTACTGGAAGGATTGTAGTAATACGTTCATTAGTATTTAATGGTAAAAGATTGATAATAGGTCTTCCTTTTGAACCGCTATTTGATTCTGGTAACTGATATACCTTAAGCCAGTATAAACGACCAAAACTAGAAAAACACAGAATAGAATCATGTGTATTAGCTACTAGAATTCTCTCTATATAATCTTCTTCTTTAATAGAAGCAGCGGATCTTCCCTTACCGCCTCTATGTTGAGCTTCATATTCGGATATACGTTGATACTTAACATATCCTTGATGAGATAATGTAACTACTACTACAGTTTTATTAATTAGATCTTCTAAATTAACATCTACCGTTTTAGCAGTAATTTCAGTATGACGTTGATCACCAAACTGGTCTCTAATCTTTTCTAGTTCCTCCCGGATAACTTTCATTAAAATTTTAGGATTATTGAGAATATGATCCATCTTAGTAATTATTGATAATAAATTTTCATGATCTTTTATTAAATGTTTCTGTTCTATACTAGTTAATTTATGTAACCGTAATTCTAATAAAGCTTGGACTTGTTTTCCAGAAAGAAAATATTTTTCTTCTCGACTGTTATTAGGGATATAGTGAGATAAATTATGTTCTTTTAAAGAAAAAGAATATGCTCTTAAAGTTGCTGTAGCTTCTACAGTATTTTTAGCATTCCGAATTATTTCAATAATAGGATCAATATTAATTAATGACACTATTAATCCCTCTAATATATGGGCGCGTAATCGTGCTTTATGTAAATCAAAAATTAACCGTCTTGTAACTACTTCACGACGATGACTAATAAAAGCAGCAATAATATCTTTTAAGGATAAAATTTTTGGTTTTCCCTGATCCAATGCTACCATATTAATACTAAAGGTAATTTCTAATGAAGTAAGATTATAAAGATTATTTAAAACTACTTGACTAAGAGCATCTCGTTTAATTTCAATTACGATACGTATACCATCTTTATCGGATTCATCACGTAATGAACTAATTCCGTTAATTTGTTTTTCTCTTACTAATTCAGCAATTTTTTGCATTAATCTAGATTTATTCACTTGATATGGTATCTCAAAAAAGATCAGAGTTTCTCGTCCTGAGCGAAGATCTTTTTCTATTTTATAACGGGCTCGAATATAAATTTTTCCTCTTCCAGTATGGTACGCTTCTTGAATTCCACTACTACCATTAATAATTGCAGCAGTCGGAAAATCTGGCCCCGGAATATGTTCTATAAGTTCTTGAATACTAATATTCTCATTGTCTATATATGCTAGACATCCATTTATCACTTCTATTAAGTTATGTGGAGGAATATTAGTAGCCATCCCTACAGCAATACCAGATGCACCATTAATTAATAAATTAGGTATCTTGCTAGGTAAGACTACTGGTATTAGTTCATTTCCATCATAGTTAGGGACAAAGTCAACAGTCTCTTTGTCTAGATCTGATAACATCTCATGAGAAATTTTGGACATACGCACTTCAGTGTAACGCATTGCTGCGGCTGCATCGCCATCAATTGAACCAAAATTTCCTTGACCATCTACTAAGATATAACGTAATGAGAAAGGTTGTGCCATTCGAACTAAAGCATCATATACCGCCATATCACCATGAGGATGGTATTTACCGATTACATCACCCACTATCCGCGCAGACTTTTTATAAGTTCGATTCCAATCATTACCTAATATATGCATAGCATAAAGAATACGACGATGGACAGGTTTTAATCCATCTCTAACATCAGGTAATGCGCGTCCTACTATTACTGACATCGCGTAATTTAAATACGATTTTTCTAATTCTTCTTCAATTTTAATAGGTATAATTTCACTTGTCAGCTTATTCATGAAGCTCAGAGTCCTCAGTAGAATAGTAAGAGGTATATTTTAATGGCTCATAATAAATTATTATCTATACAGTAGATAATTAAAAAAAAGATGAATTAAGAAATAAATTCTATTTTATAGAAATGATACTATTATCTAGTAAGTATATCACTTTATACTTACATAAGTAAAGTATTTGTTTTTTTTAGAAAAATTATTCTATTCATATTTATAGTTTTTTCAGAGGATATAAATATAAAATTATCGAATGATATTGAGGATGAATATTGGATGAACTGGGCCTTGAAATTAGCTAATCACGCCTTGCAGTTAGGTGAAGTACCAGTGGGAGCTGTTATAGTTCGAAATAAAATTCTATTAAGTGAAGGATGGAATTGTAGCATTAGTTTCAATGATCCAACCGCTCATGCTGAAATTATAGCTTTACGACGTGGAGGACAAATAGTATCTAACTATAGATTACTAAATACCACTCTTTATGTCACTTTAGAACCATGTTTAATGTGTATGGGAGCTATAGCACATAGTCGGATTATGCGTTTAGTCTTTGGTGCTTCTGATAAGAAATATGGAGCTACTAAATTATTTCAAGAGAAAAAGATATCGCAATTTTATCATCCATTCCAATTAACAGGAAATGTATTAGAAATAACATGTAGTAATTTGTTAAAAAAATTTTTTAAACATTGTCGACAGAAAAAATAAAGTACTAATTTATTGTATAATTAAATATGGTTACTATTATGAGATAGTAACTGCCAAGAAGAACATAGAGTTAGATTAACTAGTGAGAGTATGCAACAGACTAATCTTAATTTTATTGAGATAAATTAAAATCCATTCACAAACGAAAAAATTTTTCAAAGTGGAAAAATAGAATATTATTCTTACCCCAAGACGAGCCTCATAAGGGGAGACTAAAAGAGAGAGAGTGTAAACCGCAGTGGAAAGGAAGAGGAACTCAATAAATATCTTGTAAACATTTTATGTTATTAGGTTATGGTATTGATTTTAGAATAAACTAATAACTATTATTCCTATTATAAAGACGACTATAATATGATTATAAAATTTATATTCTTGCAGTTATTATTCTTATTTCCAGTGGATAATATCTTTATTCGTTGTTTGATATGTGTGATGAGTTATAAACTAAGAATTATTAACTAATAATTTTAATAATGCTCTTAAATTACGTGGGGTACTGGCAGCTACAAAATTATCCTTTTTAAGGTAATCGTGTCCACCATGAAAATCGGCTACTAAACCTCCTGCTTCACATATGAGTAACATACCGGCCGCAATTTCTTCCATAGTTACACCCATTATAAAATATCCATCCATACGTCCTGCGGCTACATAGGCTAAATCTAAGATCCTAGCTCCGGTACTACGAATTTCTGCACCCTGTACAATCATCTTGTGGACTAATTTTATATAAGCATCCCCATGTGGTTGGTACATTTTAGAAGAATATTCGGTTGCCACAATCATACTATTTATGGTGCGCTCTACTGGACTTCTACGTAAACGATATGCATTTAATTGAGCCCCTTGTCCGCGAACAGCGGTGAATAACTCATTGCGCATAAAGTCATAAATAACTGATATTTCAGTTCTATTTTTTATTCGAAGAGCTACCGAAATGCTAAAATGCGGGATTTTTTTTACAAAATTTGTAACACCATCGAGGCTAGTAATTATCCAGTGAAGATCTGAATTGTCCTGAAGAGATTCAGAATAAATAGAATGATCCGGATAAGCTTGATGAATAACATCAATAATTATATTTCTGGCTAATTTTATCATGTTAGATACCATAAAAAAATTTATTGGTTGGTTAATAACATCAATTCTTTCATAGCTTTCAGTAAGAAAATTACTAGCTTTACGTATAGCCCGTACTGCAATGTTAAGAATGGGATGCATTATACTCTCCACTGAGTTAAGTATTTTACGTGGTAAATCGTCGATACCTTTTGTCTTCAGAGAAAAAGACAAAATTTATGTTTAAATAAATCATCGTTTAGTTGACTAAAATACTAAAGTATGAGAATTTTATAATCATATAAAATTATAAAGTAAATAATCTCTCTTGCAAGAGAGATGCTATCAAGGTGTGTGGGGTAAATGAAGCTTACATCTAAGGGTTATTATGCGTTAACGGCTATACTGGATGTTGCTATGCATTCTAATAAGGGACAACCAGTATCGTTACCACAAATTTCTCAGCGCCAAGGAATTTCCCTTGCCTATTTAGAACAGTTATTTACTAGGTTGCGTAAAACTAAATTAGTTTCGAGTGTGCGGGGACCAGGCGGAGGATATCTTTTAGGGAAAAAGGTACATGAAATTACTGTCAGCTCAGTCATGATGTCAGTAGAAGAAGTTCTAGATGCCACTAAATGTCATGGAAAAAAAAATTGTCATAATGGACAACAATGTTTTACTCATAAATTATGGACAGATCTTAGTACCATAGTAAATAACTTCTTAACTAAGATGACTTTAGCAGAATTAATTAATCCTAATTCTCGAATAATCCAATAAAAGTAATAAAAATAGTGAAAATTAGAACTAAAAATTTCAGACGATAATAATCAAGGGTGTATATATTTCAATTATATAATTTCTGAGATAGATAATAAATACCAAAATTCATGGGACCAAAAATAATAATTTTCTTTAGAAGAAATGGAGTTTTTAATGAAATTACCAATTTATTTGGATTATTCAGCTACAACACCTATAGATCCTCGAGTAACTGAAAAAATGATGTCTTATATGACTAAAGAGGGAATTTTTGGTAATCCAGCCTCCCGATCTCATAGTTTTGGATGGCAAGCTGAGAAAGCCGTAGATAATGCCCGAAATATCATCGCAGAACTCATAGGTGCAGATTCTCGAGAAATTATATTTACTTCCGGAGCTACTGAATCGGATAATTTAGCTATTAAAGGCATAGCATATTTTTATTCTTATAAAGGTAAGCATATTATTACCAGTAAAATTGAACATAAAGCAGTCTTAGATACCTGTAGATACTTAGAAGGAAAAGGTTTTCAAGTTACTTATTTATCTCCCACAAAAAGTGGAATGATTGAGTTAAAGCAGTTAGAGAATGCAATCCGCCCCGATACCATTTTAGTGTCAATTATGCATGTTAATAATGAAATAGGTGTTGTGCAAGATATTAAATCAATTGGAGAATTATGTCGTCAATATAATGTAATCTACCATGTAGATGGAACCCAGAGCGTGGGGAAAATTTCCATTGATCTTCGCACAATTAACGTAGATCTATTATCTTTTTCAGCACACAAGATTTATGGACCTAAAGGAATCGGAGTATTATATGTACGTCGTAAACCCCGAATTCGTCTAGAAGCTCAAATTCATGGGGGAGGACATCAAAGAGGAATGCGGTCAGGAACTTTACCTGTGCATCAAATTGTAGGAATAGGGGAAGCATGTCGCATTGCTAAAGAAGAAATGATAATAGAAATTGAACGTTTACGTAAGCTACGGAATTTACTTTGGAATGGAATTAGTATAATTGACTCAGTATATGTTAATGGCTCTCTTGAGAAGAGTATAGCCAATATATTAAATGTAAGTTTTAATTATGTAGAAGGAGAATCTCTTATTATGGCTCTCAAAGATATAGCAGTATCTTCAGGGTCTGCGTGTACTTCTGCGAGTTTAGAGCCATCATATGTATTAAAAGCATTAGGTATTAATGAGGAATTAGCGCATAGCTCTATAAGATTTTCCCTAGGACGTTTTACTACTATTGAAGAAATTCAATATACAATTGAATTAGTACGTAAGCATATTAGTCATTTGCGAGAAATGTCTCCTTTATGGGAAATGTATCAACAGGGAATAGATATCAACAGTATCCAATGGAAAAATTCCTAAAGTTGAGTCGTATTAGGGAGTTTTAAAATAAATATTTTAATTAATTTTATTAAGGAAAAATAATATGTCTTATAGTAAAAAAGTTATCGATCACTATGAAAATCCTAGAAATGTGGGATCTTTTGATGGTACTGATTCTACGGTAGGAAGCGGGATGGTAGGAGCTCCAGCTTGTGGAGATGTTATGAAATTACAAATTAAGGTTAATAACCTGGGAATTATTGAAGATGCTCGTTTTAAAACTTATGGATGTGGATCTGCGATTGCTTCTAGTTCCTTAGTTACTGAATGGGTAAAAGGAAAATCTTTGGAACAAGCAGAAAAAATTAAGAATATTCACATTGCTAAGGAGTTAGAGTTACCCCCGGTAAAACTGCATTGTTCTATTTTAGCGGAAGATGCTATTAAAGCGGCTATTGCAGATTATAAAGATAAAAATCTTACTCACTGAAACATTCAAGGTTAAATAATGATGGTCATTAGTTTAACTCACCGTGCAGCGACACATATTACTACTCTTTTAAAAAAAAGAGGTAAGGGTTTAGGATTACGGATAGGAGTACGTACCTCTGGTTGTACAGGAATGGCATATGTATTAGAATTCGTAGATAAACTTCCTTCCGATGATATAGTTATCGAAGATAAGGGAATCAAAATTTACATCGATAAAAAAAGTTTTTTATATATTAATGGCACAGAAGTAGATTTTATAAAAGAAGAATTAACTGAAGGTTTCAAATTTACTAATCCTAATGTCAAATATAGATGTGGTTGTGGTGAAAGTTTTAGCGTTTAATATTAAAATTTTTAAATATAATTAAAATCTCTTTTTATCTTAATATGAACTATTTTGATGTATTTAAATTACCAGTTAATTTTAAGATTGACACCGAATTACTGTCAACGCGTTTTTATGATTTACAACGTAAATTTCATCCAGATCGTTATCTTAATTTTTCTCCCCAAGAAAAATTATATTCTTTACAACAATCATCTTTACTTAATGAAGCATGGCAAGTATTGCGTAATCCTTTGTTACGTGCCGAATATTTACTCACTCTTTATGGGTTAAAGATAGGTCATTGTACTATGAAAGATATAAATTTTTTAAAAGAACAAATAAAATTACACGAAGAATGTGAAAAGATAGAAAAAAAACTGGATGTTAAAAAAATAAATGAATTTTCTCGGAAAATTGATATAACTTTTAAAAAGTTACATCAGCAGATGGAATTCTCTATGGAAAATCAACAGTGGGAAAGAGCAGTGGACATTATACACCAAATACATTTCTATAATAGAATTCGGAGAAATATTGAAGAATTAGAAAATCAAGAATTAGAATTTTAAAAATTCCTAAATGGCAAATATTGGAAAAGAAATAAAATATGGAATTATTAAAAATTAGTGAACCAGGAACTAACTATTTAACGACATCCTTAGCTAATAAGGATAAAAAAATTGCGGTAGGTATTGATTTGGGGACTACTTATTCTCTGGTCGCTACCATTAATAATGGTAAACTTCAGACATTATCCGATGAATATAATCGCTCTTTACTCCCCTCAGTAGTACATTATCAAGAGAATAAAAAAATTATTGGTTGGAAAGCACTTAAATATGCATCTTATGATCCTATTAATACTATATTTTCTGTTAAGCGACTTCTCGGTTATTCTCTTAGTGAAATAAAAAAGAGATATCCGGATTTACCTTATCAATTTAAAACTAGTAAAAATGACTTTCCTCTTATATCTACATCCTATGGAATAACCAATCCTATTCAAGTTTCTAGTGAAATTTTATTTGAGTTATCGGAACGTGCACGGCACATGTTAAAAAGTAATTTATCAGGTGCAGTAATTACTGTTCCGGCATATTTTAACGATACGCAACGAGGAGCTACTAGAGAAGCAGCTAATAAATGTGGTTTACATGTATTAAGATTACTTAATGAACCCACCGCAGCTGCTATTGCTTATGGATTAGATTCAAAACAGGAAGGAATAATTGCAGTATATGATTTAGGAGGAGGAACTTTTGATATTTCTCTTCTTCGTTTGAAGAAGGGAATTTTTGAAGTTTTATCTACCGGGGGAATTGCTACTTTAGGCGGTGATGATTTTGATCGTTTATTAGTAAATTGGATGCAATGTAAAATTGCTATAAATACTACTGATAATGTTATTTTACAAAGAAAATTTTTAGAAGCGGCAGGGACTGCTAAAATTAATCTTAGTGACCATGTAAAAACGATTGTTAAGCTAGATAAGTGGGAGGTTTTAGTAACTAGAAGTGAATTTGAAGCATTAATTTATAGGTCAGTACAACGAACTATATCAATGTGTCGGCGTACTATTAAAGATGCTAATCTAAAAGTAGAAGAAGTATTGCAAGTAATTATGGTAGGAGGATCTACGAGAATTCCTCTCATCCGAAAAATGGTAGAAAAATTTTTTGGTGTGATTCCTCTTACATCAATTGATCCAGAAAAAGTTGTAGTTTTAGGAGCTGCTATTCATGCAGATTTCTTGGTAGGTAATAAGACGGATCAAGAGGTGTTATTATTAGATGTTATTCCATTATCGCTAGGAATAGAAACTTTAGGAGGAGGAGTAGAAAAAATTATTTATAGAAATACTCCTATACCTACTTCTAAAGTAAAATATTTTACTAATTTTCAGAAGGGACAAACTTCCATAATCATTCATGTCCTCCAGGGAGAACGAGAACAAGTAATTAATTGTCGTTCTCTGGCACGCTTTACTTTAAGTGGTCTTCCTTCTATGGAGGCTGGACAAGCATGTATGAAAGTAATTTTTCAGTTAGATGAAAACGGATTATTAAGGGTAACTGCTACTGAGCAAATTACTGGTACTACTGCCTCTATTAAACTAGATCCCACTTATGGGTTAACAGATAGAGAAATGATTTCTATGATTCAGGAATAACATTAAAAAATTAATAAAAATATTAACCTTTTACATAAGAGATAACATATAAATGGAAAAATTTTTCTTAATAAAACTAGGTATCCGTTAATGCCTACTATTATTTTTTTACCTCATCATCTATTAATACCAGAACCAATAAAAATTGATGCTGTAGGAGGAGAAACTATCTTAGATGCAGCGTTACGTAATGGTATTCTAATAGAGCACGCGTGTGAAAGATCTTGTGCGTGTGCGACATGTCATTGTATAGTACGAAAAGGTTTTTCATCTTTAATGAGTAAAAATGAAAATGAAGAAGATATGTTAGATAAAGCCTGGGGATTAGAACCCACTAGCCGATTAAGTTGTCAGGCTAAGGTTACAAATAAAGATTTAGTAGTAGAAATTCCTAGATATAGTATAAATATCTAGCAGACTAAAATTTTCTAAGAATGATTGGGTATATAAAGAATATATTGATATTTTAAAAGGGATCGATATGAGCAGAGAACAAACCTTTTCTATTATCAAACCTAATGCAGTCTCTAAAAGAATTATTGGCGAGATTTATACCAGATTTGAGAATGCGGGTTTTAGAATTATTGCTGCTAAAATGACCTTTATTAACATAGAGATGGCTCATGAATTTTATAGAGAGCATCAAAAAAAATATTTTTTTGATAACTTAGTAACTTTTATAACTTCTGGTCCTAGTATGCTGTCTATATTAGAGCGAGAAAATGCAGTTCAGTGTTTACGTGAATTAATGGGATCTACTAATCCAGAGGATGCCCTATCTGGTACGCTACGATCAGATTATGGTGATAGTATAATAGAAAATGCTGTACATGGATCAGATTCTGTTTGTTCTGCGAATCGAGAAATTAAGTTATTTTTTAGGAAAAATGAAATTTTTTAGATATTTTTAAGAGAAAATTTTTGAGATAAAATCACTAATCTATCCTGTAGGATACTCACATGGTAGAGGGAGCTAATTAGAGTAGTTTTGTTAAAAAGAATAATTAAAAATTTTAAATATCCACATTTTATGAACTAACATAAAAAAAGTCCTAAATAGTCAATAAATACTTATTGATTTTTTTTAAGCAAGGTATATTTCTCTGCTCAATGCAGAGAGGATTATACTATGTTATGATAAAAATGACTTTATAAATGGTATTTTTTATTTTCCTCTTTTATATCTAATTTTACAACCATAATAAATTATGTAAAAAGTAAAATTTTGTTGTTAATATTAATAAAATAAAAAATCATGGATAGATCCTATGTATTCTCAAAGAAGATAATTTTGCATTATATCTATATATTTTATCCTCAAACTAGAGAATACTAAATTTTAGTAATACTTGGTAATCCATGAAAATAAAACGAGAATATAAGAATTAGAATAATGGATTGACCATAGAAAAAATATTAGGTTACATATTATTACTAATACATATATAAAAGATATGCATCGAGGTATAAGAAGAATGTCTATGATATCATGTCTCCCACGTCGCCAATCTAAACCAATTTATGTAGGAAAAGTTCAAGTAGGAGGAAATTCACCTATTTCAGTTCAGTCTATGACCAATACTAGAACTACGGATGTGAATCAAACGGTCCAACAAATAAAAAGTTTAGAAAAAGTAGGGGTAGATATTGTTCGGATATCTATACCTAATATGGATGCAGCAGAAGCATTTAAAAAAATTAGACAAAAAGTAAAAATTCCTTTAGTAGCGGATATTCATTTTGATTATCGTATTGCGTTAAAAGTAGCAGAATATGGGGTAGATTGCTTACGCATTAATCCTGGTAATATTGGTAATGAAGCTAGAATTAGACAAATTATTGACTGTGCTAAAGATAAACATCTGCCCATTAGAATAGGTATTAACTCAGGTTCTCTAGAAAAAGATTTGCTCAGTAAATATATATCTAAACCTTCCGCAAACATCTTGCTAGAATCTGCATTACGAAATGTAGAGTTTTTTGACAAAATGAATTTTGAAGAATTTAAAGTGAGTATCAAATCTTCAGATGTTTTGCTTACGGTGGAATGCTATCGGCGTCTTGCAAAACAGATTAAGCAACCATTACATTTAGGAATTACCGAAGCGGGAGGAGCCAGATCCGGAACGGTTAAATCCTCCATAGGATTAGGAATTTTGTTAGCGGAAGGAATTGGTGATACATTGCGAGTATCCTTATCTGCAGATCCCGTAGAAGAAGTAAAAGTAGGTTTTGATATTCTTAGGTCACTACGTCTTCGTTCACGTGGAATTAATTTTATATCGTGTCCAACATGTGCCCGACAAGAATTTGATGTTATCGGTACAGTTAAGGAATTGGAGAGACGCTTAGAAGACATAGTCAGTCCGATGGATGTATCTATTATTGGATGTATTGTAAATGGACTTGGGGAAGCTAAAAAATCTACTCTGGGAGTAGCAGGCGGAAAGAAAAATAGAATTTATGAAGATGGATTGTTAATCCAGGATGGATTAGATCCGAATCAGTTAATTGATGTTCTTGAAAAAAAGATACGTGATAAAGCCTCTGTACTTGCTATAAAAATGAAAAATGGAAAATAATTGTGAACCACAACAAGATTCAATCTGTTCGAGGCATGAAGGATTATCTTCCCGAAGAAATTAAATTGTGGCAGAAGATAGAAAAAATTATCATTCAAATATTGCATAGTTATGGTTATAATGAAATAAGATTACCTATTGTAGAATCGACAGATCTTTTTTATCGAGGAATAGGTAAATTAACTGATGTAGTAGAAAAAGAAATGTATACTTTTGATGAGCGCCATGGAGATAGTTTAACACTTCGACCTGAAGGAACTTCAGGGTGTGTTAGAGCAGGAATAGAATCCGGACTACTCTATAATCAGGAACAACGTTGGTGGTATTATGGACCTATGTTTCGTCGCGAACGTCCGCAAAAAGGTCGTCACAGACAGTTTCATCAAATAGGAGTAGAAGTTTTTGGTTTAGCAGGAGCTAATATTGAAGTGGAACTTATTATGTTAGCTTCTAGATGGTGGCGAAGATTAGGCATAATGGATAATCTTCAATTAGAGCTGAATACATTAGGTTCTTTTGATGCTCGTCAACGTTACCGAACATCTTTAGTAACTTTTCTAAAAAAAAACTTAAGTTTTTTAGATGCCGATAGTATACGGCGTATAGATTCTAATCCTCTCCGTATATTGGATAGTAAAAATCATCAAGTTAAAATGATCCTACGGGAAGCTCCTATTCTTAAGGAATATCTTGATCAAGAATCACAAGAACATTTTTCCAAATTGTGTAATCTCCTGGATAAAATGGACATTAATTATATAATTAATCCCTTCTTAGTGCGAGGTCTCGATTATTACAATAGTACGGTATTTGAGTGGGTATCTTATAATCTAGGATCACAAGACACTGTATGTGCGGGAGGAAGATATGATCAATTAGTAAAGGAATTAGGGGGATATCCGACGCCTGCTGTAGGCTTTGCAATGGGAATGGAACGTTTATTACTTCTGCTGAAAGCAATCAACTGTCAATGGAGTTCATTAGTTAATAATCCTGATAAAATAGATATTTATTTGGGATCTTATGGATCGGCTAATGTTAAAAGAGAAGCTCTCATATTAGCAGAACGAATAAGAGACTATATGCCCAAAATAAGATTACGTACGCACTTAGGGTCCGGTAATTTTAAAAAACAGTTTTCTTATGCAAATAAATATGGAGCACGGATAGCTTTAGTTTTAGGAGAACTTGAAGTAGAGCACCATCGTGTAATAATTAAAATTTTACATACTGGGGAACAAAAAATAGTAGATCAAAAGGAGGTACCTAATTTTGTAGCCCAGTTATTAGTTTAATTTTTAATCCAGAATAAATAACCAAGATACATAATAGTTTTTAACCTGCTCTAAGGAATCGTATCATTAAAAATGAGGATCAATTATCGTATTATTTTTAGTTTCTTTATCCTAATTTTAGGAGGTTTATTTATTGTTATAAGCTGGAAACACTATCAAATAAATAAAATACAAAATATTTCAGAGATATATCAATACCATATAGATCGTCTCAATCAAGATCCTACCTTTTTTACTTTAAAATCGGCTGAAGATTTTCAACAGGATAACAAAAAAAATATTTATGGAACGTTGGTATCATTTATGTTAGCTAATAAATATATTACCAATCATAATTTTCCAAAAGCATCCAGCTCATTACAGTTTAAAACATGTTATTCGGATAAAATAATAAAAAATATTTGTAGTTTACGATTAGCTCGAATTCAATTATATCAAGGATATATAGATAAATTTATTAACACAGTCAATCAAATAAATATTAATTCATTTTCATGGGCGGCTATAATAGAAGATTTACAAGGAAACGCCATGATAGAAAAAGGAAATATTAAGCAAGCATTACGTTTTTGGCATGAAGCAATGAAAGAATCCACTCTTCCTTTCATGAGATATCTTATTAAAATGAAAATAAAATATTTTAGTCTGTAGCTATTTTTTATAAAAAATAAAAAAATACTAAAAATCACATTTTTAATATTTAATTACATAACTTAACTGTTATTTATGTCTCTATTTGAATAGAAATAAAATGAGAAAAATATGATACCTATCATCACGCTGGTAGGTCGTTCTAATGTAGGAAAATCTACCTTATTTAATAGAATGACTGCAAGACAAAATGTAGTAGCTAATATCCCAAATATAACACGTGATCGACAATATGGTCATATTACTATTCGAAATCAGACGTTTATGATTGTAGATACCGGTGGAATAGATGAGATTAACAAACGATTTTCAGAACAAGATATGCTTTATAAAGAAATTGGGGCACAAGTGTTTCAGGCCATTGAACAAGCACATCTTATACTACTAATAGTAGATGCTCGTGTAGGAATAATGCCAGGTGATATTTATCTTACTAAGATAATAAAGGCTAAAAAAAAAAATTCTTTATAGTAGTGAATAAAATAGATGGTTGTATCTCTCCCAATTACATAGGATCTGAATTTTATTCCTTAGGCCTCAAACAACTTAATTTCATTGCAGCTTCTCATGGTACTGGAATGGAGCAATTATCAAAAAATATTTTTTTATGGTATCGAAATCATGAGAAAGAAATTAACCAATCTTATCATCTTCCTGATGATCAAAAAATTACTGACTACCATAAGTCGGAAGAAGATCATAATCTAAAATATCGAATTCAATTTGCTATTGTAGGCCGTCCTAATGTAGGAAAATCTACCTTAACTAATCGCATTCTAGGTGAAACAAGAGTGATAGTATTCAATAAGCCGGGAACAACAAGAGATTGTATCTATATTCCCATAGAATGGCAAGGTATTAAGTATACATTAATTGATACTGCAGGAGTGAAAAAAATTTATAAAATTACTAATTTTAGTGAAAAAATTTTTTTAATTAAAACTTTACAAATTATTAAACAAGTTAATGTAGTAGTTATGGTTCTGGATGCACATTTAGGAATTCATATTCAAGATAGTTCATTAGTAAATTTTATTACTAAGAGTGGACGTGGAATAGTTTTGGTAGTGAATAAATGGGATCTTTTATCCTGCCAAGAAAAAAATAAATTTAGAGATAAATTATTCTCTCGCTGGGCTTCAATTAAAATTGATCGTATCCATTTTATTTCTGCTTTATCCTCTCCAGATAAAGATATTAAAGTAATTTTACATTCTGTAAGAAAATCATATCAGGATGCTATTAAAGACATAAGTAGTTCAGTTCTATCTCGTATTCTGAAAAATGCTATTAAAGAACATAAACCCCCAACCATATGTGGTCGGACTGTTAAGATGAAATACGCCCATCTTGGAGGAAAAAATCCCCACCTTGTAGTTATTCATGGAAATCAACTCAAAGAAATTCCAAATAGCTATAAAAATTATCTAGTGAATTATTTTCGGCGTGCATTAAAAATAGTTGGTACGCCGATTAGAATTTTATTTAAAGAAAGCAATAATCCTTTTGTGAAAAAACATAAAAATAAGTCACGTAAATAAAAATATTGTAATTTATCCTTCTGAGTTGGAAATAATGGAAATGGGAAAGTTCAGATTATCTTCAGAAAGATGCTTCTTATAAATATAAGAACTAGTTATTTTACATATTGCATAACCGTCTACAAATATTACTTTAATAGTATCCTTATTTTTTAGTTGAGCGATATTTGTAATAAGTATATTATCACTCATTGTCATACTATAACCTCTAGTCAATGTATTACGAGGACTTAAAACTTCCAGTTGTGAAACTAGAGAGAGTATTTTATGACGATTGCTGCTTAATATACCGTTCATTATTTTGGTCAATTTATATTGTAATTGTTGTAATTTATATTTTGCAATATTAATAATAGTCTGAAGATGAGAACTAAACAGGCGGTTCTCAGTATATTTTTGTCTATTAAATGATAGGTTAATTCTTTTAAAGATTAAATCATATATTTTATGAAATATTTTATTTAAATAGGTACCCTGACGTAAAAAATATACCTGTGGATGGTATCGCTGAAGGTGATAATTAAGATCAGTAAAACGACTTTGTTGCTTTTCTAAGCAATGTTGGATTGATATTTCAAGACCTTTTTTATGAACGTGTATCTGTCGTAATAATTCAATATTATTGCGACTCACTATTTCAGCCGCAGCAGATGGAGTTGGTGCACGTAGATCAGATACTAAATCTGCAATAGTAATATCAGTCTCATGGCCTATAGCACTGACTATAGGAATACGACTGGAAAAAATTGCTCTAGCTATCTTTTCATCATTAAAACACCATAAATCTTCTAAGGATCCTCCACCACGTCCTAGGATTAATACATCGCATTCCTTACGTATATTTGCCACTTCAATAGCCGCTATAACACTAGAAGGAGCACTATCCCCTTGTACTATCGCGGGATAAATAACTACAGGTAATAAGGGATCCCGTCGTTTCAGTATTCGTAATATATCATAAAGAGCTGCCCCAGTTATAGAGGTAATAAGACCTACCTGATGAGCGGGACGTGGTAAGGATTTTTTAAAATGTTGTGCAAATAATCCTTCTGACGATAATATTGTCCGCAGTTGTTCATACTGTTGATGTAATACTCCATCGCCAATTTGATGTATACTTTCTGCTATTAATTGTAAATCTCCTCTAGATTCATAGATCGTGATAGTGGCATGTATTAATATTTGCTGTCCATTACGCGGACAAAAGGACATGGTACGATTATAACTACGAAATATCACACAACGTATTTGGGATGCATGATCCTTGAGAGTAAAATACCAATGACCAGATGAAGGGTGAGAAAAATTAGAAACTTCAGCAGTTAACCAAATAGGTCCTATTTGATCCTTTAGTAGTTGTTGAATTTTTTTATTGAAATTGGTCACAGTAAATACTGTTAAAGAACTCGTACTCATTTTAAATAAAAAGAAAACAGTTCAAAAATTACTATTTTATATTACTTATATCTTCCAAGCAATAATTTATTTAATAAAAAAACGCTAGGAAGCGTAAATCTATCTTCTCCCGACCAAAAATGAAGACCATTGATTCGTACTCTTAAAAAGAGTCACTAAACTTAATTTCTATTGTTAGCATAAACCGGAGGAATCATCCTCATGTAATTTAAAAAAAATAAGAATAAAATTAAAGCAGAATGTATGATTGCTTATCTGAAAAAATAAAATAAAATGTCAAGCAGCGGAAAATAATTTTTTTTTATAAAAATAAAAGTTGATTTATTATCGTAATTAATGGAATAGCTAGTGGTTCAATTTGCACGACAGCCCCCGAAAAATTCGGGGGCAATTTTATGAAGTTATTAGACTAGAATTAAATCTCTAGTTTTGTTATATTAATATTTTTAATACCTTTAACTTCTATTTCTACGCGACGATCTTGTGCTAAACAATGAATTAATATTGAATGATGGTGGATAAAATCACAATTTTGGCCGGTCACAGAATTTATTGGACCCTGACCACGTATAGATATCTTTTCCGGGTCAATTCCTTTTGCGATTAGATAATTAGCTACAGATTGAGCTCTTTTTTCAGATAATATCTGATTATATTCAACCGATCCGATACGGTCAGAATAACCTACTACTATGATAGTACTACTATTTTTAGAATCTAAAGCTTGGATTTTGTAATACAATTGATTTAGTTCTTGCTTGCCTGCTGTTGTAAGATCCGATTTATCAAATATAAATAAAACATCTGACTTTATACTAAAATGTTTATTCTCGAATCTAGAACGGATCAATTTTTCATAGGTGCTTGATATTAGTGGTTCAGGTTCTACAACGTTATGATTTAAAGAGTAAGTAATACCTAAGCTTAGCATGCTATTGTCAGGATGAGTACCTACGGTATGTAAATCTCCTATTTTATTTACCACCTGATAATCTAAACGAGTAACGATTTTTTTAGACAACGCATACTCAACCCCTATAGCTCCTAAAGGAGCAATACCATTTTTATAGTCATGGATATGTCCCCATACGGGATTGTCTTGGGAAGAATCTGCTCTCCAAATCATCCCTCCTACACGGGTATATATATCAAATTTATCAGTAATCGGATAATTAATTTTAGTGGTCAGTTGAATACCATAAGCTTTGAAAGATCCCTTAATTACCTTTCCTTGGTTCTGCATACGACCTAGCCAATCGTAACCCAATTCAAATCCTACATTAGGAGTAACCTGATAGCCAAAAATAGAACTAAAGGCAGGTGAATTTTTATATGTGGGACCATCGTTATTAATATAACCATTTCCATGGTAACCTGGATCGTAGTACTGAGACCATCCTAATCTAGTGCCTGTATACCAAGTATTCTCTTGAACAGCAGAACTTGCTATACCACTATATACTGCTAGTGCCACTACTGTAAATGTAATAGCTATTTGTCTTTTCATTTTGTGCCTCATTCTTATCCATAAGCGGATATAAAGCTTGTAGCTTTAAGCTATTAACGGTTGTGTTGTTCGCTAGGGTAATAGAGCCTGCGAATTACATTTATATTATTCACTGTAGTAGAGATAGACAGGGGATAATAAAAATATTTCTTAATTTTATCTAAAATTTAGATCTTTTCTTTTTTTAATTCCTAATTCTCTACTTTTTTTGTTATTACAAAGGAATTAAGTTTCTTGCGACGTAAAAGAATTAGATTTAATCTAACTAGAGATCCTAAGCCAGAAAGAGAGTAATAAATATTACTTTCAGTAGTCCATCAAGAGTGATAAAAATCATATTTTTAATCAGAAGATTATTATTATAGCAGTTTTCTCTTCTGACGATATTGTTCTCTCATTATGAGAGCAAAATTGATTCACTGTAGTTGATATCCAGATGACTAAAATAGTATCCTATTTATAATTTTGAATAATTTTACCTTTAATTTTCTTTTTGGCTACTTTATTATGCCTAATTTTTTACTATCGTATACTTAGAAAAGATATCTATTTTAGAGCTGGTTAGTCACTTCTCGATCAGAGAAAAATGAATCAAATGTTCGTCTATGACATTAATAATAAAAATATCTAATGTTTTTAACATAAAAAAATAGTTAATTTTTGTTAATAAATTTATAAATTTCTATAATTAATCATAATCCTCTCTGTGGAAAAATTTTTAATTTTATTTATTATTTTAAAAATACTTTTTCTCTATCATTTTAATAAATTATTATTCAATGATTTTTATCTAATATTTAGATATTTCAAAAACTAGAATTATATTATTAGCTGAAATAGAATGAATCCTATTAGATTCTTAGTGCACATTATATTTTTACGGTACAGGAAAATTGTCTTTATTATTTACATAAATATTTTATTTAGAAAAAATGATAAAATTATTAGGAGTGGATAGTTTGTGAAAAATAAATCGTTCTCTTTTGACTATAGAAAAATATTTGCATGTGTTAAAGTGATTGAAATATTGGGTTGCTAAAAAGATTATTTTTTCTTAGACACAAGATGTGATTATGTCAATTTTTCAGTAGTTCCTAATAAATTAAGATGGAGTAAAAATCTGAATGATTAGGTTCTCTTAGAGAAGAATTATCTGTTTCGTAAATGACTAATTTTAGTAATTATCTAAATTTGATTAAACATGTTATGTATAAAATACTGTTAGCTTCTAATAATAAATATAAGGCGATGGAGTTTGTTCAATTCATCAATAAAAATAATTATCCTATAACATTACTGACTCCTCATCTTTGGAAAGATATTGGTAGCATTCCCGAAACCGGGAGTAGTTATTTAGATAATGCTTTAATTAAGGCTAATATTGTTTATCAATATTATCGATTACCTGTACTCGCGGATGATTCGGGAATGGAATTAACTGAATTTAGTAATTTTCCGGGTATTTACTCTAATCGATACGCTGGACCTAATGCCAATGATAAAGATAATTGTAATAAATTAAGAAAATTTTTATTAAAAAAACAATTAACTTTTACCCCGGCTAAATATAGGTGTGTTTTAGTTTATCAATACCAGATTAATAAATACCAAAAGTTTTCAGCAACATGGGATGGAAAAATATGTGGGTTGGATTTCTGTCCAGATGAGGTTTTTGGTTATGATCCCATGTTTATTCCTAGTGGATGTAATAAAACACTGGCACAATTAGATAGCTCTTATAAAAATACTTATTCACATCGCGCACGAGCAGTAAGAAAATTGCTCAAATATATAGAAAAGAGTTATTAACATATAAAATGTTACATACATATTTTATTCTTTTAACAATTCTTCTTGTAAATCTAGTTCATATAATAATTTATGCATAGTTTCATCGCTAATTTGTTTAGTAGCTCGTAAATGAAAAACTTCTCCGCGCTCTGCCCGAATTCCCGTTAATCTAAAACGTCGTTCCAAATCATCCACAAAAAGTACTTGTTCAATATTAGTCTTACCCTCGTCATCTAGAAGACGACGACGCATATAACCTATTACACGCGAACTCGCTTCCTGAACTAATTCAGTATCAATATTTTCTTTAGTAGTATCATAAGTTAGTCTTTCTTCCATTTTATATAAGCTTTTGATCGCTACACTGGCCATCAGAGAACGTGCTTGCTGTATTTCTCGATTAAGATTAAATTTATCTCTTAATGAAACTCCTCGTAATAAAAATGGAAGAATAATCATTCCTATCAGCAATGAAAATAGAATGACTCCCGAAGCCAAAAATATCAATTCATTCCGCGCAGGAAATTCTTGATTAAAATGGATGAAAGTAGGTATCGATAATACTCCCGCTAGAGTAATAGCTCCCCTTACTCCAGCAAAACAAGCAATTAATAAGTCCCTCCATGTATATTTGCCAAATTCTAGAGGATTTTTTGTTAAAAAAAACCTACTAATATATCGCATAGTCAATAACCATATCAACCTTACAAGAACTAATGCCATATACACTAGGACTACATATAAAAAAGGCATCCAAAATTTAATTTTACTATCGTTGCTATCTGTTTGAATTTGCATCATAAAAAATTTTATTATTCTCGGCAACTGTAATCCTAGTAAAACAAAGACTGTGCCATTAAAAAGAGATTCTAACATCATCCAAACATTATGAGCGCGTAAACGGAGAGGAAGGGGAGCATGACGAATAATTCCCGATCTAGAAACAGTCATTCCAGCAGCAACAGCTGCTAAAATTCCAGAAAGTTCCGCATTTTCTGCTACTAAAGAAGTAGTAAAAGGTAATAATAACAAAAAAATGATTTGAGTGACTGGATCATCATAGCTCCATCGACTCATAAAATGCATAGTTTTACCATACAACAAAGTTATAGTAATACCTGCTATTACCCCACCCCAAAAAACTTTAATAAGTTCCCACATCGAATCAGAGAGGGAAAATTGCATTTCTCCTATAGCCATTGCTACTGTAAATTTCAGAGCTACTAGCGAAGAAGCATCATTTATTAAAGCTTCCCCCTGTAAAATAGCCATGATTTTTTTGGGAATTCTACCTTCTCCAACTAGACTAGTTAAGGCAACAGCATCGGTCGGTGATAATACCGCTGATAAACAAAATGCCGATATTAAATTTATTCCTGGTATAGTCCAGTAAATTAGATAACCTATACCAACAATGGTTACTATTACCAGAGCAAATGCTAATCCTATGATTTCTCGTCTATGGTGCATAAATTCACTAGCAGGAATTTTCCATGCATCTACAAATAACAAAGGAGGAACTAAAAAAATCAAAAATAATTCTGAATCAAAATCAATATGTAACCCAAAAGTAGGACATGCCATAATTGTACCAGCTGCAATCTGTAATAATGGTAATGGCATTTGATAGTGTATGAATCGTTGCGCCATTCCTGAAACTGACACTACCAGCATCATTATTAAAATATTAAAAAAAATTTCCATGATGGTATTATGGATTGTATGGACCTGATTAATAATTAATCTACTTAATGTGCCACATTATTAGGAACACTCTTTCTCCAGAAAGAGATACAATCCTTCTCTCTTAAGAGAAGATAGATATCTTGTTCACTACAGAACTTAGTGGTCTCTTTTGATATAGGTGGATATTATAAGGGTGGTCAAAGTAATTGGTACTAATAAATAATAGCCTAAATTGTTATCTTGCGATTGTCCAGATAAGAAAGGTATATATAGGGTCGCACGATCCTAAGAGAACAGATTACTACTTAATTTTTCTTGTTTCATTTAAAATGGCAGATCATCATCAAATTCTAAGTCAGTTTCTTCGGGTGAAGAATCTGAATTGTTGGGCACTTTCAATAAAGTGGTATTATCTAATTTATTTTTAGTACTTGAGAATGGAGTTGGAGATTGTAATTGCCAATGGTTATGAGGTTCTTTACTTGCGGATATTTTACTGCTAGGAGGACGTATTCCTAACATTTGCATAGTACCACTAATATTCACAATAATTTCTGTAGTATATCTTTCTTGACCACTACTATCTTGCCACTTCCGGGTTTGCAATGTTCCTTCAATATAAACTTGTGACCCTTTGTGCAGAAATTCACCTGCTACTTCTGCTAGTTTACCAAATAAAACTATCCGATGCCATTCAGTTTTTTCTTTATTTTCTCCCGTTTTTTTATCTCGCCAGCTTTCAGAAGTAGCTAAATTGAAATTAGTAACTGCTGCTCCATTAGGCATATATCGTACTTCTGGATTTTGACCTAAATATCCTACTAAAATTACTTTATTAATACCCCTACTAGCCATCTTATTGTCTCCCATAATAATAATATAAAAATAATGTAATTAATTTTTTATGATATGTAATATAGACTTTCTTGAATAAAAAATAATTTTACTCTTAATAGAGTATACGAACTTTTCTAGTATATCTGATATATATGTGAAATGGAAAATATACTTCCTTATCATGATGAAGGAGAGAGAATTAAATTTTTATCGGGGGTAAAAAATTTTATAACAAGATGTAAATCTTATTATGTTATTCTAGTGCGGAGGAGCAGTAAGCTATATATGTTCATGGAAAATATGTTAGTTAATTAAACTTATTGTGATTTTATATATTCAATTATCTACCTGATAATTGAATGAAAAATACTATTTCTGACCTATAATTAGAAGTAAAATTTTTAGTGTATTATTGACTAATGAAAAATACTAATTCACATAATTAGTATTGAATTATATTATTCTAATGTAGAATTAGCTCTAATTTCGTGTAATTAGATATTAAATTACTAAACAAAAAAAAATTTTATTCGGAAAATTATTATTTTAATACAAACAGGAAGAATAACCCTATCTACACTTAATTTTAGTAAGATAGATACAAATGTTAATTTTTGTTATCTTCTTTTTCTTTTCCATAAAAAAATATTTTTATGTTTTTGTTTAGGATGATCCAAATTAAGACTTATTAAATAATTTTGGAATGAATTCCGCCACGATTCAAAATCTAAACATTAGCATTTAATTAAAATATTTTTATTATTAAATACTTTATCAAGTGGTGATTACCGACGTTAAGATGATTTTAATCATAGTGAATATTATTCTCCATGCATGATGCTATGCAGCCCTAAAAAACATAAAAGAAACATATTGATTTCGGTACAAATATATTATGGCAGAAAAAAACAATTACATCAAATTAGGTGATCGGAAAACTAAAGCTCTGAAGATTCCCCCTCACTCTATAGAAGCAGAACAGTCTGTGTTGGGGGGTTTAATGTTAGAGAATAATCGATGGGAAAAAATAGTAGATAGATTAGTAGCTAGCGATTTTTTTAGTCGTCCTCACCGTATAATTTTTAATGAAATGCACCGTCTCATTGAAAAAAATCATCCTATTGACTTAATTACTTTATCTGAAGCTCTCAACCAAAAGGGTCAGTTAGAACCGGTAGGAGGTTTTGCTTATCTCGCTGAACTATCTAAAAATACTCCCAGTGCAGCTAATATTAATGCTTATGCTGATATTGTACGCGATCGAGCCCTCGTGCGAGATATGATTTCAGTAGCACATAAAATATCAGAAGATTGTTATGATCCACAAGGACGCAGTACGGAATATTTATTAGATCTGTCAGAATCTCGAGTTTTTCAGATAGCTGATAAGCGATCTAGAGAAGCTGGTCCTAAAGGAATAGAACAAATTTTAGAATCCACTTTAACACGTATTGAATCTCTTTACCGTCATCCCTATAACGTGGTGACTGGTATTTCTACCGGTTATCATGATCTTGATCAGAAAACTTCGGGATTACAAAAATCCGACTTAATCATTATTGCTGCTCGTCCCTCTATGGGAAAGACCACCTTTGCAATGAATATTTGTGAAAATGCCGCTCTCATTCAAGATAAACCGGTCTTAATATTTAGTTTGGAAATGCCGCAAGATCAAATTATGATGCGAATGCTAGCGTCTCTATCTAGAATCGATCATTCCCGCCTCCGGACCGGTCAACTTGCTAATGATGAATGGATACGTATTTCTGGAGCCATTAATGTTCTCCTAGAGAAACGCAATATGTATATAGATGATTCTTCTAGTCTGACTCCTACCGAAATTCGTTCTCGAGCTCGTCGTGTTTTTAGAGAACAAAAAGGTCTGAGTCTAATCATGATTGATTACTTACAACTTATGCGGGTACCTGCATTGTATGATAATCGTACTCTCGAAATTTCGGAAATCTCTAGATCTTTAAAGGCTTTGGCAAAAGAGTTACAAGTTCCAGTGGTAGCATTATCGCAGCTTAATCGTTTATTAGAACAAAGAGCTAATAAACGTCCTGTAAACTCAGATTTACGAGAATCGGGATCTATTGAGCAAGATGCTGATTTAATTATGTTCATTTATAGAGATGAAGTGTACAATGAAAATAGCGATAATAAAGGAATAGCCGAAATTATTCTTGGAAAACAGCGTAATGGTCCAATTGGTTCTCTTAAATTAAGATTTAATGGTCAATGGTCACGTTTTGATAATTATGCTGAATTACCAGATTACTAATAGATGATTTAATCTAACTATAACTATTAAATCTCTTGTTAGTACAAGAATGTCTTAAGTAATAATGATCTTCCCAGCAGAACATAGTGAGATTACCACCCCAGCAACAACCTGTATCTAAAGCCATAATTCCGTCAGGAGTGTAATTACCTGCTGTTAAAGAAGACCAATGACCAAAGACAATGGTATAACTAACGTTACTAAATTTTTTAGTACGAGGAATATTAAACCAGGGCACTAATGTTTTTTTAGCTAAAGGTGGTGCAACTTTGCACACTAAATCTAATGTACCATTAGGTAAACAGTACCGCATACGTGTTAAAACATTAGTTATAAATCGTAATCTAACAAAATTACTCAGGTTCGAATTTTTGTACTTTAAATATTCCCTATTAGCGCTATGATCGAGCATCTGAAAAAACTTTAAGTAATCACTACTTGCCAACATTAATTCCACTTCTTTCGCATATTTTTTCGTGGTATCTAAATCCCACTGGGGAAAAATTCCTGCATGAGACATAACAATTTTTTTATTTTCGTCTATTTGGAGTAAAGGTTGAAGACGTAACCATTCCATCAGGTCTTCTGCATCAGGCGCTTCTAGGACGTCGGTTAAATTATCGGATAACTTGGGTCGAGTGATACCATTATATATGGATATCAATTTGAGATCATGGTTACCTAGAACTAATCTGACTCGGCTTCCTAAGGATCGTATATATCTAAGTACTTCTAATGACTTTGGACCTCTAGAAACTAAATCCCCTGTAAGCCACAAAGTATCTTTTAGAGGACAGAAAGATACTTTCTTCAGGAGCGTACATAATTCTGCATAACATCCATGAATATCTCCCAGTAAATAGGTAGCCATTTTGTTATTTTATCCTCTAGTGATCATTATTGTTCTTAGAAGAGCTGTTGTCCGTAGAATTTTAGTAAAATAAATAAGGATCAGTCACTCTTTTACTCCGTTTTATATAAAAAATGAAGTATTTTTATCGAAAATTTCATTAAACTTATTGTAAGTCAACCAATTAGCCAGCCGACAATAAAGAGCAACCGAGACATTTTCGGCCCTCCATTGAGAATCAATGTCTAATTTATGGAGGATGTCCATGGTAACTAAATCTTTCAGACTGTTACGTAAAATTTTTCTCCGTTGACTAAAAGCTATTTTTGTAATGAGAGATAAACTTTGTAAGTTTTTAACTCCATGAGGCATAATCTTATGGGGAACAAGACGTAATAAGGCGGAATACACTTTAGGTCGGGGGATAAATGAGGTGGGAGGAATTTCCATAATAGAATCAGCTTGACAGTAATATTGTGACATAACACTTAAACGACCATAATCCTTACTTCCCGGACAAGCAACTATACGGTTTACTACTTCTTTTTGCAACATTAAATGCATGTCTTTTATAATATTTATAAAATAAAATAGTTTAAATAACAGGGGAGTTGAAATGTTGTAAGCAATATTGCCAAATACACGCAACAATTGACCTTTCGTCTGGGCCAGTTCATAAAAATTAAAAGTTAAAACATCTTGACAATAAATAGTTAACTTATTTCTCAAACTATGTTGGTTCTGTAATGAAAAAGATAAATTTTTATCTATCTCTATTACGGTAAGTTCGTCTACATATTGACTAATAGGATTAGTTAAAGCTCCCCTTCCAGGACCAATTTCTACTAAAGCCTGATCAAAATGCGGAGCAATAGTACAGATTATATTATTAATAATGATGTTATCCTGAATAAAATATTGGCCCCATTTCTTGCGAGCAGGAGATAGATATTTGAAGGTGCACATTAATTAGGATGGATAATTAGATATTCTTCATTTGCTAAATGTAATGGACATACTAACATCTTTTAATAAATGATCAATAATGATCTTAAATTTTAAGAATAGGTAATAACTATTCCTAGTTTAAATAAAACTCTAGTATACTTAAGATATTATCTTAGCAGATATTCGTTAATTTCACAAATAATGTTTTTGTTAATTTACAAGATAAATTCTTTTAGTTATTTTCCACTAATTATTATAGAAAATATCATTTTCACACGCAGCTAATAATAGCCAAATAAAGTAAAGTGAATGAAGTTATTATTATCCACAATGATTTTACCATCTTAGATCATCATAAGAATCAGTATCATCGATTATTATTCGAGAATTCTTTTTGGTGTGTGATCATAATATTCCAATCACCAAAAAAATATAATATCATCTTATTCATTTAAGTAGCTATTATTTTTACATAAGCATGATTATGTTGTTGTTTGATCCAATAGGATGTTTCTACAGATATTTTGAAATTTTCTAATATTTGCCAAGATTGTTCGTGAAATATACTATCTTTATGATGTTGAATTTTTCGAGTTTCAAGTAACTGAAGTAAGTGCCATCCATCTTCATTATAAATGGGAGGACTAATTTCATTAAGGGATAATTTTAATAGAGCCATTCTTAATGAATTATGATATTTCTGAGGTAATATCCACTCTAACTGTTCATCTAATTTTTTATCATGCCGAGATAAATTCAGGGTTCCTTTTTTTAGATTATCAGCAATTATTCTCAATATTTCGTAGTATTTGTTATTAGTAATGAAAGGATAATTTATTAGGATGTGTCGTACATACATTTCAGTTAAAAATAAGTTGTCATTTTTATTTTGGGGTTTATATTCGTCCCATAGGAAAGCACGAAGAATATTAAAATTGTTTTTTAAGAAGGCATTAACTTGTGAGGGCGTAACTAATATTCTCTGGTTCAGAATATAATTAATTGTATGAGTCAATCTTAGTTCGTAACAAATTGCATTATGAAATGACTGATAGTCTATTTTTTTGTTAGCAAATAAAAAAACATATAATAAATTATTTGATGACAGATGAAAGTCTCCAGCATATCGATTGATATTTGTCAGAACATTATTGTGAATGTCTTCATCACTAACTTGAGTATTATCTGTTTGTATTACGGGTAATAATACTGTATTGAGGATAAGTTCTTTCACTATTAGCTGTGGATCTATGTGCGCCCACGGTTTTAAAAAATGAATTATATAGTTAATATCACTTTGGAGGATTACTTGATTATTTACAATCACGGAAATTCTATCAATTAATATTGGACGTGCAGAAATTTTCTGATACCACAAAAAAGTGAGGACGAATATAAGTATTTTGATAATATTCATAAGTGGAATAATTTCCTTTGAAGATATTCATAACTTGTTTAAAATAGACAAATTGCCGTTTTCTATAATAGAAAAATTATTTTTTGGTAAAAATTTATTTTATTCGAAATAATATTTGTGGAAAATCAAAAATTATGTAGTTCTAAAAAGAATGTTCCAAAAAAATAATTTTTTTCGAAATTGATTTCTAAGAATAATTGAAGAAAAAATAATTAATATTGTGGTTGTAACACTGATGATTCCTCCCAGAGGCGTTTAAATTCTTTTTCATATTGTAAAGCAATATAAGGTGCATTATATAAGACAATAATATTTTCGGCATTTTGTTTAGCAGCTGCTCTTGTATAATTATAGGATCCAGTTTGGACTATTTGATTATCTATAATCATAAACTTATGATGCATAATAGCATAATTATTATTTAATCTTATTGATATTCCATGGTTCGCTAAAAAAGTAAGAGCAGTATATCTATTGTTAGCTTTGTGATCTGCAATAATTCGTATTATTACACCACGTTTCTGAACTGCAAGTAATGCTAAACTTATAGGTTTACTAGTAAAAGAATAAGCAGCTATATCAATTTTACGATGAGCTTGAGAGATTGATTGTAAAATAAGTTTTGATGCGGAAATATCCGGCGAAAATCCTACTTTTATATTTATTAGAGAAGAGGATGTAAATCCTACTAAGAGGAAAAATAAAATAATACTTTTTTTGATTATTATATTCATGCTATATAAATCTTAACCTAATAGTTATTGATATCTTAAAATAAATAATTGGAATATTATCATCTTCTATAATTACAAGGTATTCTTGTATCTTTTATCCCATAGCTATCATATGTAGAATGAATTCTTCTTACATTCATCATATAACCTTCCATTAAGATCGAATTCTCGATATATCAAGATGTATAATTAAATTTTATCAGAATCAAATTGGTCTGGAACAATTAATAAATAACTATTTTTTTCTATTTTTCATCTCACCCGTAGAAAGATTAGTTTTAAATTAGTCTCAAAAAGAGAGATAAAAATATATGCACAAGTGGATCAAACATAATCCGGTTCTTCTAAATGAAGCAGTGAATTCTCTTAATATCAAACATAATGGAATCTACATAGATTGTACTTTTGGCAGTGGGGGACATGCTAGAATGATATTAAATCGTTTGTCCTCTGAAGGACACTTATATGCTATAGATCGAGATCCTCAAGCTATAGAAGCTTCTAAGTGTATTAATGATCCACGTTTCAGTATCATCCATGGTTGTTTTTCACGTATATCATCATATATGGAGGAAAAACAATTAATAGGAGGTATTGATGGAATCCTCTTAGATCTTGGTTTATCTTCAGAACAAATAAATAATGCAGATCGTGGATTTTCTTTTTGGAATGATGGACCTCTTGATATGCGAATGGATTCTACGCAAAATTTATCAGCTGCTGAATGGTTATTTAATGCTACTGAAAATGATATTACTCTAGTATTGAAAAATTACGGAGAAGAGCGATTTGCACGACGCATTGCTCGTGCGCTTATAAAACGACGTAATAATTCTCCTATTACACGAACAAAGGAATTAGTAGAAGTTATAACATCTCTTTGTCCTAAAAAATTTATTAAAAAACATCCGGCTCGCCGAAGTTTTCAGGCCATTCGAATATTCATCAATAACGAACTTATAGAACTACGGAAAGGGTTAGAAGGATCTTTAAAATGCCTGCGTTCTAGCGGACGTTTATCCGTGATTAGTTTTCATTCTTTAGAAGATCGGTTGGTAAAGTCTTTTATTCGTAACCAAAGTAGGTGCTGTTTTGGTTCAGATACTAATCCTGCCGGATATTTAATTACCGCAGATCGTAATCCCGGAATATTTATTGGCTTTGGCGGTGGTCTATTGAAAGCCGTTGGTAAAATAAAGCCTAGTAGAATGGAGATAGCTCTGAACCATAGATCCCGTAGTGCAATATTACGCAGCGCAGAAAGAACTGAGCATGTGATTAATTAGAGACCAGTTAATTAAGGAGAGAAAAATTAATAAAAATGTTTCCACCATAATTCTGCTATTATATTAACTGAATAAGTTCTTATGAAGAACTTCTAATAAACTTAAAAAAGTCAAATGTTTATTTTTCCAGAAAATATTAGCAAAAAGCTATCTCTAAATAATATTATTAGCAATAATTCATCTGGATCTATAAACAGTTACTTTAATAATAACAATAACCCTAATAAAATAGTAGTGATAAAAAATAATTTTTTAGATTATTTATTGGCACCATGGATAAGTTCAGTGCCCAATATTTTTATACGGGAAATTCAAATAGATAGCCGATTAGTCAAATCTGGAGATTTATTTGTTGCTCTCCCAGGATATTTACTAGATGGACGTCAGTTTATTCCCCAAGCTATCGCGCAAGGAGGAAAAGCCGTACTTACGGAAGCAGATATAAATCACAGTAACAATAGTGAAATTTTATACGTACATGATGAGAAGATTCCCATTATATATTTAAAAAATTTATCTTATCATCTTTCTGAGATCGCAGCTCGTTACTATGGTTATCCAGGTCAAAAATTATCTATAGTTGGGGTTACAGGTACTAATGGTAAAACCACGATTACAAATTTAGTGGCACAATGGGTCCAATTACTTGGGAATAAAAGTGCCATTATGGGAACATTAGGTAATGGTTTATATGGACATCTTATTAATACGAAAAATACTACTTCGTCAGCAGTAGAAATTCAAAAAATATTAAACTTGGTAGTGGAACAAGGAATCAAAGTTGCCGCCTTAGAAATTTCTTCGCATGGTTTATCTCAACATCGCGTGACATCAGTACCCTTTGCAGCTGTAGTGTTCACTAACTTAAGTCGTGATCATCTCGATTATCATGGCACTATGGAATCTTATAAAAAAGCAAAATGGTTATTGTTCTCCGCACATCAGAGTAAAAATATTATCATTAATGGCGATGATGAAGTTGGACGATCTTGGTTATCTATATTACCCGATGCGGTAATAGTTTCTATTAATCACCACAGTTCTCAAAGAAGACGCTGGCTTAAGGCCACTAAAATTAATTTTTTTAATTATCAAGAAACTCAAATTCGATTTCAATCTTCTTGGGGAAATGGGCAAATCAAGAGTCATTTAATTGGATATTTCAATGTAAGCAACTTATTATTAGCATTTACTACTCTATTAACATTAGGTTACTCAATAGATCAATTGATCGAGACATGTGTTTCTTTAAAACCAGTAAAGGGACGAATGAATATGTTTCATGTGAAGGGAAAACCAAAAGTAATTATAGATTATGCACATACACCTGATGCTTTGAAACAGGCGCTTATATCTGCACGAATGCAGCTAAGATGTAATAAGTACTTATTATGGTGTGTTTTTGGGTGTGGAGGAGACCGCGATCAAGGAAAGCGTCCTATTATGGGAAGCATTGCTGAAAATTTTGCTGATAAAATCATCATAACTAATGATAATCCTCGTAACGAGGATCCGAGAGTTATTATAAATGATATTTTAAGAGGAATTAATTTATCATCAAAGGTAAATATTATACCTAATAGAGCGCTAGCCGTAAAAAGAGTCCTTCAATTAGCACATGAAGATGATGTTATTTTGATAAGTGGCAAAGGTCATGAAAATTATCAGTTAGTGAAAAATCAACGAATTAATTATTCTGATCTTGAGCTCGTCACAAGACTTTACGAAAAATAAAATAATGATAACTCTTACATTATTTCAAATAGCTAATATTATGGATGGAAAAATTATGGGGTACCCTCTTACTCTTAGTAAGAGTTACCATATCTATACAATATTAACTGATACACGACAATCTGCACCCTCCGCGCTTTTTATTGCCTTAAAAGGAAATAATTTTGATGGCCATAATTTTATTACCGAAAGGATTAAAAATAATGGGGTTAGGGCAGTAGTTGTCAGTCGTCTTTTGACTATCAATTTACCACAAATTGTCGTGTCTGATACCATCATCGCTTTGGGAAAACTAGCCTCCTGGATTCGACAACAGCTCAATAGCACTAAGATATTAGCATTAACCGGATCTTGTGGCAAGACTACAGTGAAAGAAATGTTGCATATTATATTAAATCAATGTGGACCGACACTATCTACTTTTAACAATATGAATAATAAAATAGGCGTGTCATTAACATTGTTAAAATTAAATCCAAAATATGCTTTTGGAGTTATTGAATTAGGAGCTAATCACCCAGATGAAATTTCTTATACAGTAAACTTAACAAAACCGGAAGTGGTATTAGTGAATAATATATCGTTATCACATTTAGAGTATTTTGGATCTTTGAGAGGAGTAGCACGGGCTAAAGGAGAAATATTTACGGGATTAAAAAATAATGGGATAGCTATTATTAATAATGAAAATAATGATTATTTTCCTTTGTGGAAAAAAATGCTTCGTAATAAGGTAGTATGGCGTTTCTCTATGAAGAAAAAAACTAATAGTAATTTTTTTGCTTCTAATATTATTTTAAATTCTTTTAGTACTTCCTTTAGCATCCATACTCCGGTAGGAGTAGTGGATGTGCATCTGTCTTTGTTAGGTATGCATAATATTTCGAATGCTATAGCAGCCACAGCTTTAGCTACTGCAGTGGAAGTACCATTAGCAAAAATTAGACAGGGATTATCTATGATCAAAGCTTTTCCAGGTCGAATGTATCCAGTATTTTTAGATAAAGATAAAAATAAGTTACTGTTAGATGATAGCTATAATGCTAATGTTGCCTCTATGAATGCCGCAGCTTGGACTTTAGCTAAAATGCCCGGATATTTAGTGATGGTAGTAGGAGACATGGCTGAATTAGGTGTGCATAGTGTTAAATATCACCAGCTAGTAGGAGCTACAGTACATAATATAGCAGAAATTAATAAAGTGATTAGCATCGGAATATTGAGCAAAAATATTAGTCGTTTTCATTCTAGTGGAGAACATTTTTATAATCCAGTAAAATTAAGTCAACGACTAAAAATCTTGCTTCAAGCATATAATAAAATAACGATCTTAATAAAAGGTTCTCGTAATGCTGTTTTAGATTATATTATAGATACCTTAAAATAATAAGTAACATTTATGTTATTCTGGATACTGACTAAAATTACAGATGAAAAAAATATAACCTTTCTAAATTTTAGAGCTATTTTCAGTTTTCTGACCGCCTTCTTTATTCTTATTTTTATGATGCCATCATTCATAAAAAAATTAAAAAAATTACATCTTAATCAAATTATCCGTCTTAAGGGTCCTAAGACTCATTTAAATAAAGAGGGCACCCCTACTATGGGAGGAACGATAATTTTAATATCTATTGTCCTTACTGTATTGCTTTGGGCACAGTTATCTAACTCTTATATTTGGTGTATATTATTTGTATTAATAGGCTATGGTATTATAGGATTTATTGATGATTACCGAAAACTATCACGTCGTAATACCCAAGGTTTAAGTGCACTCTGGAAATATTTTTGGCAATCTATAATCACCGGTATAATAATTGGGTTGATGTGGTGGATTGATAAAAATAAAATTCCAATCCATAATATAATGTATCCTGATTTAAGTAACTTTTTTC
The DNA here is from genome assembly GCA_041941785.1 of Candidatus Dasytiphilus stammeri. Classification (GTDB taxonomy): domain Bacteria; phylum Pseudomonadota; class Gammaproteobacteria; order Enterobacterales; family Enterobacteriaceae; genus Dasytiphilus; species Dasytiphilus stammeri_L. The sequence continues at coordinate 38,203 of CP145871.1, read as the reverse complement.
CTTCCATGGGAATAATATATTTTTTACTGATTTATTTTGTTCTTATTGGTACTAGCAATGCAGTTAATCTCACCGATGGCTTAGATGGATTAGCTATTATGACCCTAGTATTAGTATCTTCAGCTTTTGCTTTAGTAGCATGGGCAACTGGTAATATAACTTTAGCAACTGATCTCCATCTTTCTTACTTACCGTATGCTAGTGAAATAGTAATAGTTTGTACTGCCATTATGGGAGCAGGATTAGGTTTTTTGTGGTTTAATACATATCCTGCTCAAATATTTATGGGAGATGTTGGATCTCTGCCATTAGGAGGTTTATTAGCAATAATTGCCGTACTATTACGAAAGAAATTCTTGCTCTTCATTATGGGTGGAGTATTTGTTATAGAAACTCTTTCAGTCATTATTCAAGTAGGATGGTTTAAATTACGAGGAAAACGATTCTTTCTTATGGCTCCCCTCCATCATCATTATGAAGTGAAAGGATGTCCGGAACCACGGATTATCGTAAGATTTTGGATTTTATCTTTAATAATGATTTTTATAGGAATAACAAGCATAATGAAGGTACCTTAAATGAATTATAAAAAAAAAAGATTCTCATAATTGGAATAGGGATCACCGGACTCTCATGTATTAACTTTTTTTTAGCGCGTAATATATCTCCTCGGGTGATAGATACTAGATCTCATCCTCCCGAACTTAATAAGTTACCAAAAGAAGTAGAATACTATTGTGGTTTTTTAAACAGAAAATGGCTACAGTACACGGACATGATAGTCGTAAGTCCTGGCATCAGTATCATGCATCCATTTCTTCAAGAAGCATTAGCTAATGGTATAGAAATAGTCAGCGATATTGAATTATTTTGTCGAGAAGCGCGATTTCCTATTGTGGCAATTACTGGTACTAATGGTAAAACTACGGTCTCCACTTTAATTGCCGATATAGCTAAGTCTTATGGGTATTATACTGGTTTAGGGGGAAATATTGGGGTCCCAGCTCTCACCCTTTTACTAGAACCCTATGAACTTTATGTATTAGAAATCTCTAGTTTTCAACTAGAAACGATACATAGTATGCATAGTGTGGCCGCAACTATTTTAAATATTAGTGAAGATCATCGAGATCGTTACCCTCTTGGATTTCATCATTACCGTGATACAAAATTACGCATTTATGAACAATCTGACGTTTGTATTTATAATGCAGAAGATAAGAACACACACCCAAAACGAAGTTCTTTACAAGAATATATAAGTTTTGGGAGGAGGCAAGGTAACTATTATCTAGATAGATCTTCGTCTGGTAGTGTTTATCTCCATGTAAATGGTAACAAATTATTAAATACAAAGAATATCAGGTTACTAGGCGAGCATAATTACATGAATGTTTTAGCTGCGCTAGCAGCAGCAGATGTGTTAGGAGTGCCTCGGACGGTGAGTTTAAAAAGTATTTCTAATTTTACTGGGTTACCGCATCGATATCAGTTAATTTGGGAAAACAATAGGATTCAATGGATAAATGATTCTAAGGCTACTAATGTAGGGAGTACAATAGCTGCTCTGAAGTTAACGAGAAAAATAAGAAGCGGAATAATTCATTTACTCTTGGGAGGAGATGGAAAATCTGCAGATTTTAGTCCTCTTAAAGAGTATTTACAAGATAGAATACAAGTATACTGCTTTGGCCGAGATAAAGATTTATTATCAATATTATATCCCGAGATAACAATAAAAACAAATACTATGATCGAAGCTATGAACTTAGTTGCTAAGAAATTAAAGCCTGGTGATACGGTACTTTTATCTCCTGCCTGCTCGAGTAAAGATCAATATTCTAATTTTCGTCAACGTGGAAATATATTTACTTCTTTAGCTAAAGAGTTAGGATAATGTCGAGCGCAATATCATATTTCATTAATTTTTTATCCACCATAATATTTTATTTACTTTGGGGCGATTAGAATAATCTTTATATTCTATACTTAAGATCATAAACATATCTAATAAAATTAGATAAAAATCTATGAATGAATTTACTTCTCGATTATTAATAATAGGTGGTGGAACAGGCGGACATATATTCCCCGGAATAACAATAGCTCACTATCTTATGAAGCACCAGCAATGGAAAATTCTCTGGATAGGATCATCTGATCGTATGGAAGCCACGCTAGTACCCCAGCATAATATTGATATTAAAATTCTTAATATGAATTTAATCAGAAAAAAAGGATTTCAGTATTACTTGCCTGGTTTACTCCAATTAGGAGGTACCCTAATTAAATCTTGTAATATAATTAAAACTTGGAAACCGGATGTAGTATTAGGGATAGGAGGTTATATTTCCGCTGCAGGAATTTTAGCCGCTTGGTTATATGATATTCCGATAGTTATACATGAACAAAATCGTATTGCAGGATTAACAAATCGATGGTTATCCAAAATATCGCGATATGTATTACAGGGGTTGCCAGGAGATTTAAATAATGCTCTGGTAGTAGGTAATCCTCTTCGCAATGAAATTAAAACAATTTCTTCACCTGAAGTACGATTTTTAGGTCGCGAAAAGGGTCCGCTAAGAGTATTAGTAATGGGAGGTAGCCAAGGATCAAAAACAATAAATAATATTATTCCACAAGTTGCAATGATTTTGGGACCAAAAATTACTTTATGGCATCAGGTGGGATCATTGTTTTTAACCCAAACGCTAAAATCGTATCAAGAAACACATGAAACTTCATATCGAATTACTGAATTTATTTCTGATATAGCAGAAGCTTATAGTTGGGCTGATATAGTGATTTGTAGATCTGGGGCATTAACTGTAAGTGAAATAGCGGCGGTAGGCTTACCGGCTATTTTTGTACCTTTTCCACATAAGGATCAACATCAATACTGGAATGCAGTATTGCTAGAAGATATTGGTGCTGCTAAGATTATAAAGCAATCATATTTTACAGCTTCGAGAGTAGCAGCTATGTTAGAATCTTTTGACCGAAGACAACTATTACGGATGGCTTTATTAGGAAGATCCATACGCATTATGAATGCTACAGAAAAAATAGCTGATATAATAGAAAGGGCTGCTATTTGTGATAAATTAAAATAACTATTTATTTTTTAGAAAAAACAGTCAGTAATAAATACGGAAAAATTACAAAAATCATTGTCTAAATTTCGCAATATCCGTTTAAATTGGACTTTATTAAGATCATCACTAAAATCTATCCACTTTATAGGTATCGGAGGTGCGGGCATGGGCTCTATAGCGGAAATACTAGTACGGGAAGGATATCTAATCACTGGTTCAGATCTGCACCCAAATGCCATGACAGAACACCTAATATCACTAGGCGTCACTATTTATTTTTCTCATGATTCCTCCCATGTACAACAAGCATGTATAGTAGTAATTTCCACAGCTATTGATCATAATAATCCAGAGATAACGGCTGCTTATGAAGCACATATTCCTGTAATAAGACGAGCACAAATGCTCTCAGAGTTAATGCGTAATCGATATAGTATTGCTGTTGCTGGATCCCATGGTAAAACTACTACTACTGCTCTATTAGCTACTATATACACCCAAGCGGGATTGGATCCCACATTTATTAATGGTGGAATATTAAAGGCGACAGGAACAACCGCTCATTTAGGCGGCAGTAAATATTTAATATTAGAAGCTGATGAAAGTGATGCTTCTTTTTTATATTTACGACCCATGGTAGCAGTTATTACTAACATTGATGCTGAACATCTGGATACTTATAAAGGAAAATTGTCCAATCTTAAAGTAACTTTTATAAAGTTTTTGAAAAATTTACCTGATTCTGGGCATATAATTATATGCGTAGATAATCTAGCGATTAGACATATTTGGCCAGAGATTAAACGTAACATCAAAATTACAACGTATGGATTCAGTGAAGATGCTGACATCCGGATTACTCATTATAAACAAAAAAGTCTCCAAAGTTATTTTCTTTTATTACGTAAAAATAAAACAAATCTTTCAATATGTTTAAATACGCCCGGACGTCACAATGCACTTAATGCAGCGGCTGCTGTTGCTGTAGCTACCGAAGAAGGAATAGCTGATTCTGTAATTTTACAATCCCTCTACTATTATCAGGGTACACTACGCAGATTTGATTTTCTTGGTGAATTTTTTCTTCACCAGTTTAATGGTAAAGTAGGTAGTGTATTAATAGTAGATGATTATGGACATCATCCTACGGAATTAGCGGCAACTATTCAAACGGTTCGTATAAGCTGGCCTCACAAAAGACTAGTAATGATATTTCAACCCCATCGTTACACGAGAACACGTAATCTCTATAATGACTTTGTTTCGGTACTATCCCAATTAGATATTGTCTTATTATTAGAAGTTTATTCGGCGGGTGAAACTCCTATTAACGGAACTAATAGTAGTGCCCTATGTCATTCTATTAATAGTCTGAATAAGAAAATAAAAGCCATTTTTGTGTCCACACATTCTGGTCTGATAAATTGGCTCTCTTCATTATTGAATAATAATGATCTCGTTTTAATTCAGGGTGCTGGAAATATAAGAGAAATAGCTGATCTTCTTATTACTAACTTCTTAACCAGACCCAAATAATTTTATATAATTTGAGAACAACAGGAATTAATTTGATGGCGGATAAAATTGCAGTATTATTAGGCGGAAACTCAGCCGAGAGAGAAGTATCCTTGCTATCGGGTCAATCAATAATCTGTGGTCTTAAAGATGCGGGTATTACGGCATATGCCATAGATATTCAATCTTATGACGTAAGAAATCTTAAAAATGATGGATTCCAGAAAGTATTTATTGCTCTACATGGACGTGGAGGAGAAGATGGATATCTGCAAAGTATACTAGAATACTTAAGAATTCCTTATACTGGAAGTGGTATTCAAGCTTCTGCTATTAGTATAAATAAGTTAGATACTAAGGTAGTATGGGAAAGTATTGGATTACCAGTAGCTCCTTGGATAACGATTAATAAATCTGCATTTAGCAAAGGTTATTTAAGTTGTATAAAAGATAAGATATTAAATTTATCTATGCCCGTAATAGTAAAACCTATTAATGAAGGATCCAGTTTAGGAATTACAAAAGTTAATCATATTAAGGATCTTTCATTAGCCTTAAAACATGCATTTTATTATGATAATACGGTATTAGTAGAAAAATGGCTTAGTGGTCCTGAATACACTGCGGTTATTTTAGGAGATCGAATTTTACCCGAGATTCGTATTAAGTACGCGGGTCTAGTTTATGACTACCGAACTAAATATTGCTCATCAAACACTCAATATTTTTGTCCGAGTGGTTTATCCAGTGAACAACAATGTGATTTTAATCATCTAGTAATGAAAGCATGGAAAATTTTAGGGTGTAGTGGATGCGGTAGAATTGATGTAATGCAAAATGATGGTGAATTTTATTTACTCGAAGTCAATACATCTCCCGGTATGACTAGTCAGAGTTTAGTACCTATCGCCGCAGAACAGATAGGTTGGAATTTTTCTCAATTATTAGTAGAAATTCTTAATTTAGCTGATCTTAAGAATTCGATATCGGAGGATAGTCGTAATATCTCAAGAAGATAACCATATGAATATGTGTCATAATAAAAAAAATATCTCTAGATGTTTTAATTAAGATCCGGTATGAGAGATAGATAATTAATCACCTAGTTAGTCTGTTGCCAAGGATGCTAATCTTTCTAATACATATTTTATTTTTTTAGGACATTTTATAGCTACTTGGCGCAATATTGCCGCACTTTGATGACTTATAGTTCGCGATAATATTATATTCTTGTTGAATGATGATGAATATGTGGAGCACGGATAATTATTGGTTATCTGCAATGAAGGATTAATACTGAGATCAATTTTTATTAATGATGGAATTAGGGATTGTAAAAGGGAAAGTAAAATTCGTTGTTCATAACGTAATCTGTTCATCGCGGTAGCATTAGCAAATGCTAGTGATAATCTTCCTTGATGGAAGTTTATTACCCGACACCAAGAATGTAAATGTAATGGAAGGGCTGATTTTACTACCTGATCTAAATAAATTAATTGGTCAGATTTTTTTTGTAAGTATTTGAGCATACTATGCTCGCAAGCATTATCAAAAATATTTTTTAGGGTACATGGAGCACTAGATCTCATCAAATATATTCCATATATAATCGGAGTAGATAATTTTACAATATAATATTAGTTAGAGAGTAAAAATAATTTTTACCTTCATTAAGAATGAAGTTCTTTCCGGAGAAGAAAAAGGTTATCAGTATATAACTTTTTTCATAAATATTATAATAAAATTTATATGACAGTGATGAAAAAGAAGATGAGTCAAACATAAGTCAGAATCAAGAGAATTAATTCACTATGTTATTACAGATATTAAAAAAAATTTTTGGCAGCAGAAATGATCGAATAATATTTCGCATGACTAAATTAGTCGCCTGCATTAACAACTTAGAAAAAAAATACTCTAAGCTTTCTGATAAGTCATTAAAAGAAAATACTAAGTTATTTAGAGAACGGCTGGATAAAGGGGAAATACTAGAAAATATTTTACCGGAAGCTTTTGCGACTGTAAGGGAAGCTAGTAAACGGGTATTGAATATGCGTCATTTTGATGTTCAGTTGCTTGGGGGAATAGTTTTAAATAATGGGTGTATTGCGGAAATGAGAACTGGTGAAGGAAAAACATTTACAGCAACTCTTCCAGCTTATTTAAATGCTCTCACTGGAAAAGGAGTACATATTGTAACAGTGAATGATTATCTAGCACAAAGAGATGCTGATACTAATCGACCTCTATTTGAATTTCTAGGAATGACTATAGGACTTAACTTACCGGGCATGAACACAGCAGAAAAACAGAACGCTTACGCTGCAGATATTACTTATGGGACGAATAATGAATATTGTTTTGATTACTTACGGGATAATATGTCCTTTAGTACTAAAAATCAGGTACAGAGACTACTGTCGTATGCTTTAGTAGATGAAGTAGATTCCATCCTAATTGATGAAGCTCGAACGCCTTTAATTATTTCTGGTCCGATGGAAAATAATCGTTCTGATCTATATATACAAGTGAATAATTTAATACCCTCCTTAATCCAACAAGAAAAAGAAGATTCTGATTCTTACCAAGGACAAGGTCATTTTTCGGTAGATGAAAAAACTAGACAGGTCTATTTAACAGAACGGGGACTAATTTTAATAGAAGAACTTTTAGTGAGGGCAGGACTAATGAAAATAGAAGAGTCACTTTATTCACCCTCAAATATAATATTAATGCAGCATGTAACGTCGGCTCTCCGTGCACATACATTATTTATTCGCAATAGAGATTATCTTGTGAAAGATGAAGAGGTAGTAATTGTAGATGAACATACGGGCCGGACTATGTCTGGTCGTCGTTGGTCCGAAGGTTTACACCAAGCGATAGAAGCTAAAGAAGAGGTAAAAATTAAAAATGAAAATCAAACTTTGGCATCTATTACTTTTCAGAATTACTTTCGATTATATACTAAATTAGCTGGCATGACTGGTACTGCTGATACAGAAGCCTTTGAATTTCGTTCTATTTATCAATTAGATACTATTGTTATTCCTCCTAACAGGAGCATGATACGTAAAGATTTACCGGATCTGGTATATCTAAGTGAAAAAGAAAAGATTGAAGCAATAATTAAGGATCTCAAATCTAGAATTACTCAAGGTCAACCAGTCTTGGTAGGAACTATCTCTATTGAAAAATCAGAGACTCTCTCTAGAGCTCTTACTAGAGCGTGCATAAAACATAAGGTATTAAACGCTAAATTTCATGCTCATGAAGCGGAGATAATTGCACAAGCTGGACAACCGGGTTCAGTAACTATAGCTACTAATATGGCGGGACGTGGCACAGATATTGTTCTAGGAGGAAGTTTACAATCTGAAATTAGGAAGATAAAAAATCCTAAGCCAGATAAAATTAATATTATTAAGCAAGTTTGGAAAGAACGTCATAATGCAGTTGTAGAGGCAGGAGGACTACATATTATAGGAACTGAACGTCATGAGTCTCGAAGAATTGATAATCAGCTGCGAGGTCGTGCAGGTAGACAGGGAGATCCCGGATCTTCCCGATTTTACCTATCTCTGGAAGATAGCTTGATGCGAATTTTTGCTTCCGATCGTCTAGTAGGAATAATGCGAAAATTAGGAATTAAATCTGGGGAGGCTATAGAACATCCTTGGGTAACTAAAGCTATTGCTCATGCTCAATGTAAAGTGGAAGGTCGAAATTTTGATTTGCGTAAACAGGTATTAGAATACGATAATGTGGATAACGATCAAAGACAGGTTATTTATGCGCAGCGTAATGAGTTACTGGCAAACCCGGCAATAAGTATTACGCTAAACCGTATATTTGAAGATGTGTTCAGATCTATTATTAACAGCCATATTCCTCCTGCGCCATCTTTAAAAGAATTCTGTAATCTTCAGGTCTTAGAAGATCTACTTAAGAGAGATTTTAATCTCGATTTTCCTATCACTGAATGGATCAAAAAGGATGATAAAATTATCGGCACCGAAATAAGTGAAAAAATTATTTCTCATGCCAAGAAAATATATGACAATAAAAAATTAATAGTTAGCGCAGAAACGATGTGTAATTTAGAAAAAAATATTATGTTACAAACATTAGATAGTCTCTGGAAAGAACATCTAGCTGCTATGGATTATCTCCGTCAAGGCATTCATTTACGTGGTTATGCACAAAAAGATCCGACGCAAGAATATAAACAGGAATCATTTGCTATGTTTGCTACTTTACTAGAAACAATGAAATATGAGGTAGTCAGTAGACTTTATAAAATGAACTTTAATAACTTAGAACCTTTTTCTGAAACAATATCCTTATCAGTTATCTCGTCTGCTTCAGCAGAACAAAGTGATAATATTGCTACACTCAAAAAAATAGGACCTAATCAACTCTGTTATTGTGGGTCACAGAAAAAATATAAAAAATGTCACGGTCGTAAATTTTATTTTGCGAGGTAGAAATATCTCTCCCACTGTTATTTTATTCTAACAACCAGTGTTCTAAATCACTATTTTTACATCGTTTACTACAAAACGGCCGAAAATTTTCCTTTTGTTCCCAAAAAATTTTTTTACCACATCGGGGACATTCTACTTTGATATTATTGATGATAAATTGATCTCCTGATTATTTCATTTTTTTTTGATAATTTTTTTATAAAAATCTATTGTAATATCATGTCTGGTGGAGTATTCCAGATAGAATATTTGAGATGAAAAATAAAAAATAATTTTAGTTGTGTGAGAGATATAAATAATAAATATTATTTAACGGTTTCTTCAAATATTATGTAAATAATGTATCTCTCACATTCCACTGCTTATTAGCAAGTGGAGTCTAATAATTATTTGCATCCTATAATTAATCCGCGACGAAACCAGTGTTTACGTGCTTTGATAAATTCACTAACTATCATAGATTTTTTGCCAGCTAGTTGTAATTTTTCTATATTTAATATTGCTTGGCCGGTAGCAATTTTTATACCGTTGTTACTAACATGTAATATTTCTCCCGGTTGATATTGAGATCCCTCCAAATATGACCACAATATTGAAGCTTGCCATACCTTAATATATTTTCCATTAATAATAAAATAGCATCCTGGCCATGGATTAAAAGCTCTAATACGACGTTCTATTTCACAAGCAGATAGTTTCCAGTCTATATATGCTTCTTCTTTAGCAATTTTTTTGGCATAAGTTGCTCTTAATTCAATTTGCTTTGTGGGAGATATAGTATTGTGTACGAACTGTTCTAAGGTCGATAATAGACCTCTTGTACCTAGACAAGATAATTTATTTAAAAGGGTTGCAGTAGTATCGACAGAATCAATGGGACAAGCAATTTGATTCAGAATATCTCCATTATCAATTTTATCTTTCATTTGTATAATAGTTACTCCCGTAGAGAGGTCTCCCGATAAAATCGCTTGCTGTATTGGTGAAGAGCCTCGCCATCGCGGTAAAAGAGAACAGTGCAGGTTTATAGACCCGAAACGGGTAATGTTCAGTAGATTGTTAGGTAATTTTGTACCATAAGCTACTACTACCATAATATCAGCATTAAGTGCTGATAGTTGTTGGTGCAATGTTTCCTGATTAATATTACGAGGCTGAAAAATCCTAATATTATGTTTAAGTGCTATTTTTTTTACGGGATTACAAGTAACTTGTTGACCTCTACCTACCGCTCTATCGGGTTGTGTTAAAACTCCTACCACGATATGTTTAGATAGAATAACGGATAGCTGAATAGCAGCAAACTCTGGAGTGCCCGCAAAAATTACTTTCAAAACATTCGACATCTAAATTCTAGATAATTTTTTAAATTTTAGCTTGATGTTTTCATAACAATGTCATTTTTTTTAATTTCTGAAAAATTTTCTTCTGCTTAATTGGAGACAGGTAATCAATAAATATTTTTCCTAAAAGATGATCCATTTCATGTTGAATACAAATAGCTAATAAATTATTTGCTTTTATCACACAAGGATCTCCTGTGATACTTAAAGTACTAATAGTAACCTTTTTAGCTCGAGGGATAAAAGCTTTCTGTTCAGGAATAGACAAACATCCTTCTTCAATACTAATCTCCCCTTCTTTTTCTAACAAAACGGGGTTAATAAGGACTAAAGGTTTATTTTTTTTTTCAGATATATCAATAACAATAATTTGTTGATGAATATCAACTTGTGTAGCAGCTAAACCTATTCCATTTTCTGTGTACATAAGATCTAACATATTTTCCGCAATTCGCCGGATATCTTGATTAATTTTTGTTACGCGCTGTGCAATTGTTCGAAGACGCTGATCCGGATAAATTAATAACCGCATAGTGGTCATAAAATTAGTCTCTTAGTAGTAAGAAAAATATGAAATTATTATTGATAATAATATCACATCTAAGATACTTAGTATATCATTACTAATGATTAATGTCTCAGGACAGCAAAAAAGAGAATAAATCATGATCCCATATAAATCTCTCACGTTTTTTTTGAAAAATCTCCACGAAGAAAAAATTATAGCTTACCCTACAGAAGGCGTTTTTGGTTTAGGTTGTGATCCAGATAGCAAAAAAGCTGTTATGAAACTGCAGAGTTTAAAAAAACGTTCTTTATCAAAAGGTTTTATATTAGTAGCAGCGGATTACCAACAGTTAACACCTTATATTGAAAGTGAAAAATTATCTTATGAACACCGCACACAACTATATTCACATAATTCTGAACCATTCACCTGGGTAGTTCCAGCTAGGATTCACACTCCCGCGTGGCTGACGGGATCATTTAATTCAGTAGCCATACGTATTAGTCAGCATGAAGCAATTATCCAATTATGCAAAGCTTTTAAAAAACCATTAGTCTCTACTAGCGCTAATGTATCAGGTAGTACTCCTTGTCGTTCTCTAGAAGAGATAAGATCTCAATTTGGCTATGAATTACCAGTATATCCTGGTAATATTGGAGAACTACAGCATCCTACCGAAATTAGGGATTTATTTTCGGGTAAAATTATTCGTAGTGGTGGATAATGTTTAATAATTATAATTATACTTTTGCTATTTTTGGATCTCCCATAAAACATAGTCAATCACCGCGTATTTATCAGTTGTTTGCTAATCAACTTCACATTGTCTCTCACATTTATGGAAAAATTCAGACAAGTAGAGAATGTTTTTCAGATAGATTAAATGAGTTTTTTTCGTGTAGTATTGCGAAAGGTGCTAATATCACTATGCCCTTTAAGCAACAAGCGTATAGTTTAGCAAATATTTTGACCGAACGTGCTTTGTTAGCTGGTTCAGTTAATACTCTTAAAAAGTTAGAAAATCATAACTTAGTAGGAGATAATACAGATGGAATTGGGTTACTTAGTGATCTAAAAAGACTCCACTTAATTCATCCTCAAGATAATATCTTGATTCTTGGTGCAGGAGGAGCAGCTTATGGTATAATTTTACCTTTATTATATTATAATTGTTCGATTATTGTTACTAATCGTACTTTCAGCCGAGCCCAAAACATGGCATTAAGATTTAGAGCTTACGGTAATATTACAGCAGTAGATAGAAATAGATTGAGTGAATTACGAGTTAACTTAATAATTAATGCTACTTCCTGTAGTATGAATGGGATAATGCCTTTCTTACCAAGAAAGGTAATATCTTCTCACACCTGTTGTTATGATTTATTTTATCAAAATAACTTAACACCGTTTTTACAGTGGGGGAAGGAACAAGGAGCTAAATATTGTGCTGATGGTTTAGGTATGTTAGTAGGACAAGCCGCATATGCTTTTTTACTATGGTATGGGGTATTGCCAGAAATTTCATCAGTTATTAAAACTCTCCAGGATGAGATGACCATCAGGAGAAGGTCATAATAAATTTGAATCATGATGCACACAAAATATTTCTTTCATCCTCAAGGAGGATGAGTTTTTAGGGGCGTAGTTCAATAGGCAGAACATCGGTCTCCAAAACCGGAGGTTGGGGGTTCGATTCCCTTCGCCCCTGCAATTTATTTAATATTCTATGAAATAGTCATAAAAATTTAAACTTAAAATTATTAATAGACCATTTAAGTAATTTTTGTATTTGGGTATGGTGAGGACTATTTTGTAGCCAGATGGCATATAAAGGACGTGTGATTAGTGGTATATGCGATATAGCTATCAATTCGGGATAAATTTTATTCCAGAAATTCGGTAAAAAAGCACAAGCATTTATGCTAGTTAATAACTTCAGTGTTAAATGTGCTGAAGATGTCATTAAGACAGGTAATAACTGTATTCCCGTCATCGTCAGATCATGATTATAAACATCATCTCCCCACTCTAGATCTATATAATTATAATGATTATTAGCTAGTACTACTACTCTTATACGGAACAATTGGAGTGATATAGTTCCTAGTTTCATACTGACTACTTCTCCCATTTGAGTAGGAACATCAGTAGTAATTAACATGTCTAGTTGTTGATCATGTAATTGTTTGATGAGTAAACTACGTGATGCCATTCGAACATCGATATACAAGGATTTTTCTTCATTGTGATCATAAATTGATTTTAACCATGCAGTTAAATAAGCTTCCCACACTGACGCACTAGTTCCAATTGATAATTGATAATAGTGTTGAGCATATATAACGTTTTTTTTAGCGGATAACCAGAAGTTGATCATGCTATTTGCATAAGGAACTAATCGTATACCCGCTGCAGTCAATCTAATTTGGTTACGCTTTCGAGTAAAAAGAATTACTCCTAGTTGGTTTTCTAGCTGACGAATACGAAAACTAACCGCGGATTGAGTTAGGTAAAGCAGTTCTGCCGCTTTACCAAAATGTAAAGTTCTACTTACCTCTAAAAAAGTTTTTAATATTTCGGTATTCACTAGTTTCTCCAATAATAAATTTTTTATTTTTGATAAAAATTTTTCAGTTTACACTTTATCAATCTTATCTAATACTCTGCAGCGGATATTTTCGATAATTGGCATAAATATGCCTAAAATAATATTAGAATGACATATCATGAATGGATAAATTTTTTTAACAAAAATTATTTTTTGATAAAAAATTATCCACGTAAATTGTTCGGTCATGATAATTTTACTATTAAATAAGCTCATATATTAGAAATATATGTTATTATCTTCTAAAAGTTAGATGTGTCCAAAAAAAATTTTTCAATGATGAATAACCCAAATTTGTCAAGGTATATTGTGGAATTCGTTCTGCCACTACTTCGGACGAACGACTGATGATAAAATATCTTACTTGAATTAGAACAACTAAAAGATTTTATCCCGTATCGAGAGGAAAAAAACATTATGGAAGAAGATTAGTTAGATAACCATGCTTACCATAAAGAACTCTAATTTTAGAGTAAATTAAAAGTTATTATGATATATGAATGATATAATTAAATGAATTGCTCATCGGCTAAGTTATATTTATTCATAATAGCATAATATGCTTCCACCATAATTTTTTACTTAAATAGAAAAGGTAAAGTAGGAACTTTTAATCTATAATAAGAAGAAAATATTCTATTCGTCTCTAGAAAAAGAGTTAAATTTAAGTTATTTACTCTGCTCTGACTGCTCCGAGTAGGTACTAATGTTATCTCCTGGAGTTGTTAGTTATTTTCACCTGTATTCCTTTATCTCCGGTGCTTTATCTACGAAGTAAGTATGGTATTATAAAAGTAGGTTCAACAAATAATAAAAATGCTCAAGAAAGAGCGAAAAATAAAATTTAACTCTTCGAGAAGAAGCTAAGTATTGATGGGTTAAAATTTTTATGCTAAAAAGGATACACTTGTGGAGAACAACATGAGCGATAAAATTATTTATGTTCACGATAATAATTTTGAAGACTATGTGTTAAAGGAAGATAATAGACTAACTCTAGTAGAGTTTTGGGCAGAATGGTGTGGTCCGTGCAAAGGAATGGCACCTATTTTAGAGGAAATAGCTGAAGAATATAAAGACCATCTAAATGTGGCAAAATTAAATGTAGATAAAAATCCTGTTACAACACAAAAATATGGAATTCGTGGAATTCCTACTTTATTAGTTTTTAAAAATGGAAAATTATTGGACACCAAAGTAGGAATTTTAACCCTAGGAAAACTGAAAGAATTTTTGAATCAATTTTTTATTAATGATCCGGAGTAGTCTCCTTAGGGAGATTATATTTTATTGCTACTAATACACCATTTGCCGAAATCTGCACATTATCCACCCAGATATTCGGCAATTAAATTATCTACTTATTTATATTTAATCGTAAATATTTTTAAGTTTATATATATTATTAATTAGAAATATCATAGAACTAAACTAATTATTTAAAATTATCCCGATTTAAAGAACCACCATTATGAATCTTACCGAATTAAAAAATAGGCCGGTCTCCGAACTAATAACTTTAGGGGAGAGTATGGGGCTAGAAAATCTAGCCCGTATACGTAAACAAGACATGATGTTTGCTATATTAAAACAACATTCTAAAAGTGGAGAAGATATATTTGGCGACGGTGTGCTGGAAATATTACAGGATGGTTTTGGTTTTCTGCGCTCAGTAGACAGTTCCTATCTGGCAGGTCCAGATGATATTTATGTATCTCCTAGTCAAATTAGAAGATTTAATCTTCGTACCGGAGATACTATTGCTGGTAAAATTAGACCTCCAAAAGATGGAGAACGATATTTCGCATTGTTAAAAGTTAAGGAAGTCAATTGTGAAAAACCAGAAACTTCCCGAATAAAAATATTGTTTGAAAATTTAACTCCCTTACATGCCAATAGACGATTACGTATGGAACGCGGAAATGGGTCGACCGAAGACTTAACTGCCAGAGTATTAGATTTAGCGTCCCCTATAGGTTGTGGACAACGAGGTTTAATTGTAGCACCACCCAAAGCCGGAAAAACAATATTATTACAAAATATAGCACAAAGTGTAGCTTATAATCATCCTGAATGTATTTTAATGGTCTTACTCATTGATGAACGACCTGAAGAAGTCACTGAGATGCACCGCCTAGTAAAAGGAGACGTAATGGCATCCACATTTGATGAGCCTGCCACTCGACATGTACAAGTAGCAGAGATGGTTATTGAAAAAGCCAAACGTTTAGTTGAACACAAAAAAGATGTGATTATTTTGCTCGATTCAATTACACGACTTGCCCGTGCTTATAATACAGTAGTACCAGCATCAGGAAAAATATTAACTGGGGGCGTAGATTCAAATGCCCTTCACCGTCCAAAAAGATTTTTCGGGGCCGCGCGGAATGTAGAAGAAGGTGGAAGTTTAACTATCATAGCTACTGCACTTATTGATACGGGTTCTAAAATGGATGAAATTATTTATGAAGAATTTAAAGGAACTGGTAATATGGAATTACATTTAGCCAGAAAAATTGCAGAAAAAAGAGTCTTTCCAGCTATTGATTATAATAGATCCGGTACTCGTAAAGAAGAATTATTAACTTCAGTGGAAGATCTTCACAAGATGTGGATCTTACGAAAAATTATACATCCTATGTCTGAAATTGAAGCCATAGAATTTATTATTAATAAATTAGCTATGACTAAAACAAATCAGGAATTTTTTAATATGATGAAACGATATTAAATAAGATCATAGTTCTTAAGAAGATTAATTATTTTAAAATAGAAACTCTTTTTTTAAAACAAATCACCGTTGGTGGTAATACAAATAATCTCATTATCTAAAGCACCCGTAGCTCAGTGGGATAGAGCGCTGCCCTCCGGAGGCAGAGGTCTCAGGTTCAAGTCCTGTCGGGTGCGCTTGAATGTCTGTAATGGTGGCTATAGCTCAGTTGGTAGAGTCCTGGATTGTGATTCCAGTTGTCATGGGTTCAAGTCCCATTAGCCACCCCATCATGATGAGAAAGATATAAAGCGAAGATGGCGAAATAGGTAGACGCGCTAGTTTCAGGAGCTAGTGTCTTAATGAGATGTGAGGGTTCAACTCCCTCTCTTCGCAGTACCAAAAAACTAGTCGGCGAGTAGCGCAGTTTGGTAGCGCAACTGGTTTGGGACCAGTGGGTCGGAGGTTCAAATCCTCTCTCGCCGACCACTCAAATATAAGATTCATATTTACAGTCATTGAATAATGATGGTATAGTGATAAGATTACCATCCCTAATATAATAGGACATTGATAATTATCACTTAATTTAATATTTAATTGGCATTTGTTAAAAAAAAAAACTATATTTAATTGTTATTAATGCAGTCTAAATAAGAAAATAAGGAGATGCAGAGAAATGTTATCTAATAGACAGAAAAAGAATGAGAATTCTATTCTCGCACAAGAAGTAATAAAAAAACGTTCTAATGTAATAATTTGGTTACTACCTCTATTAGTTATATCGTTACTCTTTCTATATTGGTATTTCCAACCCCTACATAAGAAGGAAGCAAAACAAATTTCTAAAACTACCTTACAAAAATTAACCAGCGTAAAGTTAGTTAATATTACATTACCGGATGGTGTTACTATCAGTATGCAAAATGATAGTGTAGAAGCAAAATTATTAAAATTTATTCAAGATCCCGCACAAAAAATAAGCGATAAAATTTGGTTAAATTTGGATTATCTAGTTTTTGATAGAATTCAAGATGACGCAAAAATAGAGGCTAAAACACATTTACAAAATATTGCTGCTATATTAAAGGCGTATCCAAATGTAAAAATAAAAATTGGCGGCTATACTGATAGTATCGGAAGAACTGAAAAAAATATAGTTTCATCACAAGCGCGAGCCGAAAGTGTTAGAAAGGAATTAATTGATTTAAAGATTGCACCGGAACGAGTGTTAGCGCAAGGTTATGGTGAGAAAAATCCTATATCTTCTAATAATACAACTACAGGTATAATACAAAATCGCGGAGTTTCAATAAATGTTCTAGAAAAGTAATAATGCTTAGATACTATTGCTTAGATACTATTCTAACTCTTAGATTAAGAGGGTTTAATAATGAGCTATGAAAAGATAGTAACTTTGTTTGATAACTTTCAACATGCACAAGACGCTAAGAGAAATCTTTTAAAAGCAGGGTTTAAAAAGCATGATATAAGTTTTATTAACAAGGAGGAACTTCAAGGAGGAGCTAATATTTTAGTCCATAGACATGATATTTGGAGACGTTTATTAGGTCAAAGTTTAACTGACCAAGAAGCTAAAATATATGGACAGGCAGTAAAAACTGGTGGAGTAGTTTTAACTTTACGTACTAAAGAAGAAGATACTCCTAAAGCTATCAGTATTTTGAATACTCATCCTCTATTAGAAATGTCGGAGGACACAGTTTCTAACTGTAATAATGAGGATATTATCTCAGAAAAAAACCACAGTAATTTCTCTAAAGACCCAAAAACTGCCGAAGAAGAGGTTTTAGAGTTAGCAGAGGAAAAATTAGAAATTGGTAAAAAAATTGTTTATGTAGGATCTACAAGAATCCGTCGTTTTGTCACCCAAAAAGATGTAGAAGTAGAAGTGCCTCTTCATGAAGAACATGCCTCTATTTTGAGACGTGCCCTTAAGAGTGGTAACTGCCAATCAGCTGATAATATTGATTGGTCTGAGAAAGTAGTAGAAATCTCAGATACTCATGAACAACCAGTTATAAATAAAAAAGCTAATGTTGTTGAAGAGGTAATAGTGCGAAAGGAAGGTAAAGATCGAGTAGAAAAGATTAGGGATACCTTACGAAAGCAAGAAATAGAAGTAAAGCATAATGGTAAATGTACGAAATAACAGCTTAAACTTCTCATTATAAGAAAAAAAGTTTTCTTTTAAATTAAAAATGCGGACTTTTATGGTCCGCATTTTGCACCTTCCTAATATAGTTTCATTTTGCTAGATATTTAATCCTAGTGTTGAAGAAGTAATGAAAGCATAATGAAATTTTCTAAAATTCATAGTTTGGGTAACGATTTTATGATTGTGTATCAATAACACAAAATATAACCGTTTGACATTCACTTATTCGTAAGATTGCTGAGCGAAAAAAAGGAATAGGATTTTATCAATTTTTACTAGTTGAACCACCCCAAAATAATCAGACTGATTTTCACTAGCGTATTTTTATTTTAATTGTGATGGTAACGAAGTAACACAATGTGAAAATGGAGCACGCTGTTTAGCTAAGGGTGAATTTAAAAGGTTGAACTAACAAAAAAAAATCTTATAGTTAGTAGTAGTATAAAAGTAAAGTGATTTCTGTTAATACAAGATAATTAAAAAATATGTATAAAAATGAACGAACAAAATTTTACGACAGCAAGAATTACATTTCTAGCAGATACTATTCATAATAAATATCCCATTTATTATATGGAGTGTAGTATCTATGGGGAATATGCATTGTGTTATTCTAGTAGATAATATTAAAAATGCTACAGTGAAAAAAGTAGGTTATTTACTTGAAAAAAA
The DNA here is from genome assembly GCA_041941785.1 of Candidatus Dasytiphilus stammeri. GTDB lineage: Bacteria > Pseudomonadota > Gammaproteobacteria > Enterobacterales > Enterobacteriaceae > Dasytiphilus > Dasytiphilus stammeri_L. Next base: position 19,083 of record CP145871.1, on the reverse strand, counting down.
TTATCTATTTCCAGAGGCGGTGAATATTAGTTTTATGGAAGTTATCACTGGCCAACATATTAGGCTACATATTTTTGAGAGAGGGGGGTAGAAGACACTCCTGCTTGTGGGAGTGGTTCTTGTGCAGCAGTGGCAGTAGGAGTCAAAAATATTTTCTTAATTGAAGATGTCCAAGTAGATTTGCCTGGAGGTAGTCTACAGATTGCATGGCTAGAACCGGGTGAGTCATTATTTATGACAGGCCCTGCACACGTATATGATGTAATAATTTCTGCTCTTCAATAAAAAATTCCTTTGTACCCCAAAAAAAATGGAATTTAATGATATTTTAAAATCTTTAAATGATCAACAACGAAAAGCTGTTACTACTAGTGAGGGAAATTTACTGGTTCTGGCAGGAGCTGGAAGTGGTAAAACTAGGGTATTAGTGCATCGTATTGCTTGGTTAGTCCAAGTACAGCATTGCTCCCCACTTTCTATTATGACAGTAACTTTTAATACTCAAGCTGCCAAGGAATTATGTCATCGTACTGAAAAAATTCTCGGCTTAAAAATGAGAGGAATGTGGATAGGAACTTTTCATAGTTTAGCACATCGATTATTACGTAATCATTATTCCGCTGCAAAATTACCATCTAATTTTAGGATTATAGATCAAGCAGAACAACTACGATTAATAAAAAAAATAATTATTAAATATTTTCCTCAAATAGGAAAGGCACAACCAGCGATGTGCTATATAAATAGTAGAAAAAATGAAGGATTTAGACCGGATACCGCCACTGAAAGTATTGAAATACAGCATCGAAAACAAAAATTTTTCCATATTTATAAAATATATCAAAGTATGTGTGATAGGGATGGACTGGTAGATTTTTCAGAGTTATTATTGCGTGTTAAGGAAATGTGGTTACAGAATCCATCTATTCTGCAGAAATACCGCTCAAGATTTAATCACATCTTAGTTGATGAGTTTCAGGATACCAATAATATTCAATACGAACTTATTCAGTTGCTATCTAATAATCATAATAATATTATGATAGTAGGAGATGATGATCAATCAATTTATAGTTGGAGAGATGCTAAGACGAAAAATATCCAGCGATTTATTACAGATTTTATTGGAGTAAAAATAATTAGACTAGAACAAAATTATCGCTCTCCAAACAATATCCTCACAGCTGCTAATGCACTTATTGCTCATAATATAGAACGTCTAGGAAAAAAACTCTGGACCAATAAGAGTGATGGAGAACGCATAACTCTTTATAAAGCTTATAACGAATTAGATGAAGCACAATTTGTGGTAAATCGGATAAAATCATGGCAAAAAAAAGGCGGAAACCTAAAACAATGTGCTATTCTTTATCGTAGTAAAGCACAGTCTAAAGTTATAGAAGAGGAATTATGTAAATCTAATGTACGATATTATATTTCTGGAAGGATCAAATTTTTTGATAGACAAGAAATTCAAGATGTTTTGTCTTACCTTAGACTTATAGTGAATCATAATGATGATATAGCATTTGAGCGGATCTTTAATAAACCACCTAGAGGATTAGGAAAGAATACTTTGCAGGAAGTACGAAAAATTTCTACCAATAACAATATTTCTTTGTGGGATTCAGCGTGTACATTAGTTAAAAAAACATTTATATCCCAAAAAATTCGAAATGCTTTACGGGGTTTTGCTTTGCTGATAGCACAATTAAAACAAAATACTGCAGAGATGTCTCTCTATTTACAAGTGGATTATGTGATTAAAAATTCTGGATTATGTAGTTGGTACAAACTAAAAACAAAGTTTCCGGAGGAGCACCAATCCACGAGAATCCGAATGAAAAATCTTAAGCAGTTGGTAACTATTTCCAGACAATACAGTAATTATCAAGATAAGGAAGGACATTTTATTTTCTGCTCTCCACTACAATCTTTTATTTATCATGCTAGTGTAGAAAATTTAAGTACTGCGAATAAGAATATTCAATCCGAATATGTTGATGGCGTACAAATGATGTCAATGCACTCTGCTAAAGGATTAGAATTTCCAATAGTCTTTTTAGTAGGAATGGAAGAAGGTGGGTGTCCCACTCATTATTCTATTGAGAATAGAATTCTTATGCAAGAAGAGCGTCGCCTCGCTTATGTTGCAATTACAAGAGCAATGAAAAAGTTGATAGTTAGTTGGGCTCAAAAGCGTTGCCTTTATGGTAAAGATCTTTCTTATAAGCGCTCGCGTTTTATTAATGAGTTACCATCACTATGTATTGATGATTTATCTTCTCCTAAATAAGAGGAGAGAGGCCTTTTGTTTTATGCCGCGTAGTTTTAAAATGAAAAATAACAGTGAGATTTAGGAAAATTATATCACGATTCTTGCGATAGCAATATAAAGATAATAATGTCTTCCTTAAAGGGACCAATATTTTTATCAATTTTATTAAAAAAATATTGATTTCTCAGTCATTAGAAATTAAAGAATATCAAATAACTTATGTTATTTCCACCCAGTGTATTGATTAGTGAGAGGGATTCCTATGATAAGCGCATACAAAATAATTGATAACCGATTGAAACGTCTAGAACTCGATCTCAACAATTATAACGATGATTTGGAAGATTCTATTTGGCTAGATTTAATTGAACCAGAAGTTAGAGAAAGAGAACGAATCCAAAAAATACTGGGACAAAGTTTAGCAACTCGTCCAGAGTTAAGAGATATAGAAGCTTCAGCTCGTTTCTTTGAAGATAGAGATGGTTTACATATACACTCATTCTTTTTTTATGAAGATTGTAAAGAACATGCCGGAAATGTCACAGTGGCTTTTACTATCCGGGAGGGAAGATTATATACGTTAAGAGAAAGAGAATTACCAACTTTTAGACTTTATCGGATACGTTCTCGCAGTCAGGTTTTACTAGAAGGAAACGCTTTTGAGTTAATGTTAGATTTATTTGAAACTAAAATAGAACAATTAGCGGACGAAATAGAGACAATTTATAGTGAATTAGAACAATTGAGTCGTATTATTATGAAAGGTAATTGCGATGAGGAAAGTGATGAAGCGTTATCTTTATTAGCAGAATTGGAAGATATTGTATGGAAGGTACGGCTCTGCTTAATGGATACTCAGCGAGCACTTAATTTTTTAGCTCGTAAAAATAGATTACCTCTTAAACAAATCGAACAAAGTCGTGAAATTTTGCGAGATATTGAATCTTTATTACCTCATAATGAATCTTTACTGCAAAAAGTAAATTTTTTACTACAAGCCGCGATGGGATTTATTAATATTGAGCAAAATAGAATAATAAAAATATTTTCAGTAGTATCGGTAATATTTCTCCCTCCTACCCTAGTCGCTTCAAGTTATGGTATGAATTTCGACTACATGCCAGAAATCAAATGGATGTGGGGTTATCCAACAGCTGTTCTATTAATGTTTCTGACTGGTGCAGCACCTTACGCCTATTTCAAATATAGAAAATGGCTTTAATTCCAAAAACTCACTGTTGATAAGATCATCAACAAATAAAAAAATTGAATCTTCTTAGAGAATCTGGCGGATGATGGAAGTAGTATTTACTCCATAATATGGAAAGAGATGATTATTGAGTTATGACTAGATTCCTAACTCTAAGATTAGCTCTAATTTGTCTAATCAATACTTATTAAACACCTAACTAAGTAGGATCAAATTTCTTTTAAGTATAAATTATGTAAAAATGTTCGGTCTATCTTCCGTCCGATCAAGGAAACATCTATCTTATGTCAAGATATTCAATCCTTCCCAAAATTTATATTTTTTTGTTAGTAAATATAACAAAATATTTACTAATATAAAATATATAATAATTATCACATGTTTATTATCTCAATTCTTGTAAAGATTCCCGAGCTATAAAAATGAAAAAAAATAGAAATACTTTTTTTATTTTTCAGTAGAAAGAAATAGATTACCAGTCCTGTAATTATTTATTTCATGTATTTTATCACATAAAAAAATTTAATTTCTTTCTATTATTAATTGGCAAGAAGAAGGATTATTATATATTTAATATAATAAGAGAAATTATAGAGTATTGACAATTAAACTCCCTAATCATTTACCTGCAATAAAAATATTACCTCGTATGTCCTCTCAATGTAACATCCTGCCTTAAATATGAGCATCATTAAAATTTTTTTATTAAATTTGATGAAAAGATAGAAACAGAAAATCAATTTTTTTTACTAGCTCCTACCTGTTTAATAATTAAAGTAAAATTACTACTAATTGATAATAATGAAACAGATACTACTCCAGTAGGTCATCTAAATAAATTTTATTATCATTGTCGGAGTAATCAGGATCTTATTTTTTCTAGCATAGACATTAGCTACTGAATTAGTATTACCTAAGTAAGTGAGCGTAGTAATAGTTATTGTTATTTGCTAAGTGGATTAATTATTAGATCTCAGGTTAAGAGAGCTATTGGAATTGATATGCATATTTTTATCTTATTTGCAATTAATCTTTGTGCAGATATTCTCATAAGTTAACAACTTATTTTACGTTTACTCGATGTTAAACAAATTTAATCAAATTATAATTTGTCGAATGAAAAAAAATTACGAGTATAATCTCTTAACCATTTATGTGCGGGAGAATTATCATTTCTAGGATGCCAAGCTTGGACTAAACAAACTTGGGGAAGTAAAATGTCCGGCTCAAAAGCAGCAATTTCAATGCTGAGTCTTGTCAAGGTATCTAAAAAAAAGATAGGCACCACCGCGAGAGAATTAGTTTGGATGACTGTTTCAATAGTAGCTAAATAGCTAGGACTAATACCTATAACTTTCCGATGGTATCCATGAGCAAGAAAAATATCATCTACATCGGCATTTAATTTTCCTTTAGAAGTAATAAAATAATAATTAATGATATTTTCAATTTTTTTACTTTGATTAATAATTTTATGGTTTTTGTTGGCAATAATTAAGCATTTTTCCCGATATAGGGTTCTAATTTTGATTTCTGGACTTAGTGGTCTCGCTTCACCAATATATAAGTCCACGTTCTCTTTACGTAAAAAATCCTCTGACATATTATCATATTTAAACTCAATTAATATATTCGGTTCATCTTCATGAATTTTCTTCATAAAATTAAAGCTAAGTATTGACATAACCAGATCATTAGAAGCGATAGTAAATAAGAGTGATTGGTCTCCGACTCGAAACGCTACATGTTGATTTAAGACACTTTGAATATTATGAATGATATTTTTTATCTGAGGCTTCAGCTGCATAGCTAGAGGAGTTAACATTAATTGAGATCCAGAACGTACTAAAATTTGATCGTTAAAAGTAGCACGAATTTTATTTAAAGATTTACTTATAGCAGGCGGGGTAACATTTAATTTTTGTGCTGTGTGACTTACACTGCATTCTTCTAATAACATATCTAAGACAATTAATAAATTTAAATCAGTACGGTGCACAATAAAATCTCCCCGAGAGTAACAAAATTTTTCGTTTTAATAAAAAAGCTAGGAGTCTCACATTTGTCTCACCTTATCATTTCATTAAAATTTAAGTTAACATATTTTTATATTAAAAGTAATTAGAATTCAGGCACAAATGGATTCACGCCATAATGCTGATTATCATAAAATATTTAATAATAGAGAGCGCCAGGCTAGGTTTTTAATTGTGTTGACATGTTAACCCATAATGGTGTCATCTTTGATTTTATGCCGGATAATAAGAGTATTTAGATGACCAATTTTAATATCCATGTTACTTCTTACCACAGTAAGTAATTTTTAAGATTGAACCTGTATTATTACTTTCTTCCTGAAGAGGAAGGTAATTCAAGAATATGCAAATATTGCAGGATTAGACATTATATTTTTGCAAAGCCGGACTAAGAAAAAGAATCTTTCTTTTTTACATATCAAATTAGATATGATAATATTATCCCAATGTATTCGGGACAAAGTTCAATAAGTTACTAGCAGATTACCTCGGACAATAGATAATACTATGCTTAGTAACTTACTTAATAGTATTATGTAAAAGTTGATATTATGAAATTTTTAAAAATCATGGTGATTAAATCTAATCTCATTTTTTATTAAAGATCCAATTATCACTTCTTCATAAGATACATTTTATAGAGATACTATTATCTCTTTTTACAAAGGGTTGAATACTATTTATTTTGCCCCATATAAAAAACATAATCAGAATATTATATTCGATTATGGTTTAGATAAACCATCTTTTCCTTTAAAGGATAGGAGCTTATTCCTTCATGACAACCATAGTTAGTGTAAGACGAAAGGACCAAGTGGTGCTTGGGGGAGATGGTCAAGTAACACTAGGTCCTACTATAATGAAAGGAAATGCAAAGAAAGTACGTCGGCTTTATAATGATCGAGTGTTAGCGGGTTTTGCAGGAGGTACGGCCGATGCTTTTACATTATTCGAACGTTTTGAACGAAAATTGGTAATTTCTCAGGGTCATTTAGTAAAAGCTGCTGTAGAATTAGCAAAAGACTGGCGAACCGATCGAATCTTGCGGAGGCTAGAAGCCTTATTAGCAGTGGCGGATGAAACCTCATCTTTAATTATTACCGGCAATGGAGATGTAATTCAGCCTGAAAATGATCTTATAGCGATAGGATCTGGGGGTCCTTATGCTCAAGCGGCTGCTCTAGCTATGTTAGAGACTACTAAAATGAATGCGCGGAAGATAACGGAAAAAGCTTTAATTATTGCCGGAGATATTTGTATTTATACCAACAAAAATTTTACTATTGAAGAATTAACTTACAAAGATAAAGGGTAAGGATCTTGATTATGTCGGAAATGACCCCTCGCGAAATAGTCAGTGAGCTAGATAGATTTATTATTGGTCAGAACAGCGCTAAACGAGCGGTAGCAATTGCTTTACGTAATCGCTGGAGACGAATGCAATTAAATGAAGAACTGCGGCAGGAGGTAACACCAAAAAATATTCTTATGATTGGTCCTACTGGAGTAGGAAAGACAGAAATAGCTCGTCGTTTAGCAAGATTAGCACATGCGCCTTTTATTAAAGTAGAAGCTACTAAATTTACAGAAGTAGGATATGTAGGTAAAGAGGTAGATTCTATCATTCGTGATCTGACAGATTCCGCCATTAAAATGGTTCGAAGTCGTTCTATGGAACAAAATCGATATCGAGCAGAAGAAATGGCTGAAGAACGTATACTTGACGTATTAATACCTCCTCCTAAGAACAAATGGGGAAAAAATGAAGATTCTCAACAAGGTTACAATGATAATAGACAAGCTTGGCGACAAAAACTCCGGGAAGGACGATTGGATAATAAAGAAATAGAAATAAATCTCATTTCTACCCCTATGGGAGTAGAAATTATGGCTCCTCCTGGCATGGAAGAGATGACTAGTCAGTTACAATCCATGTTCCAAAATTTGAGTGGTCAAAAACAAAAAACACATAAGTTAAAAATTGTCGATGCCATGAAAATTTTGATAGAAGAAGAATCAGCCAAATTAATTAATCCAGAAGATTTAAAACAAGAAGCAATTGAAGCAGTAGAACAACATGGAATTGTATTTATCGACGAGATTGACAAAATTTGTAGACGAGGAGAAACTGCTGGACCAGATGTTTCAAGAGAAGGAGTCCAACGCGATTTGTTACCATTAGTTGAAGGATGTAATGTTTCAACTAAACATGGGATGGTCAAAACTGACCATATTCTATTTATTGCTTCCGGAGCCTTTCAAGTAGCTATTCCTTCAGACTTGATTCCTGAACTTCAAGGACGACTACCTATTAGAGTAGAATTACAAGCACTAACAACAAATGATTTTGAACGTATTTTAACTGAGCCTAGTGCTTCTATTACTAGACAGTATAAGGAACTAATGGCTACTGAAGGAGTGACTATTGAGTTCACTAATGATGGTATTCGTCGGATTGCAGAATCTGCATGGCAAGTGAATGAAAGTAACGAAAATATCGGTGCAAGACGTTTACACACAGTATTAGAGCGTTTAATGGAAGAAATATCTTATGAAGCTAGTGATCGTAGGGGAGATCAAATTACGATTAATGCAAAATACGTAGGAGAGCATCTTGATAAACTGGTAGCCGATGAAGATTTGAGTCGATTTATTTTATAAAACTAACTATGCCTTAAAGAGGGTGTAAGTTAGATATACTTATTTTACACCTCCAAGCAACCAACTCTAATTTTATCTATTACTAATCTAGATAAATCACATCTACATAGAATGATAATTTTCATTTAAAATAAGATTTTTTCTCTTTAGTAGTTAAATAAAGAGAATAGTACTGTGATGTAGATTGCTAGCAATTAGCTTCGTAATTATAACGGTAATTTTCAATAAAATAAAACTTCTCGAGCAGTTGTTTAATGACCTGATACTACTCAGGTTAAGTTTTTTGATATCAGGAATTATGCCTATGTCTAAAAAATATATAGTTGCTCTTGATCAAGGTACCACCAGTTCTCGCGTTTTGGTAGTTGATCACGATGTTAATATCGTAGCTATTTCACAACATGAATTAAAACAAATTTATCCTCGCTATGGATGGGTAGAGCATGATCCGTTGGATATATGGAATTCCCAATGTTCTGCTTTAGTAAAAGCATTATCTTATGCAGATATTAAATGTGAACAAATAGCTGGCATTGGTATAACTAATCAGCGTGAGACTACTTTAATTTGGGATAAATACACAGGTCAACCCGTTTATAATGCTATTGTCTGGCAATGTTCTCGTACTGCTAAGTTATGTGATAAATTAAAAACAGAGGGATTAGAGAATTATATTCATCAAACTACTGGACTAGTATTAAATCCTTATTTTTCTGCTACTAAAGCCAAATGGATATTAGATAATATTGCAGGAGTACGTATTCGAGCTCACCGAGGAGAATTATTATTTGGTACCATTGATACCTGGCTAGTGTGGCAGCTAACTCAGGGTCGTGTCCATGTCACAGATTATACCAATGCTTCGCGCACAATGATGTTTAATATTCATACCCTAGATTGGGATCAGAATTTGTTAGATATATTTGATATCCCCAAGGAGATCTTACCAGAAGTACGTTCTTCATCAGAAATTTATGGTCCTGTTAATATAGAGGGATTATATGGAAAAAAAATTTATATTTCCGGTATAGCAGGTGATCAACAAGCATCACTTTATGGTCAACTCTGTGTTAAATTTGGCATGACTAAAAATACTTATGGCACAGGTTGTTTTATGTTGATGAATACTAATAATGCAGTAATTAATTCGACTCATGGTTTATTGACTACTATTGCATGTGGACCCGCCGGAGAAGTAAACTATGCTCTAGAAGGAACAGTATTTATTGGAGGAGCTTCTATCCAATGGCTCCGTGATGAAATGAAAATGATTACTCATGCGGCAGATTCGGAACACTATGCTACTGAAGTGAATAATACTAATGGTATATATGTAGTTCCGGCATTTACTGGATTAGGCGCACCTTATTGGGATCCGTATGCGAGAGGCGCCATTTTGGGACTAACCAGAGATTCTAATGCCAGTCATATCATTCGTGCCACCCTAGAATCTATTGCTTTTCAAACTCGTGATGTTATAGAAGCAATGCAAGCTGATATCGGATCAGCTCTGAATAGACTGCGCGTAGATGGAGGAGCAGTAACTAATAATTTTCTGATGCAATTTCAGGCTGATATCCTAGGGATTCGTGTAGAAAGGCCAAAGCTACGAGAAGTTACGGCCCTGGGAGCATCCTTCTTAGCTGGACTTGCGGTAGGGTTTTGGCTCTCTTTAGAAGAAATCCATTCAAAATTAATCATGGAACATTGTTTTATCCCTAAAACTAATAGCTCAGAACGAAATAATAGTTATGCTCACTGGATAAAAGCTGTGTCTCTAACACAGAAATGGAATATGTGAATATATCTTAAGTTATTATCAGGTCATGAATTAAGACATAAGAATATCATTCAAATTAGAGTATTTTCACTCTTGATTATAATCCTATGAAAAAAGGCATTTTATCTGATAAATTATGATATTGATAAATATCATCACTCATTTCATCGCTGACGGATTTAGTTTATGAGATAATAGAACAGGAGAGATTATAATGAATAAATGGATAGTAGCAAAAGTAACCGCGATCAAACACTGGACAGAAAACTTATTCACCCTCCATGTAGAAGCCCCCATATCTCCTTTTATGGCTGGTCAATTTACAAAACTCGGCTTTCAAATTAATAATAAATGTATAATACAACGAGCTTATTCATTTGTGAATGCCCCCAGTGATAAAAACTTAGAGTTTTATTTAGTAACTGTTAAAGGCGGACACCTAAGTACTTATTTACATGGACTCTCTATAGGCGATAAAATCTTAATTACTAAAGATTCCGCTGGATTTTTTGTTCTTCATGAGATTCCAAGTTGTAATAATTTATGGATGCTAGCTACAGGTACCGCTGTAGGACCATATTTATCTATTCTGCAGGAAGGAAAAGATCTAGAAAGATTCAATCATATAGTTCTTGTCCATGCAGTGCGTTATCAGCAAGATATGTGTTATCTTCCTCTCATGCGTAAACTTCAGCATAGATATAGGGATAAACTTTATATCCAAACAATAGTCAGTCGTGAAAAGGTAAGAGGATCCTTGTTTGGACATATACCTACATTAATATCTAATGGCACATTGGAATATGGTATTGGTCTAAAAATTCAACCTCAAGATAGTCACATAATGTTGTGTGGCAATCCTAATATGGTGCGATCAACACAAGAGGTACTAAAGAATACTAAAAATATGAAAAAACATTTACGGCGGGGAACACCAGGACATATAAGTACTGAACATTATTGGTAATTTAATACATGCATTTTATTTCCAGTCAGTATTTTATTTTTTAGTTAATTTAATTAAATAAGAGAAATGTTGAAATGCGAGATCCCTTAGTTATAGGTAATTGGAAACTAAATGGTAATAACCAAATGGTGAGAGATTACATTACCACTCTACGAAGTAAGCTTAAAAATATTAAATTTTGTAGGGTAATAATTGCTCCTCCGATAATGTATGTATTCCAAGCTCATCAAGAGATTCGGGGTAGTTCTATCGTACTAGGAGCACAGAATATAGATGTTCATTTAACAGGAGCTTATACTGGAGATATATCAGCGGAAATGATAAAAGATATAGGCGCACAATATATTATTGTTGGACATTCGGAACGACGAATATATCATCACGAAAATGATGAGTTGATCGCAAAAAAATTTTCTCTTTTGAAAAAGTTAGGACTTATACCAGTACTGTGTATTGGGGAAAATCAAGGAGAAAATGAAAATGGTAAAACGATGGAAGTATGTAGTCGACAACTAAACACTATAATTGATAGACATGGGATTAATGCATTTCAGAATGTAGTAATTGCTTATGAACCATTATGGTCCATTGGAACAGGATTAGGTGCCTCACCAAACCAGGTACAATTCATACATAAATTTATTCGAGAACATATTGCCCAAAATAGTGAAACTATAGCTGACAGTTTAATTATTCAATATGGAGGATCCGTGAATACTACAAATGCAGCAGAATACTTTAATCAACCTGATATTGACGGGGTATTAGTAGGACAATCTTCTTTAGATCCATTAAAATTTGCTAAAATTGTACAAACTGCAGAAAAGATCTATCGAATTAAGCATTTTAGTGCTCTTAGCAAAGAGTAATATTTTCTTCTTATAAGTAAGAAGCTGATTTTTTCTCTGCCGCCACTATTGAACAAGGATCCTGTCTAATAATAATATCAGAATGGGGAAAGTAGTTAAATAATCTTTCCTCTATTGTTTTTGTAATAAGATGTACTTTAATTAGTGTTAATTTATCATCCAATTCTAAATGGAGTTGAATAAAGCGAATCGCTCCAGATTTTCGGGTGCGCAGCTTATGTATTCCATTGACATTGGGAAGAGAAGTCACCAGATGAATTATTTTATCTATTTCATGAGGCGGTAGTGCACGATCCAGTAAGGCTTGAATTCCTTCATATCCTAGATGTAACGACCGATAAAGAATCAAAAGACCTATTCCTAACGCAAAAAATACATCTGCTTGTTTTAATACTTTATAATAGCTTAAGCTTAAAGCTATTATAATAGCAAGAGATACTAACAGATCCGATTTATAATGGAGCATATCAGCTCTAATTGCAATACTTCGTGTTTTTTGTACCACACCTTTCTGAAATAATACTACTCCTCCCGTGAGAATAATTATAAAAAATGTAATAATAATTCCAAAACCAGGATTATATACTCCGATAGGATGGGATAAATGATGGATAACAGTAAGTACTAGAAATAATAATGCTGATGCAGAAATTAACATACTCTGAACCAATACTGCTAAAGCTTCGGCTTTGCCATGACCAAAAGTATGTTCTTTATCTGCTGGTTGTAATGAATAACGCACGATAAGTACATTAGTCACTGAAGCCGCAATATCTATCAAAGAATCTACTAAGGAAGCCATTAAACTAACGGATTCTGTTTTCCACCAAGCCCAAAATTTTATAAAAAAAATCAGTATCACAAGTGATATAGATACTAGTAATGCTTGTTTAACTAATCTAGAATATTGAGAAAACATATTATAAATGTAATGAAAATTAAATCCAGTCTATTATACTTAGACTTTATTTGATGAGGAGACCTGTTTTTATTCACCTAGATAAGAGAGGAAGGCAAATAATATTATCAGTCTATTTATTTTTATTTTCATGTTATTTATTAGTATCAATTATTATTAGGAGCGAAGTAATCTCCTCCTTAAGAGGAGTTAAAATTATTCATTTCTTTCCCGATACTAAAGGTAGATGTTCTTTCTTCCATACCATGATTCCACCTTCTAAAATATATATCTTTATAAAACCTAATTTTTTAATTTTAAAAGCAAATTGATTTTCTTCCATATTATTTCGCCCAGATCCTACTATAATAATAGGATACGATTTGTATTTTACTAGTTCCGGCAAATAATCTTTCTTAATATTACTAGATAATATATTAATAGAATTATATATATGTCCTTGGTAATACTCCTGCTGAGTTCGAATATCAATCACTTGAGCAGATTGTTTATTCATTAAAAGAGTTGCTTCTGTACAACTTATCATGTTTACGCGGCTAACCAAGGATGACTTCATAGTGAAGACTACTGTCAACACTAATAATATTAACCAAGTATTACAGATTATAGGGTGTGAACTATAAAACTGTATTATTTCGGACATTAATATTTATAACTCCCCTAAAATTTTAGTATCATCGAAAAATGTACATACAGTATTTGACTCATCAGATTATCTATTTAACTTATAATCTGATGCTTCCAAGTATTGATTAAAAATTTTAATACGATATCTCAACCATTTGTTGAAGCTCTAATACTTTTTTAAGTACCATTTTATCGAATATTTTTTTTAAGAAAAATACAATTGAGTGGTAAATTAGTCTCTTCCCAGCGACTGAGAACTTCAATATCTTTAAACCAAATAGATAAGACATATTACCTCTTCCTAAGAAATTTTATTCGGAATACTATTATTTATTCTTAATATTGAAAGTTTACCTCTGAAAAAATATTCTGTCCATCAATTATAGGATAACATTTGGAACATGTTATCTCTTAAGTTCAAATTAAGATTGACAATTTCTGCAAACAAAAGTACTGCGATTTTGGTAGGTTATACGTTCAATTAATCTGGAACAGTGATGACATGACTCACCTGTACGTCCATATACATTAAGTAAATTTCTAAATTTTCCTATCTTCCCATCGACGTGACAAAAATCTCGAATCGTAGTACCTCCAGAAATTATGGCCCGTTGCAGTACTATTCTAATAGCTTCTACTAACTTTTGTACTTCATTCAAATTTAATGTTGAAATTTTTCGACTAGGAAATATGCCGGCTAAAAATAAAGATTCATTAGCGTAAATATTGCCAATTCCTGCTATTAATTTAGTATTCATTAAAAATGATTTAACTCCTAATCGGCAGTGACGAGATTTCTTAAATAAATAAGAAACCGAAAACTCGCTACTTAATGGTTCCGGGCCTAATGTTTTTATATAATCACAAGTATCCGGATCATTACTCCATCTCAAGGATCCAAATTTACGTGGATCAGTGTAACGTAAAATTTTTTCGTTACTCATAACCATATCGATGTGATCATGTTTAGAGGATGAGGTTTCCAATGAAACAATCCGCAAGGTTCCCGACATTCCTAGATGTACTATAATATAACCTAGGTCTAATTGGATGATGAGATATTTTGATCTGCGCCGCACACTTAATATTTGCTGATCTCTAAGAGAGTATATTTCTTTTGAAACTTGATATTTTAGAATGCCATTATGAATCTTAGCAAAAAGAATAGTTTTACCTACAAGATATTTTTCTATACCACGACGAATCATTTCAACTTCTGGTAGTTCTGGCATATTAAATCTCTTTAGGAATCCTGATTCTAGCGGTGTGAATTAAATTTTTGCTTCTTTATAAAAAACATGTTTCCGGATTTTAGGATCAAATTTTCTCAGCTGTATTTTGGCTGAATGATTTTTTTTATTTCTAGTAGTAGTGTAAAAATGTCCGGTTTGGGCTGACGAAACTAGTTTAATATTTTCTCTCGTATTTTTTTTAGCCATATTTCTCATCCTTATATGAATATTAATTTTTATTTTTGATATCTGATAGGATCAACTTAATGCCTTTTTTATCAATGTTTCGAATTCCTTTTCGGGTTACACGAAGTTTCACAAAGCGATTTTCTTCTTCTATCCAAAACTTATGGAAGTGTAAGTTAGGTCCAAAACGACGTTTGGAAGCATTCATAGAGTGAGATCGTTTATTACCAACGGTAGGACGTTTACCAGTTACTTGACATAATCTTGACATAATTATTTTATACTTATATTTTATATCATATAATTCATTATATCTCATTTTTTATCATATAAGTTATATTATTTTAGTTAATCATGAAAAAAAAAATAGAAGTCAAAATTATTGATAATAGACTAAAAAATTTTAAATTACCTAGTTATGCTACTCCAGGATCTGCGGGACTAGATCTCCGAGCATGTATGGATCAAATGATTGAGTTATCTCCCGGAAAGACTATTCTGGTTTCAACTGGTTTGGCAATTCATATTAAAGATCCTACTTTAGCAGCAATAATTTTACCTAGATCTGGTTTGGGTCATCAACATGGAATTGTTTTGGGTAATTTAATTGGACTTATTGATTCAGACTACCAAGGGGAAATTCTGATGTCAGTATGGAATCGGGGAGAAAAAAACTTTGTCATTACTCCTAATGAACGTATTGCACAATTAGTGTTTATACCTATAGTGCAGGTTGCACTCAATATTGTGGATAATTTTAGTCCTAGCAAACGTGGAAGAGGAAGTTTTGGACATACGGGAAATATATAATCTCAGACATACTGTGAATTTTTTAATTCCAATATAAACTACTTATGGTGACTATAGAAATATAGTAGTAATTTTACTAATTATGACTAGAATTAAGCATGTCGTAAAGAAATCGAAATGATGTTCTTAAGAGAATAAAATTCACTTAATAAGTATATATACTTACAAAAATTTTCCTGAAGATGATACATTATTTCCTATAAACTAACTAATTTTATCAGGGACTAATAATGTCCTCTTAGACATATTAATGATATTGTTCTTGAATATTTTAATAATATCGTAAGAATATTGTTAATAGTGATCCTGTGTTCTTAACGTTATCAGGTATTACAACTGACTCATACTAATTAAAACAGCGTATAATTAATAAAAGTAAGATAAAAATCTTATAAGGATATAAATATTATTTTATGTTAGAGATGCCTATATTTTAGGTACACCAACAGAAAAATATCTATAGCGATGGTCCATCTTTTAGAACAAAAATATGGAATTTTTCCAGGACAAAGTGATCATCTTATATAGGTTCTCAATTTTATTATTTTTCTAGGATAATATCCTCTTTATTTATGGATGATTTCATCAGATGATAATATCAAATGTAGTTAGCTTCGGTAGCATAGCTAGCATTAAACTTTTTGATATTTTTGGAGAAGGAGTATAATTTTTCTATGATTCGCAGCATGACTGCTTTCACAAGAAATGAAATAAAAAGATATTGGGGCCATGCGGTTTGGGAAATTCGTTCTGTAAATCAACGTTATCTAGAAACTTATCTGCGTATTCCAGAATCCTTTCGAACTCTTGAACCAGAAATTCGTCAGCGGATAAGTAAAAAGTTAACCCGGGGAAAAATTGAATGTTTTTTACGATTTGACAGCAATTCTCAATTAGCCCTCAATATTAATAAATTACTTGTACAACAATTACTCCGCGTCATTAATTGGATCCAATCACAAAGTAATGTACAAGGTATAATTAATTTTTTTGATGTTTTGCGGTGGCCCGGAGTAATATTAACAGAAAAACTAGATTTCAATAGTATTGGAACTGAATTGCTAACTGTATTAGATAGTACTATTGATGATTTGATTAATATTCGTGAACTAGAAGGTTCTAGTTTAAAACGTTTTATTGAACAGCGATTAATTAATGTAAGTAATGAAGTAGCTAAAGTACGACTACTATTGCCAGATATAATTAAATGGCAAAACGAACGCCTGGTAGCAAAATTTCAAGAAGCAAAAGTTAAGTTAGAAGAGAATATTTTTTTCCAAGAAATTATGTTGCTTGTACAACAACGTGGTGATGTGTCGGAAGAATTAGATCGTCTGGAGACCCATATTAACCATATTTATCATATTATAAATAGGAAGGAAGCCATGGGGCGACGATTAGATTTCATGATGCAGGAGTTAAACCGCGAATCTAATACTATAGCCTCTAAGTCGATAAATTCCGAGTTAACTGCATCAGCCATTGAAATTAAAGTTCTAATTGAACAAATGAGAGAACAAATACAAAATATTGAATAGTAACGTAACTATCCCTCACCTCGACGGTTCTCCCCTTTATCTATTGAATAATAACTATCATTATTTTTTCAGTGATTGATGCGCAGACCAGGGTTTAATTACATATGTCTCTTCATCTATAATATCAAAAATACTTTTAGTAATTAATCCTGCCTCAATCTCACGCAGCGCAATTACCGTAGATTTATCGTCTTTTTCCGCTACTAAGGGTTCGTGATTATAAATTTGTATCTGTCGCGCCCTTTTAGCTGCTACAAGCACTAAATCAAAACGATTATCAATTTTTCCTAATGCATTTTTCACTGTTATCTGAGACATCCCTATTTACCTTTAATCTTTTAATAATTTACTAATTATATTACTATTACGTTGTACTTGCGGGTGTTTTTTTAAACGTTCTGCATTTACAATATTCTTTAAATCTGATACTGCTTGTTCATAAATATCATTAATGATCAAATAATCATATTCCTGATAGTGTTTCATTTCAGTCACCGCTTGGTCTATGCGTTTAGCAATAGATTGTTTACTTTCTTGTCCCCTCTGATATAACCGTCTAACTAATTCTTCTTTAGAAGGAGGTAAAATAAAAATACTAGATATAAAAAAGGTAGAAATTTTCTTGCGGATCTGTTTAGCTCCTTGCCAATTAATATCGAGGAATACATCTACACCGCTCGACAGTACAGCTTCGATAGAGGATCGTGATGTTCCATAAAAGTGTCCAAATATCCGTACATACTCTAAAAATGCGCCATCTTTGATCATATTGATAAATTCTTCATGAGAAATGAAATAATAATGTACTCCGTTTTTTTCTCCGGAACGTTTTTTTCTAGTGGTATGGGAAATGGAGAGTTGAGCAGAAGAACTATTTTTTGCTTTTAATACCTGCTGAATTAAACTAGTTTTCCCAGTTCCACTGGGAGCAGAAACTATAAAAAGTACTCCTTGAGTTTTAGTCATATCTATTTTTTCTATATTGATTTTTTATCTAGATAAAGATAATATATAGTTTAATACCAAATGAATTTGGTGCAGTATAATATAAGTACTTTCTTCTTTTTTAAAGATAAAATTCACAAAAATATCCAAATATATATTTTTATTTCAGTTCTTTTTGTTAAAGAAGGAAAAATTAAATGGGTTTTAATAGTATTCCTGCGGGCTCCCATCTGCCCGACGATATTTATGTAATTATCGAAATTACCGCGAATGCTAATAATCTCAAATATGAGATCGATAAAAATACTGGTGCTCTTTATGTAGATAGATTTTTAACTAGTGCTATGTTTTATCCATATAATTATGGATATATAAATAAAACATTAGCTTTAGATGGAGATTGTCTTGATACTTTGGTACTTACTTCTTATCCTTTACATCCTGGTTCCATCATTCGTTGTCGTCCAGTGAGTATCTTAAACATGATTGATGAGTCTGGTTATGATTCCAAGATTATTGCTGTTCCACATAATAAATTAACTGTCGAGTATGATCATATAAAAGATTTAAATGATTTACCAGAATGGATGTGCGCAAAAATAGTGCATTTTTTTGAACATTATAAGGATATGGAACAAAATAAATGGTCTAAGATGATCGGATTGGATAATGTCAAAGCCGCTCACCAGGAAATTATCAAGTGTTATGAAAGATCACTCAGTCAAAAGAGGGATTAAATTTATGAAATACACATTAAAATGTCTTATTATTTTTTAAAAATTATTATGTTATAATTACTTGTTCTTGAAGTAGTTACAGATATTATTTTTTAGTGATATTATATCAAGTTTATAAGAAGAAGATTGTTTTTTAAAAAAAAACTAGTTCTCTATTTACCTAGCTGCTATTGCTATTAGTTAAATAATATAGTAAGATTAATAATTAAACGTGCTTAACTATTATTTAGTTCTTTGACAAGAAGGAATTTAGTAAAAAATTTGAATGTGCACTGACGGAGTGTGAGA